>CATPCJ010000482.1 GCA_955652915.1 uncultured Bryobacteraceae bacterium
CTTTTTTGTGAGCCAATCTCAATTCCGGCCCGAACACGCTCGGGGTCGGGTTGGGGGACGGATAGGCCACTTGACCCACGGTTCCGTAACGCGTACACTACGTTACGTAATGGCCCGCCCCCGGACATACGCCACCAACGCCGAGCGCCAGCACGCCTACCGAGAGCGCCACCACGTGTGCAGCGCCGAAAGCCTCCTAGGCCGATCCGTCGAGACCGCCCTGTGGCGCCTGGCCGAAGGCGATCCCGACGTCTTCGACCGCATGTGCAGCGCTCTCGCCCGTGAGATGCCGGCGGTTCAAGCCGCGCTCAAGGCCAGCGACGACCGCGACCGGGTCCAGCGCATCGCCCTCCAAGCCGCCGGCGCCTTTGGGAAGGCCCTCCCAGACTAACGTAACGCAGCACACGCGTTACACTTCCCGGTCGCGTGCCATCCTCCGGGCCTAGGAGCCTCGAGAACCGCGCCCCCTGTGTCCTGACACCCCTGCTACCAGGGAGGCGGCTCACCCTGCGAGCTGCGCACCTTGGCGGCGATTTCCCGGTGCAGCCTCGCCAGCTCAGACGGCGTCAGCGTCGACTCCGGCCGTCGGGGCAGCGACGCCAGGTACTCGCGCCGCTTCCGATCAACCTCGAGTTCCGCCTGCCGCTCCGCCTCAGTCAACGTCCAGCTAGGCCGCCGCCTGGTCATCCTCAACGCCTGCCGTGACCTCGACTCCGGCCCTCCACCGTCGGGACCGTCGACGCCGGCCGCTGACGCGGCTCCGCGCGCCGGCCCCCGCCGGCGACCTGGTCGTAGCCCAGCTGCACCCGCAGATCCTCGAGACCCGCCCTCGTCACCGTGCCTGGATGCTCAAGCAGCACCAAGAACGCGTTGATCGAGTCCCGCAGCACCGACCCCGTTGGAATCCCGCGCCGATGTGCGGCCTCCACGAGCTTCTCAACGTCACCCGGCCGCATGCGGGCACTTACGTACACCAACCGCTCCTCCGCGTTCATCCGCGGACGCCCCAACTTCTTCTTCACCTTCGCCACTTCCTCGACCATTTTTCTGGCCTCCTTTTCGCACCGCGGCGGACGCCACCCTTTACGCGCCCGCCGCACCACCGAACATGAACCGCCGCGGTGCAGATAGCTCCCTATCTGCACGCCGCCCAGTCGTCGTCGTCCTCGTCGTCCTCGTCGCCACCCCACATCACGCCACCTCCACCACCACCGATTCCGCCATCGCGTCCTGACGACACCACGCCATCCCGAAGGCCAGCTCCGCAACGCACTGCATGCAGCAACCAGCCCCCGTGGCACCCCCGTACCCATCGGCAGGGGCGGTCAGCCGCTCGTACGCCCCGCACCCTTGACAGACGCCGAAATGCCTGCACACCAAACGGAAGAGCAGCGTCCCCGGCAAATCGCACCGCGCGGAGTCCCAACACCGGCCCGTCGCATGCCACGCGTACGTCACAACCCACCCGTCAGCGTCGGGCATCATCCGCACGCACACAGCACCCGTCCTCACGCAACCATCCCTCGATGATTCAACTGCGCCGTCAGCAAACGCCGCACGTCCTCTCGCGACACCGACACATGCGATGGCACCATCAGCCACGGACCAGGCATCGACGAACGACCGAGCACACCGCGCAGCGCCGTCGCCGTCTGAGGTTCGCCGGTATCAAGCCTCATGAACCCGCGCGTCCAATGAGCAGCGCGGCCCCCATTCCTGGCTCGATGAGCGTCTAGGTCAACCGTCGTACCTTTCGTGACGTAGTTGCTCGCCGCCGACTTGATGACGTAGCGGGTAGCCTCAACCTCGACCCGAATACGCTCGACGTACACGATCGCCCCCCACACCTTCTGAAGCACCGATTGCGCGCAGTAATCGCCGTGCTGCACGCCGTGGGCGTGGTTTCCGGTCCCGCGGGGGTTTTCCTCAACCGCCCAGAAGAACTCGAAGGCGCGCCCTCGATCGCGCATCCGATGGAGCAAGGTCTTCACCCGCTCGCGCGTCTCCTGAAAATCCGAGCCTGCGCCAGTCAGCGTCAGCATCCGCTCAGGCCGACTGGCTGCCGCGAGCTGACCGTTGAAATACGCCTTATCCGGCCCGCACCGGGGGCAGTCGTACGTGTTGCAAGCAGCCGGGTAGCGCTTCATAGACTCGACGTGCACCACGTCCATCCCGGCCCTCCGAGGGCACCTCCTCGACGGGTCCTCATCGAGTTCTGCCCCATTACTCGTATAAAGGACAAGAGAAGAAGAAGGAGCGCCCTCGACCGCGACCAGGTCGCGACCGTCACCCGATTCACCGGCTGCTACCCTTGGCACCCAGCGGCCCGCTTGCCAAACGTCTGTTCCTTCACACGACGGACTATGGCAGAGGCCGCTGCTTTTTTGTGAGCCAATCTCAATTCCGGCCCGAACACGCTCGGGGTCGGGTTGGGGGACGGATAGGCCACTTGACCCACGGTTCCGTAACGCGTACACTACGTTACGTAATGGCCCGCCCCCGGACATACGCCACCAACGC
>CATPCJ010000483.1 GCA_955652915.1 uncultured Bryobacteraceae bacterium
AGCGTCTGGTGGAACGGCTGGGGCGGTTAGGAGTAACGGTCGACTTACCAGATCAGGTAAGGGTGGCGGTCCCAGCCGAGCCTGTTCAACCTAAACCGAACATTTCACCGGACAAAGCAGCAGAAGTTTTCTAACGACTGAATTCCTTTAGCGGCGGAGTCTGAGCCCCGGATGCAGCGATGGCAACCAGCAGGCACCCGGCCGCGCTAGCCCTTGTAAGAAATCCGCCAGATTTTCTTGCCGCCATCGTCGGAAACCAGGATGCTGCCATCAGGCAATTGCATGATCGCTACCGGCCGCCCCCAAACCTCGCGCGATTCCGGCGATATCACCCATCCCGTCAAGAAGTCGCGAACGGGACCGCTCGGCTTGCCGTTTTTGAATGGAACGAAGGCCACCTCATAGCCGACACGCTTCGAACGATTCCATGAACCGTGCATCGCGATGAAGGCGCCGCCCTGGTATTCCGCCGGAAATTGCTTGCCGGTGTAAAACAGAAAATCCAGCACCGCGACGTGCGACTGCAAAAGAATATCGCCGGGGATGGTTTTGGCCACCAAGTCCGGCCGCTCGCCTTTGTGTCGCGGTTCTTCATGCGGCCCGGCATAGGCGTAGGGCCATCCGTAAAACGCGCCTTGCTGAATATGCGTGAAGTAGTCCGGCACCAGATCGTCTCCCAAGGCATCCCTTTCCTGAACGGCGGCCCACAGCGTGTCTGAGTTCGGATACCAGTGCAAACCGATCGGATTACGCGTGCCAGACGCGAAGATTTCGTGACCGCTGCCGTCCGGATTGAAACGGTTGATGGCCGCACGCATCGGATTCTCGCCAGTGTTCACGTTCGAGCCGGAGCCCACGCCCACGTAAAGTTTTTCGCCCTTCCGATCAAAAAGCAGGCTGCGAGTCCAATGGCTTTGTGTGAACTCTTTGAGCGAAGCGATTTCCTCGCCAGACCCCGCCGTCATGTTCTTCGAGTCGTATTTATAGCGCTTGACTGAAGTCTGTTCTCCTACGTAGAGATAGTCTTTCCAAATCGCAAGACCGTAGGGACGGGTAAGCCCTTCCAGAATCTTTTTGCGCTCGGGGTTCTTGTAACTCTTATTCTTGTCCACCAAAACGTAGACCGCGCCGGCGGAGCTGTCGCTCACTATGATTTCTCCACTCGGACCGGTGAGCATGAAGCGCGGGGTTTGGAAACCAGTGGCGTATTCCTCCATCTCGAATCCGTGCGGCACCTGCAATTGCGCGCCTTCCGGCCGAGCTACAACTCGCGGGCCGTTGTCCACGGACGGCGTGGCAAAGGGCGCCGGTAACTTGGCTTCCTGTTGTTGCACCTGCGCTGAAACGCTGAGAGCAGACGCGAGAATCGCTGCGGCAAGGGAGTGTGTGAGTTTCGGCATAGCTTAGTTTAGTGTACAACTCTCGGGGCTGGGGGCTGGGGTAGGCTTCCGCAGTTCCGTTATATAAGGGGAGAACGCCCGCGAAAACGAAGCCAAGTTCGGTAACGTATGCGCGCTACGGACCTGGTAGGCGGGATCGGGGTAGTACATAAACGGCACCCTGAAAAGAGGCTACTAGGGATGGTGGTGTGCGGGAATGGGACACTCCCGTCGAACCCATAGTAAAAAAAGTACTTGCATCGAAATGGGTCTTCGTGTCAGAATCCGTTTAGGCTTAAAGTGTTCTAAAGTGTAACAAAATGGCCGACGAAACTTCCAAAACGAGGTTGGACCCACCGCGTGGGGCATATTCCGCCCATGTGGACGACAAGGGCCGCCTCAAACTGCCGGTCAACTTCAAGGAGTTCATTGAAAGCCTTGAAGATAGCCGACTATTCGTGACCACGACCGACAAACGCATAGCTAAACTGTACCCGATTTTGGTTTGGAAGGAAAACGAAATCAGATTGAAGGCGGTGGCGCTGGAAAATCCACCGCTGGCCAAAGCGCTATCTCAGATTGCCAGGCACTATGGCGAAGACGCCAAGGTGGACGCGGGTGGGAAGGTACTGATACCTACGAACCTGCGGCGGCTGCTGGGCATCGAAGGCCAAGAGATTTGGATGGAAGCTACTCCGGAAGGTTGCATCAACGTTTACTCGACGGCGGAATACAACGCGCAACTCGAGAAGTCGCAAGCCCTGCTCGAACAAGCCAACGAGGCTGCCGAGCGGAAGGGATTCGTGTAGTGAGGGGCCATGCACTTTCCCGTGATGCTCGGCGAATGCCTGGAATACCTGGGGATTCGTCCGGACGGAATTTACCTGGATACAACCGCCGGTCTGGGCGGACATCTCGGCGCCATCGCGGCGCGGCTGACCACGGGATTGGTAATCGCGAACGATCGGGATGCGGAGTCGCTGGAGATGGCCAAGAGCAACACGGCGGAGTGGGCGAACAGAATTCGATATCGTCACGGATCTTTCGGGGAGCTTCGTTCGGCGCTGCCGGCGAATGGAGTGGAGCGGGTGGACGGCATGTTGAGCGATCTGGGCGTGAGCCGATTTCAACTAACCGAGCCGGAGCGCGGATTCTCGCTGATGGCGGATGGCCCACTGGATATGCGACTCGACCGCAGCCAGGGGGAGACGGCCAGCGATATTGTCAATTTCACCCAAGAAAAGGAATTAGCCGATTTGATTTATCTTTTCGGCGAAGAAAGGAGATCACGGAAAATAGCCAGAGCAATCGTGCGTGCGCGGCCGATTCATACCACTCAGCGATTGGCGCAAGTGATCGAATCGGTCGTGCCTCGTACGAGCAGACTGCATCCAGCCACGCAAACGTTCATGGCCTTACGCATGGCGGTAAACGACGAACAAGGAGAGTTGGACAGACTGCTGGAAATCGCACCGGATTTGGTAAAGAGCGGCGGACGATTCGTTGTTATTTCGTTCACGTCGCTCGAAGATCGCAAAGTGAAACAGAGCTTTCAGGCCTTGGCCCGCGCGGGGAGAGCAACACTGCTCAACAAGCACGTCGTCAGGCCGGCACCAGAGGAGACGGCAATCAACCCTCCCAGCAGGAGCGCAAAATTGCGCGCGCTGGAGATGAAGTAGTCGAGATCAATAAATAACATGGCAACCCTGGCAACTATCCTCGATCGATTCATGGCGGTGAAAGGTTCCGAACGAACCGCGCCGCGAACCCGTGTGATGGAACTGGAAGATCCGTTCGCGATCCCTCAGTTCCCTAATGAAGACGTGTTTTTTTACATAAAGCGCATTAACAACGCGAACGTGCTGCGCGAAACGGATCCTGCCGCCCGCCGCACTTGCTGGAAGTTGATCGGATCGACCTTCGGGTTGGCGACGGTGGTGATCGGCCTGCTGTTTCCCACGTTGAATGGTTTAGTTACCGGTTACAAAATGGAAGCGCTGCGGCAGGAACGCGCCCGTTTGGAATTGGATCGGGCAGCGCTCGAGCTGCAGGAGTCGAGATTGTTGAACCCGGCGCGCCTCGAAGAGCTGGCCAGGATCCAACGGTTTGTGGACCCGGCGCCGCAGAGCGTCGTGTATCTGGATGCGAAGCAGGATTCAGTGCTGCAAGCCGCCCGGCGGTAAAACGCATCCGGTCAGAAACAGGAAGCGTCGAGGATTTGCCATGGGTTCCATAACGACAAGACGCGTGCATTTGCTGGCCAAGCTGGCATTCGCCTGGGCCGCGGTGATCGTGGCCCGCCTGATCCAGATTCAAATCGTTCACCACGCGGATTATCAAAAGCTGGCGCAGCAGCAGCAACAACAAGTGGTGGAATTGCAAGCGCCGCGCGGCACGATAGTGGATCGGTGCGGCCAGCGGTTGGCGATGAGCCTGCTCGCCGAGTCCGTTGTCGTGGATCCACTCCGCATCCCGGACATAGGCATCGCGGCGGATATCTTTTCGAAAATCTTGAACCTGGACGCACGCGAACTGTTGGCCCGGATGCAGACCGCTGTCGAAAACAAGAATGGGTTCCTGTGGGTGAAGCGCAGGATCTCTCGCGAAGAAGCGCAGCGCCTGCGCGACCTGAAGCTGGACTGGATTGAGTTTCGGATGGAGAGCGGGCGCTATTATCCCAACAAGTCGCTGGCGGCGCACGTGCTCGGCGGCGTTGATTTCGAAGGGAAGGGTAACGGCGGTGTAGAGCAGTTCTTCAACAGCCAGCTAAAGGGTCATCCCGGCGAGATGCGTCTGACGCGCGATGTTCAAAAGCGCGGATTCGCATCCACTGTGCCGCGCGAACCGCAGCCCGGCCAGGATCTCAAG
Source organism: uncultured Bryobacteraceae bacterium (assembly GCA_955652915.1). Classification (GTDB taxonomy): domain Bacteria; phylum Acidobacteriota; class Terriglobia; order Bryobacterales; family Bryobacteraceae; genus Palsa-89. The sequence goes on from CATPCJ010000483.1 coordinate 4,248, forward strand.
CTGACCATCGATTCCCGCGTGCAGTTCGTGGCCGAACGGGAAGTGAAAAAATTGGTGGACGAGCATCACGCAAAATCGGGATCCATCGTGGTCATCGATCCGAAGACGGGCGACGTGCTGGCGCTGGCAAACTATCCAACCTTCGACCCTAACGAAGTTCCAAAAAGAGAGACGATACAGGCGCGTGAGAACCTGGCGGTGACCGCGCCCTTTGAGCCCGGCTCCGTTTACAAGGTAATCACGCTTTCGGCGGCGCTGGAGACCACGCGAATCCGGCCGGAGACCATGGTCAATTGCGGCAATGGAATTTTCCGGATGCCCGGACGCGTCATCCATGACCACAACTCTTATGGCGCGCTGTCGATGGAAGATGTGCTGGCTCGCTCCAGCAACATCGGCGCCATCAATATTGGTCTGCAAGTTGGCCCATTCTACATGTTCGACTATATGCGCCGATTCGGTTTCGGTACGAAGACCGGTCTGCCGCTGCCCGGAGAATCCTCTGGAATACTGCGGCCCTTGAAGCGCTGGGAAAAGACTTCTCTCAGTTCAGTCGCGATGGGGCATGAGGTGGGAGTGACGGCGCTGCAGCTTGCCCAGGCGTGCTCGGTAATTGCCAACGGAGGATTTCTGGTAAAGCCCCGGCTGACCATGGACACGCCGGTTGCACAACCTGTTCGCGTCCTGAGGCCGGAGACAGCCATCACCATGCGGCGAATGATGGAAGGCGTAGTGATCAAGACGTATGGAACGGCGCACAAGTATGCCCGGATTCCCGGCTATACGTCGGCCGGCAAGACCGGAACCGCTCAGATCTACGACTACCGCACGCATCAATACACGCATTACTACAACGCATCTTTCATGGGTTTTGCGCCCGTGACCAATCCGGCCATCGTGGTGGTGGTTACCGTGAACGGCACTCAGGGCCTGGCTGGTTACGGCGGCCCTACGTCCGCGCCGGCGTTTCGCGAAGTGGCCGCGGCCGCGCTGCGCATGATGGATGTGCCAAAAGATTTGCCCGAGACGCTTCCGTCCCCTGACGGCGAGCAGGCCGATGAAAACGACGTCGCCATCGCCGGCTTGGGTGCTGCCCTACCTCCCCCGCTGGTCCGAGCGGAAGATGCTTTGTCTGCCGACGACCGACCGGCAGTCTCCGCAGATTCCACTTCGGACCAGCGGACTTTTTTGGCATCGGGAAAGTTGGACTCGGGCCGCGATTTGGCCGGGCCGCGCGTGCCGAATTTTCAAGGGAAAAGTTTGCGGGACGTGATTCAGGAATCGGCGGCGTTGGGTCTTCCGCTGGAATTCGCGGGTGTGGGAATTGCGCGAATGCAGTTTCCCGAGCCAGGCAGGATTCTACCCTCGGGACAGAGCGTTCGCGTGCAATTTGGGCGCTAGCAGCAAATCATGATCCTCGAAAAGGTCCTCCAGGGCGTGGGTGTCCGGAAGGAATTGCCAGGGGATTTGAGAAGGATTTCGATCGCGGGAATAGAGTACGATTCGCGGCGCGTTGAACCGGGCTATCTGTTCTTCGCGTTTCCAGGATCCAAGACGGACGGGCGTGAATTCGGGCAGGCGGCCATGGCGGAAGGCGCCGCCGCGGTGGTGAGCGAGCTTCCGCCACCAGACGGATTTCAAGGGCCGTGGATTGAGGTGGAGCGTGGCCGCAGAGCGCTGGCGCTGACATCGCGCAATTTTTTTGACAAGCCGGACGAGAGGCTCGGGTTGACAGGCGTGACCGGAACAAACGGAAAGACGACAACTTCGTCGCTCATCGACGCCGTATTGCGCACAGCGGGCAAAACAACCGCGCTGGTGGGCACAATTGAATACCGTGTGGCGGGTGAGGTGCGGACAGCGGTGAACACCACGCCCGAATCGCTGGACCTCTACCGGATTTTTCACGACCTGGAGCGCGCCGGCGGCACCCACGCGACCATGGAGATTTCCTCTCACGCCCTGGCGCTGGACCGCGTTTATGGCATTCAGTTCCATACCGCGGTGTTTACGAATCTCACGCGCGATCATCTGGATTTTCACGGCGACATGGATTCCTACTTCGCGGCGAAACAGATGCTGTTCTCGCCTGAAGGCGCGCCGCCGCCGAGCTGGGCCGTGATCAACCACGACGATCCGCGCGGCAAAGATATTCGGGTTGCGGCGGGAACACAAGTATTACATTACGGTTTCGGCGAAGGCGCCGATCTGCGAGGATCCGAATTGGAGATGGATTTCGGCGGACTCCGCTTCACCGTAACCCACCAAGACAGGAAAGTTCGGATCCACTCCGTCCTGGTTGGAAAAATCAACGCGTATAACATTCTGGCCGCATGCGGCGCGGCATTGAGCTATGGCTTCGATTGGGAAACGATTGCCAAGGGAATTGCAGAGTGCCGTCACGTGGCGGGCCGTTTCGAAAGTGTCGCAGCGGGCCAGCCGTTTCTGGTAGTGGTGGACTATGCGCATACAGATGACGCCTTGCGAAGTGTAATCGCCGTGGCTCGCGAGCTGCATCCCAAGCGCGTCATCACTCTTTTCGGTTGCGGCGGCGATCGCGATCGCTCAAAGCGGCCATTGATGGGCATGGCGGCGGGCGAGGCCAGCGACTTTGTAGTACTGACGTCCGACAATCCACGTTCGGAAGATCCAATCTCCATCATGAACGACGCTCTGGTTGGACTACGGCGCTACGACACTCCACATATCGTGGAGCCGGACCGCGAGAAGGCGATTCGCGCCGCTTTGCACGAGGCGAAACCGGGCGACATTGTAATTCTCGCCGGAAAAGGTCACGAGACGTATCAGGTTTTGAAGGATCGCGTCATACATTTTGACGACCGTGAAGTAGCACGGCGCGTGCTGGCGGGTGGCGGGTAATAGGTGGAGTTTACGGTTACACAAGTGGCGGAAGTACTCGGAAGTCCGGTTCGAAGCGACGCCCTGATCCGGGGCGCCAGCGTAGATTCGCGCACGATTCAAGCCGGGGATTTGTTTGTCGCGCTGGAAGGGCCGAACCACGACGGAAACGCATATGTCGACACCGCGTTCAACAAAGGCGCTGTGGCTGCGATAGCGAGCCGGTCATTCGACGGTCCCGTGCTGGTTGTGCCCGATACCTTGCAGGCACTCCAAAATGTTGCTGCCTGGGCGCGCGACAACTGGGGCGGCGATGTAGTGGGTGTCACCGGCAGCGCGGGCAAGACGTCCACCAAGGATGTGATTGCCGCCATGCTCGCCGTGGCCATGCGGGTGGGAAAGACGTATGGGAATTTCAATAATCACGTGGGCGTTCCGTTATCGATCTTGAGGTTGCCGGATGAGGCGCGTGTGGCGGTTCTCGAAATTGGAATGAATCACGCCGGTGAGATCCGCGATTTGTCGCGCATCGCGAAACCCAGGATTGGTGTCGTGACCAACGTGGGGCATGCGCACATGGAATCTTTCGATTCCATTGAGGCGGTGGCCGCGGCCAAGCGTGAACTCATCGAGGCTTTACCGCCGGACGGCATCGCGGTACTGAATGCGGACGATCTGCTTGTGGCCGGATTCCGAAATGCACACCGTGGCCGAGTGATCACGTTCGGATTCAGCGAAGGCGCGGATATCCGCGCGGACAATTTGGAAACCTCCAGCGAGGGGGTCCGATTTTCGGTCGGTGGTATCCGGTTTGAAAGTCCGCTCATAGGCAAGCACAACATCTCCAATTTGCTCGCTGGAATAGCCGTGGCAGGAATATTCGGTATCCGGCCGGAGCAGCTTACGGGAATCGTGCGGGAGCTGCAACCCGGTTCGATGCGCGGCGAGCGGCTGCGACACAAAGGCATTTTGATTTTGAACGATTGCTACAACTCCAATCCCGGCGCGGCGCGCATGATGATCAATGTGCTCCGGGATATACCAGCTAAGCGGCGGATCGCGGTGCTGGGGGAGATGCTCGAACTCGGCCGTTGGTCCGAGGCCCTGCACCACGACGTGGGAAGCTATGTCGCCAAGACAGGGATTGATGTGCTCGTTGGTATACGCGGCGCTGCCAGCCACCTGGTTGATGGAGCCAGGGAAGCCGGTCAAGCAGGCGACGCCGCGTTTTTTTTTGAAGACCCCAACGAAGCAGGCGTCCAACTGCGCAAGATCGCCCGTGAAGGCGACGTGATTTTGTTTAAGGGCTCACGCGGCACGCACGTGGAGCGGGCTCTAGAGAGGTTCTTGGAATGATGGCTTCCAAGTGGGCCTAAATGCTTTATTGGCTGTTCTACGAAAAGCTGTTTCACTCATTCACGCCGTTCCGCGAGTTCGGATACGTGACGTTCCGGACCGCGTCGGCCAGTCTGACGGCGCTATTTCTATGCATCTTTCTGGGGCCTTGGCTGATCGGCAAGCTGCGGGAATTTCAAGTGGGACAGTACATTCGCGAGGACGGGCCGAAGTCGCACATGAAGAAAGCCGGCACGCCCACCATGGGTGGAATTCTGATCATCATCTCGGTGGTCGTTCCCACACTGCTGTGGGCGAATCTGCGGAATCCTTACGTGTGGATCGCCCTGTTCGGCATGGTGAGCTTTGGCGTGATCGGATTCTTCGACGACTATGCGAAGATACGCAGGAAACAGAACCAGGGGCTTACGGTAAAGCAGAAGTTTTTGCTGCAGGTACTGGCGGCGATGATCGTCGGATTTTTGCTGCTGACGCTGCACGCTCAGCGGGCCTACTCGACCAACATCAATGTGCCATTCTTCAAATCGTTCAAGCCGGATTTGCTGATCGATGCCTTGGTGCACAACTGGTTTACATATCCACTGGCCTTCGCGGGGTTCTATGCCTTCATGGTGCTGGTTATCGTCGGCGCTTCGGATGCCGTGAATCTAACTGACGGATTGGATGGCCTTGCGATCGGGCTGATGATCATCGCCTCCGGCGCGATGACCATTTTGACGTACGTCACGGGACACGCGCGCTTCGCGGAATATCTTGATCTGGCGCGGCTGGCCGGGGCGTCGGAGCTCACGATTTTCTGCGGATCGATGGTGGGAGCGTCCATCGGATTCCTGTGGTACAACGCGCATCCCGCGGAGATTTTCATGGGAGACGTGGGATCGCTGGCGCTGGGCGGAGCGTTAGGCGTGGTAGCGGTTTTGATCAAGCAGGAGATACTGCTGCTCTTCATCGGCGGCGTTTACGTGATCGAGGCGTTGTCGGTGATCTTGCAGGTGGGCAGCTACAAGCTACGGCATAAACGAATATTCAAGATGGCGCCGATCCATCACCATTTCGAGGCGTTGGGCTGGCCGGAGTCGAAGATCATCACGCGCTTTTGGATTGCAGGATTGGTTATGGCTTTGTTTGCGTTGACGACGTTGAAGCTGAGGTAGAAACGACGCTCCCTTTGCGAGAGGCACTGGTTAAGCCTCAGCTTGTCAGCGGACAAGGCCGGCAGGGGAGGAAGCCTCTTGTCGACGGTCGCGGTTCTGATGGTGACCGTGAGGGAGCCGTGTTGTGGGACGAATGAAACTTGATGGTTTGAAAGTGGTGGCAGTGGGGATGGCACGATCGGGAATCGCGGCCGTGCGATTGCTACAACGGCAAGGCGCTTTGGTTAGAGCAGTGGACGAAAAGGCGACAGGAGAAGTTTTGGGCATCACGATCGAGCCACAGACCGAATCCGCTTTTCAAGACGCGGACCTGGTGGTGATTTCGCCCGGAGTGCCGGCGAACCTCGATCTGCTCAATAATACCCGCGCCCGTGGAGTTCGCGTCATCGGAGAGTTGGAATTGGCAGCGCCTTTCTTGAAGGGCAAGACCATGGGCATTACCGGGTCGAACGGCAAGACAACCACGACGGCGCTTACGGGCCATATCCTGCGCGAAGCCGCTATCGCATGTCAGGTAGGCGGCAACATTGGGACGCCGCCAACCGCGTTGGTTGAGACATCGCGGGACGATCAGTGGAACGTCCTGGAGCTATCGAGCTTTCAATTGGAAACGATCGAAACATTTCGCGCTGACGTAGCCGCGTGCCTGAATGTGACGCCGGATCATTTGGACCGGCACTACACGTTGGAGAAGTACGCGGCGGCGAAGGGGCGTCTATTCGAAACGCAGCAGGCCGGCGATTCCGCCGTGCTGAATGCCGACGATCCGATTTGCGCCGCGTATGCAAAGCTCACCCCGGCAAAGGTGCAATGGTTCAGCCTGGAGCGTCCGGTGTCGCCGGGGGCGTGGCTCGAAAACGGCGAGATCCGCTTGAATGGCGAGGTGTTGATGAACGCGAAAGACATTCCACTTCGCGGACGGCACAACATCGAGAACGCCATGGCCGCTTCCGTAGCCGCCCAACTCGCGGGCGCCAGCTTGCCGCGGATTGCCGCCGCGATTCGCAAATTTCCCGGTGTGGAACATCGTTTGGAACTCGTGCGCGAGATAGATGGTGTCGAATACTACAACGATTCCAAGGCCACCAATGTGGACGCGACGCTCAAGGCCATCGGGGCTTTTGAGGGCGGTCTGTGGATCATCCTTGGCGGCAAGGATAAGAACAGCGATTACACCGTGCTGCGTGAACCGTTGCGCCGCAAGGCGAGGGCCGCGTTGCTGATCGGCGCGGCGGCTGGGAAAATTGCAGACCATCTTGGTAGCGGCGCAGTCCCCGTAATGCAATGCGGAAATTTGGCGGCTGCCGTCCAAAAAGCCTTTCGATCCGCCGAGCCTGGCGACACGGTGCTGCTTGCCCCGGCCTGCTCCAGCTTCGATCAGTTCGAGAATTTTGAACAGCGCGGCAGAATTTTTAAGGAATTGGTAAACGCGCTCGCGGACGGAGCAAGGTAATGGTGCCCAGATTGAAGACGGACTGGCTCTTGTTCTCCACCATTCTGGTGATGGTTGGATTTGGCATTGTGATGGTTTACAGCGCTTCCTCGGTGGTGGCGGAGCTGAATCCTAGAATCAAAGATAGTCTGCATTACGCGAGCCGGCAACTGATCTGGGCGGCGGTCTCCTTTATCGTGCTCATGTTTTTCAAGAAGCTCGACTATCGGGCGTTGCAGAGTCCGGCGTGGGCCTTCGGGTCGGTCGGAATCGTGTTGGTGTTGCAGATTCTGGTTTCCATCCTCGACAGCAAGACCCACCGCTGGTTTCGTTTGGAAGGAGTGGGCACTCTGCAGCCGTCGGAATTCGCGAAGCCGGCATTGTTGATTTTTCTGGCGTGGTTCGTCACTTTGAAGCAAGACACCATTAATAGCAAGCGCACCATGCTGGCGGTTTGTCTGCCGTTGGCAGTGCTCGCCGCGACTGTTGGATTCGGCGACCTGGGGACCGCCATCGTGCTGATCGTGCCCGCCGCGATCGTCTTCTACGTAGCCGGACTGCAGCGCAAGTTCGTCACCGCCGCGATTGTAGCCGGGCTTCTGTTCTCGGCCGCGTTCATCGTCTCTAAGCCCTACCGGCTGGCGCGCATCGTCGGATTCTTCGACCCTCAATACAAGGTCGTTTCGATGGTCGATCATGAAGGCCGCATCAGGAAGTATCTCAATCAGTCCGTTACCACCCGCGATCCGAATTATCAGGCGTACCAATCGAAAATCGCGCTCGGCAGCGGCGCCGTAACCGGCATGGGTCTAATGCAAGGCAAGCAGAAATTGTTCTATCTGCCAGAGGCGTTCACCGACTTTATCTACGCTGTGATCGGCGAGGAACTTGGATTTTTCGGCTGTGCGGCAGTGCTCGCCGGTTTCATGATTATTCTGTGGCGCGGTTTGCAAGTGTGTTGGCTTGCGCCCGACGATTTCGGACGATACCTGGCGCTGGGAGTGACATCGTCGATTGTGATTCAGGCCATGATCAACATCAGCGTCGTCCTGGACATGGGTCCGACGAAGGGAATTCCGCTACCGATGATCAGCGCTGGCGGCAGCTCGCTGATGAGTACGCTGATGTGCCTGGGAATGCTATTGAGCGTAAGCGAGCACTCAGATTAAATGTGGTGGCAGGAAGCTGTGAAAAAATCGCTTGAAGATCCACACCGGCAGGAATGCCTGTGCCACAATTTTTTCACAGCTCCCAGTCACCTCAATCACCAATTCAAATGGCGACGATCATGATGGCTGGCGGAGGTACGGGCGGACACGTGGTTCCGCTGCTCGCGGTGGCGCACGAATTGAAAGGACGTGGCCACGACTGCGTCTTCATCGGAACTCGCACGGGTTTCGAAGCGAAGCTGGTGCCGCCCGCCGGATTCCCGTTGGAATATATCCAGATCGGTGGACTCAAACGGGTCGGCGCGCTACGGACCGTCCAAACCTTGGGCCAGCTTCCGTTGAGCATATTGCGGGTGCGGGCCATGATCAATGCCAACTTGCCGTCCGCCGTTTTCAGCATGGGCGGCTACGCGGCCGGTCCCGTGGTGTTGGCTGCGTTGTGGAAGCGCCTGCCTGTGGTGGTGATGGAGCCCAATGCGGTGCCGGGCCTGACGAACCGGCAGATCGGCCGCTTTGTGTGGCGCGCTCTTCTGAATTTTCCGGAGGCTGAAGGCTACTTTCCGAAAGGACGATCGGAGATTACAGGCCTGCCTGTACGTTCCGAATTCTTCGCGATTCCGCCCAAGCCGCCAGGGTCGAACGTTACGGTCTTGATAACCGGAGGAAGCCAGGGATCGCGTACTTTGAACGAAGCCGCGTTGGGAAGCTGGCGTTATTTTCGCGAGGCCAAATTCCCCATCCGATTTATCCACCAAACCGGAATGGCGGCTCATGAAATGCTATCCCGAAAATTTGCAGAGAGCGGGATTGAGGGCGAGCTGAAGCCTTTCATCGACGACATGCCGGCGGCATTCGCGCAGGCGGATTTGGTAGTGTGCCGCGCCGGCGCCGGCGCCATGGCCGAGTTGGCCGCGGCCGGCAAACCGTCCGTGCTGGTGCCGCTTCCAACCGCGTCGGATCAACATCAGCTCCGCAATGCCGAAGCATTCTCCAAGGCGGGCGCCGCGAAGCTGGTTCCGGATGCGGACATGGACGGCGGCCGGCTTTTCGAGGAGATCTCAAGATTGAGCTCGCAGCCGGAATTGCTGCGGCGCATGGGAGCCAAAGCCAGGGGATTTGCGCACCCGGACGCCGCGCGGCGGGCAGCCGACGTGGTGGAGGCTTCATTTGCCCATTGACATTAGGCGTCAAAGCCGAAACAATAAAAGCTAAAAATGTTTTTTAAATTACAACACTTGCACTTCGTGGGGATCGGTGGAATCGGCATGAGCGGAATCGCCGAGGTGTTGCTTAATTTGGGTTACGAAATCAGCGGCTCCGATTTAAAACTCAGCGCTACTACAGAACGGCTGGGAAAGCTCGGCGCCAGGATTACGGAAGGTCACGCGGCGGCTAATGTGACGGGCGCGAAAGCTGTGGTCGTCAGTTCCGCGGTGGACGGGAACAATTCCGAGGTGCGGGAAGCTCGCCGCTTGAAAATTCCGGTAATCCCGCGCGGCGAATTGCTGGCGGAGTTGATGCGTTTGAAGTACGGTATCGCAGTCGCGGGCAGTCATGGCAAGACCACTACGACGTCGATGATTGCGAGCGTGCTGAGTGTCGCGGGACTGGATCCAACCGTCGTGGTCGGCGGCAAGGTGGCGGCCATGGGCGGCTCGAATGCGCGCGTGGGCCATAGCGACTTTCTGGTGGTGGAGTCCGACGAGAGCGACGGATCTTTTCTCAAGTTGAGCCCGATTCTGGCGGTGGTGACGAACATCGATCAGGAACACCTGGATCACTATCCGTCCATCGTCGAGATTCGCGCCGCATTTGTTGAATTCGTGCAGAAGGTTCCCTTTTATGGCGCCGCAATCCTGTGCCTGGATGACGAGAACGTGCAGCAGGTTCTTCCTTCGGTCAATCGGCGAACGGTAACCTACGGCCAAAGCCCGCAGGCCGGCCTGACTGTCGTGGACGCCGATTGCGGCGCTTTCGAAAGCCATTTTTCAGTTCACGCACGCGGGCAGGTCCTGGGCCAATTTCACTTGCGCGTGCCGGGCATCCACAACGTGCTGAATGCTACCGCCGCAATTGCAGTTGGGCTGGAATTGGATGTAAACGTCGACAAGATTCGGGAAGCGATTGCGGCTTTTTCCGGTGTCGACCGCAGGTTTCAAAAGCGCGGCACAGCCCGGGGGGTCACCGTGATTGACGACTACGGCCATCACCCCACCGAGATTCGCGCGACCCTGGCAGCCGCGCAGTTGTGCAATTTTGCCCGGATACACGCCGTCTTCCAGCCGCATCGCTTTTCGCGCACTCAACACTTGATGGACGAGTTCGCCGAGAGTTTTCATCAGGCCGACGTGGTCTACGTCTTGGATATTTATGCGGCGTCAGAAGAGCCTATCGAGGGAATCACCGGCCTGGTGCTGGCGCAACGCATGCGCGACTTCGGCCAGCGCTCGGTGGAGTTTACGGGTACGATCGAGCGCACAGCCGAGGCGGTTGCCGCGAACGTGAGAGAGAAAGATGCGGTGCTGACGCTGGGCGCCGGGAACGTCTGGCAGGTGGGTGAGCGAGTGCTGGAAAAACTGCGGGAGGCCGCTTAGTATGCTGTCCCAGCTAATTGTCGAGCACTTGGGAAGCCGGCTGAAATCCGGCTGCTGGCAGGATTGCCAGCCTCACAAAGGGACGGGGCGCTAGATGGCGGCGCAGGCGTCTACGAAAAACCGGGCACGGAATTTGCGCATCGCGCTGCGCTACGGGTTGATTATCGCCGCCGTCACCGTCACGCTGACCGCCGGAATCTACACCTCCCAAAGACTCCAGCAGTTCATGATTCGCGATCCACGATTTTTCCTGCCCGGTCCGGCGGATTACGGCTTCGAGAGTCCGAACCTGGAGCTGGATGGCGTGAAGTTTGCATCGCGGGCGCAAATTCTCAGGCTTTTCGAGCACGACTACGGCCGCAGCCTGTATCTGCTTCCGATAGCCGAACGCCGCAATGCGCTGCTGAATATCCGCTGGGTTCACGATGCATCCATCGAGCGCATTTGGCCGAATCGGATCGTGGTGCGCATCGCGGAACGGCAGCCGGTGGCGTTTATAAAACTGCAAGGCGACAGCATGGCGCGCTGGGCGCTCATCGACGGCGACGGCGTGATCCTGGATCCGCCGGCCAAGGCTCCGTTCCAGCTTCCGGTGCTGGCTGGAATTCAGCCTCGCGACAATCAGGATCTGCGGGGCAAGCGCGTCCGCCGGATGTTGCGGCTCATGAAGGATCTTGGCGGTCTGGCGAAAAATGTTTCGGAAGCCGACGCCGTCGACCTGGACAATCTGAAAATCACCGAGCAGTTGGAGGGCAGCGCCATCGTCCTGATGTTGGGCGACCGCAATTTCGCCCCGCGGCTCCAGAACTTTCTGGATCATTTCGCGGACATCCATCACAAGATGCCGAACGCAACCTCGTTCGATCTGCGGCTGGACGATCGCATCACGGCGTTGGAGGCGGGTGATGATCGATAAAGAGAAACTTTCGGTGGGGCTGGACGCCGGAAGCTTCTGCACTCGCTGCGTGGTTCTTGTGAACGAAGACGAAAGACTGCGCTATCTGGGGCACGGCGAAGTGCCGTCTACGGGTTGGAGCAAGAGCAGGCTCGCGGATCAGGCAGCGCTGGCGTCATGCGTGCAAGCGGCGGTGCGGCAGGCCGAAGAAGAAGCGCGGGTTCAAGTGGACGCGATGGTGGTGGGCATCGGCGGCGGCACCATCGATGGGCACAACAGCCGCGGCCGGTATGAATTCGGAAGACCGCACGTGGTCACGCTTGAGGACATGGCCTACGCGGTGGAGCGCAGCGAATTGGTCCGTCTGGAAGAGGATCGCGCCATCCTGCATCTCTTCCCGCAGGACTTCACGTTGGACGGGCGTTCGGGGAAACGCTATCCGCGCGGATCGACGTGCTCACGGTTGGAAGCGAACGTTCACCTGGTGACCGTATCGGAGCAGGAGCACGATTCGATTGTAGCCGCGGTGCAGCAAGCTTCGTATCACGTCGAAGAGACCGTGTTTGAGCCGGTGGCGGCGGCGTATACGGCCATCGACCACGAAGACCGGATGCGCGGCGTGGCCGTGGTGGACATCGGCCTGCACTCGACCGATTTGGTGGTTTACGACGGCGAGGCGGTTCTGCTGGCGCGCAGCCTGGCTATCTCCGCGGATCATTTCACGCGCGACGTGGCGGTGGGATTGAAGGTGAACTATGCCGATGCCGAACGGCTGAAAGTGGAGTACGGGTGCGCGATGCTCGGCCTGACATCCGACAACAGCTACATCGAAGTGCCCTCGCCCGGCGATCGGCCCTCGCGCGAAGCGCCCCGCAAACAGTTGAACGAGATTCTGGAAGCGCGCGCCGAAGAATTGTTCATCCACGTGGGCGCGGAGCTGTGCACCATCGGCATGGATCAGAAGCTGTTGGAAGGCATCGTGCTGGCGGGTGGTGGAACGATGCTGAACGGCATGTGCGACATGGCTGAGCGCGTGTTGAATTGCCCGGCGCGCAATGCTCTGCCTGCCGGAGTCCAGGATTTTCCCGAAGAGCTGTGTACTCAAGCCTGGACCACGGCCACCGGCCTGGCGCGATATTCGGCGAAGTGGAAAATGAAACGGGAAGGCAAGCGTAAGGCTCCCGGATTGATGAGATTGCTGTTTCGATAACCACGAGGGAGGTTTGCTATGGACGCATTGAAGTTTGCCATTCAGGAAGAGGCTCTGCACGGCACCAAAATCAAAGTTGTAGGTGTCGGTGGCGGAGGCTCGAACGCCGTCGCCCGCATGATGAATGAGGGGCTGACGGGCGTGGAATTTCACATCATGAATACCGATGTTCAGGCGCTGAATGCGTCCCCGGTTCCGAACAAGCTGGTGATCGGATCCAAGGTGACGAACGGTTTGGGCGCGGGCTCGGATCCGGGCCTCGGCCGTCAAGCGGCGCTGGAGGATACCGAGAGAATCATCGAAGTTCTGGAAGGCGCGGACATGGTGTTCGTCACTGCCGGTCTCGGCGGCGGCACCGGCACGGGAGCTGCGCCCGTGGTCGCGTCGCTCGCGAAGGAATTGAACGCGCTCACCGTTGCGGTGGTCACCAAACCCTTCGCTTTCGAAGGGCCGCGGCGAATGAAGCAGGCCGATCGAGGGTTATCAGACCTCGGGAGCACGGTAGACACCGTCATCACCGTCCCGAACGATCGGTTGTTGGAACTGGTTCCGCGCGGCACCAGCTTCTTCGATGCATTCCGCAACGCGGACGACATTCTTCGTCAGGCGGTGCAAGGCATCAGCGATATTATCACCACACCCGGCCTGATCAATCGCGACTTCTCCGATATTCGAGCCATCATGCTGGGAATGGGCTACGCGATGATGGGCACGGCAACCGCGGCCGGTGAAAATGCGTCCATCGAAGCTGCCCGTCAAGCCATCAGCTCGCCGCTCATGGAAGAGGGTGGTGTAAAAGGCGCGCGCGGTGTACTGATCAATATCACCGGTTCCAGCCGGCTCAGTCTGCATGATGTGAACGAAGCTTGCTCGTTGATTCGCGCGGCTACTTCCAACGAAGATGCTCAAATTAATTTCGGCGTGGTCCTGAACGAAGCCATGAAGGACGAAGTGAAGATCACGGTGATTGCGACGGGATTCCAGCGCGACAACCTGCCGGTCCTCAGCAGCCGCCGCATGGATTCAATCGAGACCATGATGCCCCTGCCGGCCGCTCCGCCACCGGCGCCGGTGATGGACCCGGTGATGAGCAATGAGCCGCTATTTCGCGATATAACCCCCACGCCGCCGATGCCGGAGATTCAGGAACCCGCGCCGCCGCCGATGGACGATCTGGAAGTTCCCGCTTTCATGCGGCGTGAACGGCGGTTGTACCAATAGCATATGGTGACAGGCTCTCCGCTGTCCCAAGCCGCCTGGATATCGAAGCATGCACGAAGGCTTGTCGGCGCGTGGACAGTGGCGCCTGTCACCATATTTTTTCTCAATATTCGCAAAGCGCGCTGTGGACTTCGTATTTCTTCACAGCGCTCTTGGGACCTTCGGCGTTGTGACAGTTCTGACAAATGGCGCTAGTCAGCACTCGCTTATGCTTCGCGCTGCTGTCAGTGTGAATCGCGTGACAGCTTAAGCAGGTGCTGCTCGAGCCGTTCTTCAAAACGTCGCGAACGTTAGCGAAGACGTGCCGGTCGCCTGCATTCAATTTTTCGTTGTCCGCCTGCGCGAGATCAACTTCGAAGTCATGGAAGAGATCGTCGCCGGGCACGAAGTTATTGGGATAAGGTAAACCACTCGAGTGCGATTTGCCGCCGCGCAGATGGCATGATCCGCACACTGAAACGATCTCCCGGGCATTCTTCGGATACTTGCTTGAGAATCGCATCAGCGTCGCGTCTTTAGTGTGATTGGGATCGGCCACGCCGTGGCACGCGTAACAGTCCAGGGCAGTTGTCGCGAACGCTTTTGTCTCGGGATCGACTGCCGTGGCATGGCACCCGGCGCACCGATTCGCAAACTTTTCTTTATCCCAGGTTTTCTTATCGGCTGCGAGAATATCGAACTTGCCGTAGCCGGCCTTTCGCAACGGCCGGGCCAGCTTACTTCCGATAAACTCCTCGCCTTTTTCGTTGGGCCAGATGGTGCGGGCGTGCGGATTCTGCTGCCAGGTATCGACGACTTTCACGCGATGGCAAAAGAGGCACTCGTCGCCGGTGACGTAAGTTGGAACCGGCTTGCCGGCATGATCCTGTGCGTTCAAACCAAGAACGCTCAAAACCAAAATGATGACCACGGCGCGCGCACTCGTGTGTGCCCCGTCGAGACTTGTCCCGGCGCTTGCCTTTGAAGTTATATCATTCCCGAAAAAGCGTCGAGACGAATCTCGACGCGGCACGCACGAGTGCGCGCGCCACGATTCATGAGTGAATTTCAGAAACCCGGCTAATCGTCCGCTCTTACCCATCCGTATGCGCCATTGGTGGGATTCGGGCCGCGCTCCATATAGGCGGTCTTGAGGCGAGTAAGCGCGTCGGCAGGCAGCGGGTTGCGCTTGGCCTTCAAGTCGATCTTGTAGAGCCGCGCGGCATTCTGGCCGAAGATCATGGCCTTGTCTTCCTTGCTGAGTTTCTTGTAGCCGAACTTTTCGCACATCTCATCGCTGATCTGGAAACGCTTGAAAGCATCGATCACCCACTGCGGCGATCCCCACCACAGACAATCGGTTCCCCAAATCACGTGATCGGCGCCGTAGTATTTCACGTTCTTTCCGATTCCATGCATCGCCATTACCGGATCGGCGATCACCAGCGGGCCGAAGAAGCTGCCGATTTCCGGATAGACGTTGGTCATCTTCGGATTCCGCTTCTTGATGTCCATCAAAATGTTGTGCCAGGCAAAGTCGCCCGTGGTGGGATCGTACTGGTTGGCCGCTTTCCAATCCGGCTCGTTGGAGCCGTGCTGCAGGGCCGAGTGATAAATCACCCAGGTCACATCGGGATTGTTCAGCGCCGCTTTTTCGATGTCTTTCGGATTGGCCAAATGTCCGAGCAGCCGCGACTGGTAGGAGTAACCTTTATGCACGCTGAAAAATTTCATGCCGCGCTTGCGCGACTCATCGATAAACCATTGCGCGTTGTCGTCGTCACACTGGAAGCCGCCGCCGGATTGGCCCGGATCGGTGTGGCAATACCATTTCCACGACGAAATTTTGTATAAATTCAGCTCGCGCTCCATCTGCTCGATGGTCGCGGCCTTGTCCGGTTTGTTGGTGGTTTTGTCCCAGTAGTGATTCGGAGCGAGATTGCCCTGGCTGATGGCACGCTTGGATTGCGCCAAGGCGTTGATTTCTTCGCGGGCTTGCGCCATGAGCCAACTCGGCAGAATACCGAAGAACGGAGTACGCGCGGCGCCTTCCAGCACCTTGCCCTCTTTGTCGCGTTGCTGCTCCTTGCCCGGAACGCCCGAGATGACAATCATGTCCGTCTCGCTGTCGAAAAACATTTCCTTCACGAAATTGTGGAAGCTGTAGGACTCTTTGTCTTCCTTGAGCGTGAAGCCCATGTTTTTGAAAAATTCCATCTTGCCGATATCACCGCGCAAGCCGATGGGAATGCCGTTGGTGAAGTGCGACTGCACATCCATCACGAAATATTCGCCCTTCGGCCACTTCTCGGCGATGGCGTCCTCTTCCATCGTCTCGGCTTCGTCCACATCGAATGCCTTGCCGTAGACCGTGTTCATCGCGGAAAAGCAGGTGGCCAGACCCATGGAAGTACCCATGAACTTGCGGCGATCCATGGCCAACTTCTTGGCTTTCTGCTCCGACATTTCGCCGATCAGATGCTCGACGTGCTTCTGCCGCTCGTTCTGTGGGCGGGGAATGAACTCCTCGGTGGAAAGCATCTGAGTGGGAACGGGTGAGGTGACGCCCTTGTTTCGATCGCGCTCAAATTTACGAATCCACATCGGTCAACGGGGTCCTTTCGTGGCCGGGCCTAGGCTATAGTCTTACGCTAGATATTGCCAGTATAGTCCAACCGGTCGGTCGGTGCGCGACCTGCAATAATGAGACCACCTATGTCGGCCAATCGCCAGTTCAAGCTTGCAGCACGTCCGGTCGGAATGCCCAAGGAATCCGATTTCTCGCTCGTCGAAGCGCCCATGCCCGTGCCCGGTGACGGTCAGGTGCTTGTGCAAACGGCCTATCTTTCGGTGGACCCTTATATGCGCGGACGAATCACGGGGGTGAAAACATACGCCGATCCGGTGAACATCGGCGACGTGATGGTGGGCGGCGCGGTGGGGCGCGTGGTGGAATCGAAGAGCCCCAATTTTGCTGTCGGCGATTTCGCCAGCGGACAGTGGGGCTGGCGGGAACATGCGGCCGTGGATGCGCGAGCGCTTTGGAAACTCGATCCCAAGGCCGCGCCCGTATCCACAGCCTTGGGCGTGCTAGGCCTGACGGGGATGACGGCATATTTTGGATTCCTCGAGATCTGCAAACCGCAACCGGGCGAGACGGTGGTGGTTTCCGGTGCGGCGGGCGCGGTTGGATCGTTAGTGGGACAAATCGCGAAGATCAAAGGCTGCCGCGCCATCGGGATCGCGGGAACCGATGACAAAGTAGAGTGGCTGACGAAGGAGCTCGGCTTCGATGGCGCGTTCAACTACAAGACGACATCCGACTACCCGGCGAAATTGAAAGAACTTTGCCCGCAAGGAATCGATTGTTATTTCGATAATGTGGGCGGGGCGATCACCGACGCGGTTTTCCCGCTGATGAACGTATTCGGCCGGCTATCGATCTGCGGTCAAATCTCGCAATACAATCTTGAAAAGCCGGAGCTGGGGCCGCGGCTGCTGGCCTTTGTCCTAGTGAAGCAATTGAAGGTGGAAGGTTTCATCGTCTCGCGGTTCCAGAGCCGCTGGGCTGAAGGCATCGCACAAATGGGGCAATGGCTCCGTGAAGGCAAGCTGAAATATCGCGAAGATATCGTCGAGGGATTCGAGAACACCGTGAAGGCTTTCATTGGTATGCTGCAAGGCGACAATACGGGCAAGATGCTGGTAAAGGCCCGCGACTAATTACATGCCGACAGAAATATTGTGCTGAATTGTGGGCCGGCTTCAGATCTGGCACTGCTGCAGGATGTGAGTCGCGGCGAGTTTGCTATAACCCAATCCACCGGCGACCAAAGATGAAGCACGCAGTCGCTCCGCGGCGCTCACCCGCATGCTCGGAATGCCCCGTGGCCACCACTCACCAGCTTATGAATCCAGCGGCTTGAATTCGTTGCGCGCAGCCAGGACACCTTCACAACCCGATATCTCTTTAATGCGTGCGCCCCTGCCGCATACTCACGGTATAATTCAATCGAATGGATATTTACGAGGAAGTGGTCCGTCTTCGCCGCCTCGGGCAGAAGTGCGCGCTGGCCACCATTGTGCAAGTAAATGGGTCCATTCCCAGCTACGAAAGCGCCAAGCTGCTGGTGCGGGAGGACGGCTCCATGCTCGGCACCATCGGGGGCGGGTGCGTGGAGGCCGAGGTCTGGAATGTCGCGCGCGACGTGATGCAGAGTGAGCGGCCGCGCCACATGAATTTCAGCCTCGGTCAAGATGCGGCGTACGACAACGGCCTGATCTGCGGCGGCCAGTTGAGCGTATTCGTCGAGCCGGTGGTGCCGCAACCGCGCGTCTACATCTTCGGAGCCGGTCATATCTCGAAGAGCATCTCGAAGATTGCAAATATGGCGGGGTTCGCGAGCGTGATCGTCGACAATCGCGAAGCCTTTGCCAATCGCGACCGGTTTCCCGAAGCAGATGAGATCTTCGCCGAGGAGTATGAAGAAGTTTTCCCGAAGCTCCCGATTCGCGACACAAGTTATGTGGTCATCGTTACGCGCGGCCATCGCGATGACATGCGGGTAATGCGCTGGGCCGTTGGGACCAACGCCAAATACATCGCGATGATCGGCAGCAAGCGTAAGGTGATCGGCGTGGTCAAGGAGTTGGAGAAGGAAGGCATCCCGCGCGAGGCGTTCGAACGAACGTTCGCGCCAATGGGGCTGGATATCGGAGCCATCACTCCCGAAGAAATCGCGGTCTCGATCGTGGCCGAGATGATCGCCATGCGCCGCACCCCAGAAACCGGCTGGCGCACTCTTTCCAAATCCGTTTTTGCCAGCGAGTCCCTGCGGGCGCTCATCAAGTGAAAATCGGCGGCATTATCCTGTCCGGCGGCGCATCCCGCCGCATGGGCACCGCGAAGGCTCTGCTGCCCATTGAGAACGAAACTTTCCTGGATCGCATGATCCGGCTATTTTCGGAAGTCTGTAATCCGGTCATTGCGGTTCTCGGCCACGATGCGGAACAAATTCGATCCGGAATTCAGCGTGCCTCGCAAGTCACGTTCGTTGTAAATCCCGATCCGGAACGGGGTATGCTTAGCTCGCTGCAATGCGGACTCGAAGCTCTGCCGTCAGGCGCGGACGCGGTCATGTTTATTCCGGTGGACCATCCGGGCATTCAGAGTTTGACGCTTGAAAAACTGGCCGCGCGATTTGAGCTGGATCATGCGCACCTGACCATTCCAACCCACCACGGCGTGCACGGTCATCCGGTCTGCATCGCTCGTCCACTGATAGCCGAGCTCCTCGCCCTGCCTGCGTCGGCGCAAGCTCGCGACGTGATCCATCGACATCTCTCGGAAGCTCGCCTGGTGGAAGTGGACGATGCCGCAATCGCCAAGGACGTAGACGACCCCACCGCCTATGCCGAACTTATAGCGCACCGGCCATGAAGTACGTCTGGCGCACATTCTTGATCGCCGCCGGGGTTGTGATCGCGATTGGGTTTCTGGCCCCTCACTGGCGCGCCGGCCGTTTGCGCCCACCGATCCAAGCGGCGCTCGAATCGGCCCTGAACCGGCCCGTGCACATCGGCGCGGTGCATCTGAACCTCTTTTCGGGACCTGGCTTTACCGTGGACGACGTTGTGATCGATGACGATCCCGCCGCGGGAATCGAGCCGTTTGCATACGTCGAGTCCATGCGCGCCCGCGTGGGCTTCTCCAGCATCTTCACCGGCCGGCTGGCGTTCTCCAGTCTTCGTTTGGACGCGCCCAGCGTGAATCTGGTAAAAATGCAGTCCGGCCCGTGGAATATCCAACGATTGCTGGATCGCACATCCCAAACCAGCGACGCCCATCGGCATGCCGTGCCCGACATACAGATTCGCGACGGCCGTTTGAATTTCAAATTCGGCGATACGAAATCTGTTTTCTATATCAACGCCGACGTGGATATTTACCCGAACCAGAACGGCGACGCGGTCGTGCGGTTTTCGGGAGCCCCGGCGCGCACCGATCGCGGATCGCAGGCCTTCGGACTGCTCACCGCGCGTGGAATGCTGCGCTCCGGTCCCGGCGGCGAGGACCGGCTCAACATGGGGTTTCATCTGGAACGAACCGCCATCTCCGAATTGGTCCGGTTGTTCAATGCGCGCGACATGGGCGTGCATGGATTCACGGTTGCGAATGCCAGGCTGGCCGGTCCGCTGTCGCATCTTGAGATAGCTGGCGACGTGAATATTACGGATATTCATCGCTGGGACCTGATGCCGCCCAAAGGCGAAGGCTGGACGCTCAATTATCGCGGGCTGCTGGACATGCGTTCGCGCAATCTGGATGTTGAAACTATCGCGGCGGAAGGTCAAGCGGCGCCGGTGTCCATCAAGCTGCGATTGGCGGATTATCTTTCAACGCCGAAATGGGCCGCGAGTATCACATTTCGCGATTTACCGGCTGCGTCGCTGGTGGAAACGGCGCGGCACATGGGCGCTCCTTTTCCTGAAGGTGTTCAGGTGGACGGCAAAGTGGAAGGCGGCATCGGCTACTCCAACGATGGCGGGTTGCAAGGGCAGCTAATGCTCCTGAATGCTTCGGTGAAATCGCCTCACGCCGTCTCGGCCGAGTTCGCATCGGCGCCGGTGCTCTTCAGTAACAATCGGATATCATTTGGTCCCGCCGGCATGCAGTTAGGAAACGGCCAGGCGGCCGAGGTGGAAGGTGAATACGCATTGGACAACAGCCGCGCTGCCCTCAAAATCGGCACGCGGCAACTGACCATAGCGGAAGTCGAAACCAGCGCGGAGCGCGTCATCTCCGCGCCTCCGATCCCGCTTCTCGAAAAACTCCGGCAGGGAACGTGGAAGGGTTGGATCGCCTTCGAACGGAAAGAAGATCAAGCGGGCGTTTGGACCGGCGAATACGAATTGCAGAATGCGGTGATGGAAGTTCCGGGCCTTGCAGCCCCGCTTCGTTTCAGCACGGCGTCGGTCGAGATGAAAGACGGCGGCATTCAAATCAACCGCATCCGCGCTCACGCCGGCACAGTGAAATTGGAAGGCGACTACCGGTTCGATCCCGACGCCGGCCGGCCGCATCGCGTGCGCATCACCATCCCCGAATTGCAGCTCGCGGAGCTCGAGCGTCTGATGCAGCCAACTCTACGGCGTAACGAAGGATTTTTGGCGAGGACATTCCGTATTCGCAAAGAAGCGCTGCCCAAATGGTTGCTGGAGCGCGAAGTGGATGGCTCCATCCAAGTGAACAGTCTGCTGAACGGCGATGCACCGATCGGTGAATTCCGCGCGCATCTGCTGTGGGATGGTCCCACGATTCTGCTGTCGAATGTCGATTGCCGCCTCGACACAATGCGAGCCACCGGCAAGATGAGCGTGAACGTCGCCAGGACCACGCCGGCTTATCACCTGACCGGAAATGTGGAAAACCTGGACTACCGTAACGGACAACTGGATATCGAGGGCGACCTGGAAACCAGCGGGACCGCGCAGGATCTGCTGCTCAACATAAGATCCAAAGGCACATTTGAAGGGCGCGGAATTGAGCTGGGTCCGGAAACGCAGGTGCGCGAAATCACGGGATCGTACAGCGTTGCGGCGGCCGGCGGGATTCCGCGGCTCTCGCTCTCCAATGTTTTGCTGTCCCAGGGATTGGATACTTTCTCCGGGCAGGGTTCGAGTCAGCCGGATGGCCACATTATTCTGGAGCTGACCAGCGGCCGGAGGCAGGTGCGGCTGAGCGGAATGCTTTTCCCGATGCACCCCGAGCCGCAGGCGAGGTGAGGGGGCTGGTGGCTTGGGGCTTGGGGCTTCAATTCTCCAGCATGTTCGCAGTCTCATCAGCGGGACGAAGCAGTCGTGGCGCGGACTTCAGTCTGCTGCATCGAGACTCGTCGATGCTCCGTTTTTGAACCGGTAAAAAAGCCTCGAGACAAGTCTCGAGGCCGCGGACAAAGTGTCCGCGCCACGTGTTACTGCGGAGCGCAGGAATCCACACTTCTGCCTGAGACACTGAGTGGAGATGGAACCTCCAGATCTACAACAGAAAGTTGAAGCCTGGCTGAATTCCAACCCGCCCATCAATCTCCACAAGGGACAAGTCCGAGTGCAGCATGTACTCAACTGGGGTGGATTCGTCACCAGCTCCTTCCACGTCAGCGATGGAGAGCACAGCGCGCATTTGAAGTTGGGAAGATCCGCGGAGCAATACCAGATGAGACGTTGGTTGTCCGTTCATGAACGGCTGGAACAACACTACCGGGCGCCACGAATTTTGGAATGGGTGGAGGTTCCCGGAACGGATCGTGCCGGGCTCTTGTTCGAACATATCAGCGGCAGCACCTGGGACATCGAAACCCGTCCGGCATTGATGCGGGAAATCGTGAAGCTGTTGGGCAAACTGCATCAGGATGACGAATTGGTTCGGGATTTGGGCGATCCGGCCAGGACCTATCGGGATTGTTGGGAACGGCGCTATCGTGAGTTTTTCGAAGACGACCTCGATGCCGTACGCCGGGATCAGCCGCCCTTCGTTTCGAATGCTTCGTTGGAGTGGATGCAGCAGGAGTCGAAAAAAATCATAGCGATCGGTGAGGAACACTGGGCTTTCGATGGCGTGTCCCGATCGGCCTGTCATTTGGATTTGTGGCAAGACAACGTGATGCTGGACAACAGCGGCGATTGGTGGATTCTGGATTGGGATGGGCTGGCTGTCGGCGATCCAGCCGAAGACTACGCGACCCTGCTCTGGCCTTTAGTCCACCGGCAAGGAAAGAACTGGCGTGACGCGCTGGGAGCCAATTTCGACGCAGCGTTCGAAGCTCGAATGGAGTTGCACCTGAGGGCGATCACGCTGGACCATGTGGTGGATCCCCTGGCGGATTGGGTGGAGTGCGACATCCCCGAGTGGATGGGCGAAGTCCGCGCGAGAAAGCAGCGGGAACACGTTGAATGTCTGGATCTGTATCGGGCAAAATGGGGTTGAAAGTATGGCTGACTCCATTCAATTGACCGCGGTCATCGCGCGGAAAGATCCCCGGCTGCCCCGCTTCGTCGTTGTTCCCAGCCCGGTAATTGCCCCGTGGAAACTATCCCAAACAACGGTCGTCGAAGGCACTTTGAATGGCCACGATCTGGGACGCCGAAGCCTGAAGAAATGGGACGATCGGCGCTGGTTCATCGAACTGCCTCAGCCTCTTTGTGAGCGAGCTAAGGTGGACACCGGATCGCGCATCGCGCTGGCGATTCAAATCGCATCCGATAGTTTGCCCGCCGAACTGGAAAATCTTCTGGCAACGAATCCAGCAGCCCGGTACGCCTGGGACCGTCTTTCACCGGGCTCCCAAAGAATGTTGCGCGAAGATGTGGCGGCGGCCAAGCAACCAGCCACACGTGCGCGACGTGCCGCCAATGGCCTTGGCATCGAAGAGTCCCCATTCCCCAGTCCCTAGCCCCCAGTCCCCAATCCCCAGTATGCAGTCCGCCGTGCTGTCGTCCGATACAATAGCATTAGATCCCGTTACATGAACGAACCCACGACCGCGCTTCTCGACGATGCTCACGGCGCCGTGCGGGATCAGCTTGCCGCCGCTTGGCAATTGCACATCGATCGCATTCAGGAAGTGGTGGCGGCCAAATGGCCGGACGATATCGATCGCATCTTCACCGAAGCCATGTCCGCCCTGGCTGTCAGGTTGGAGGCGCAGTGCTCGCGGCAGGCCATCGAGTCGCTCGCAGCCGTGCACCGGGAGCTGTCCGAAAAGCTGAATCAACGGGTCCGCCGCCTCCGGGATTTCGAGACTGAGTATCAGTGGGGCAATACTCTGGTGGAAACCACGCAGGGATTTTGCGATCGCGCAGCCCTATTCACCATCGAGACCGGGGCGCTGCATTTCGAAGCCGCGCGAAATTTGACCAGCGCGATGGCGATGGAAAATGTTCCACTCAATTCCGCGCCGGCCTTTGCGCATGCCGCTAAATCGAAAGACGCCGTCATCGCCATGCGAACCAAGGGGGAGATGTCGGATCCCATTGCGTCGTTGCTGGGCGAAGCGGAAGGGCGCAAGTTCTATTTATTTCCCGTGGTCACGCGCGGACGCGCCCGAGCTATCCTTTACGCCGACGCCGAGGATCGGCCGGTTGAGTCCGCCGCATTGGAACTGCTGGCAACCGTCGCGGGCGCGGTGCTTGAGAGCCGATCCGCGACTCCGGATGGAAGCAACCTGGTAAATATCGCCGATTCCGGTAACAAGCCCAAAGTATCTTCCTGGTTTTCGCTCAGCCGCGAAGAGCAGGAGCTGCATCTCAAGGCGCAGCGCTTTGCGCGCGTCCATGTCGCCGGGATTAGGCTTCATAAATCCGAAAAAGTGAAAGAAGGGCGTGCCGGGCACGCTTTGTATACGTCTCTTAAGACAGAGATCGATTCCGGCCGCGAGGTTTTTATGCGGGATTTTCTCCCCGTGTCTCCGACCATGGTCGACTATCTCCATCTGGAACTTTTGCGAACACTTGCTAACGAAAATGCCGAACTGCTTGGTTCAGATTATCCCGGCCCGATGGTCTAGACTCGCGCGCGTCCTTGCGCTCGCGGGTTTATGCGCTATGGCTGTGTCCGCTCAA
>CATPCJ010000484.1 GCA_955652915.1 uncultured Bryobacteraceae bacterium
AAACTTCATGGACGCGCGCACAAAATTTGTCGTGCTGCCTTTGGCGAAGTACTTGATGCCGGAAGCTCAGGCGTCACAGGCATCCGGCGAGGGCTACCTGGCGGCGGTGGTTCTGCACGAAATTTCGCACGGCCTAGGCCCCGCATATGCACGCGTCGACGGAAAGAACGTAGACATCCGGGAAGCGATCGGCCCCGTGTTTTCGGCCCTGGAAGAGGCCAAGGCGGATATCGTTGGGCTCTACGGACTGGGCTGGCTGGTGGACCACGGCGCTCTGCCCAAGAATCGCCTGAACGAATACTACGCGTCGCACGTCGCTGGAATTTTCCGTACCGTGCGCTATGGAACGGCGGAAGCCCATGGGCGCGCCGAGATAATGGAGTTCAACTATCTAGTGGAACAGAAAGCCGTAACGCGCCAAGGTGGAAAATACTCAGTCGATTTTTCACGAATGCCCACTTCGGTAGCTCAGTTGGCGAAAGAGCTCCTGCAAATGGAAGCCACGGGCGATCGCGCCCGCGCCGAAGCCTGGTTCAACCGCTACGACAAGATGCCGCCGGAACTAACCGAAGCTCTGAAGTCGGCAAAGGACGTGCCAGTGGACGTCGAGCCAAAATTCTGGTTCCCAGTCCTGGCCCCGAAGCCCACTAATCCCCACTAACCGTCTCAGCTCCGGCAAACTCCTGATCCTTATATTGAAGCTGATAAAGCTTCCAATAAATCCCGCGCATCGCCAGCAATTCCTGATGCGTCCCCAGCTCCCGCAGCTTCCCCTTGTGCATCACCAGAATCCGATCCGCCCTCTGAATCGTCGACAACCGATGCGCGATCACAATCGAAGTCCGGCCCTCCACCAGCCGTCCCAGCGCTTCCCGAATTCGAAACTCCGTCTCCGTATCGACGCTCGACGTAGCCTCATCCAAAATCAGGTATCGCGGATTATGCGTCAGCGCCCGCGCGAAACTGATGAGCTGCTTCTGGCCCGTCGAAAACCCACTCCCGCGCTCCCGCACCGGTTGCTCAAACCCTTCCGGCAAAGTACGTACGAAATCAAGCAAGTTTACGCGCTCGGCCGACTCCGCCAAATGCTGATCGGAAATCCCCGCCGTCCCCAGCCGGATATTACTGGCGATCGTGCCGGTGAAAAGATGCGGGTCCTGCAGCACCACGCCGAAATTACGGCGAAGCGCCTCCAGATCAAACTCGCGAATATCGATTCCACCAATACGAATTACCCCGCGCTGTATTTCGTAGAACCTCAGCAGCAAGCTTGTAAGCGTGGTCTTCCCAGCGCCGGTATGTCCCACTACCGCGATCGTTTCACCTGGCTCGATCGTGAAACTGACATCGCGCAGCACCCAGTCTTCATCCTTGTATGCGAACCACACGCCGTCGAATTCGATAGCCGCGGGCCCCGCTGGAAAGGGAGTAGGCACCGCCGGCGCTTGGATGCCGGGTTCGGTATCGATCACCTTGAAAACGCGCTCCGACGCCGCCATCGCCGCTTGCAAAATGTTGTATTTCTCGCTGAGATCCTGAATCGGTCGAAAGAAGCGCTGTCCGTATTGAAAGAACGCCACCAGCACTCCCAGAGTGAGCGCGCCGCTGCGAATCCGGAATCCTCCGTACGCCAGCAATAGCGCCAGCGCCAACATCGCGAAAAACTCGATCACCGGATAAAACCAGCCGTAGGCCGTGATAGCGTCCTTGAAAGCCTCCATGTGATCGCGATTGATGCGCTCAAATTCGCCGCGGCTCTTAGCTTCGCGATTGAAAAGTTGCAGAACGCTAATCCCGTTGATGTGCTCCTGAAGATATGAATTGATGCGTGCGATCGCCACGCGAATACGCCGGTAGCTGTTCTGCACCGCTCGCCGGAATTGGATCGTCACCAGTATGACCAGGGGCATCACGGCCAGCAACAAACCAGTCATCCCGGGGCTTAGCTTGAACATGGCCGCGAGAACGAAGCTCAACATCAAAAGATCGCCGAGAATCATCAGCAGGCCGGACGAAAACAATTCGTTCAGGGCGTCCACATCGCTGGTGATGCGAGTAACCAGCCGGCCCACCGGATTGTGGTCATAGTAAGTCAGATCCAAGCGTTGCAGGTGTCCCATCAATTGCCGCCGCAGATCGAACATCGCCTTTTGACCCACCCACTGCATCAGATATTGTTCGGCGAAATCGCATAACATTCCGCCGATGATCGCCAGCAGATAGAGAAATGAAATCTCACCGAGGCCGGTCCACGGATTATTTGAGAGAACCGGATCGAGCACTGTTGTAGCGGTCCGCCCCGTGGGAGCCAGATACCGGTCCACCGCCAGCTTGGTGAGCAGCGGGCCCAGAACCTGCAACGCCGCGTTTATGAAAAGGAAAATCAGCGCAAAGAGGACCTCGAGTTTATACGGCTGGATGTAAGTGAGCAGGCGCCGCATCAGGCGCCCGTCGTACGCTTTCCCTAAGACTTCCTCTTCCACGTACTCTTAGTTTATCCTTTGCGTCCGGCTATCCAAGTTGAACAGTGAGCATCGAAATCGAACCGCCATCTACACCCTCCACCGGGAACGTTACGGCCTCACCCCGTTGCCTGGTCCCGATCACGTATAGCAGCGGCAGGTAGTGGTCCGGCGTCGGAATGGACAGCATCGCGTCCCGGCCGAGCTTCTCATAATCGATAAGCGGTTTGTCTTCGCCGGCCGTCATCATTTGCTTTGCCCCTTCTTCGAAGCGAACGGCCCAATCATATGGATCGGGCATGTGTTTTCCCCAAGCGTAGGTGTGAAGATTGTGGACCAGGTTCCCGCTGCCCACGATCAGGATATCTTCAGCTCTCAGCGGAGCCAGCTTCCTGCCGATTTCGAAATGGAAAGATGCCGGCTGTGATTCGTCGATACTCAACTGCACCACGGGGATGTCGGCACCGGGATAGACGTGTCTCAGCACGGACCATGTTCCGTGATCGAGTCCCCAGGAATTATCGAGTTGCACCGGCAACGGCGCCAGCATTTTTTGCACGCGACGTGCAAGATCCGGATCGCCTGGAGCGGGGTATTGCACTTGGTACAGCTCTTGTGGAAATCCGCCAAAATCGTGAATTGTCTTGGGCGCCGTACTGATCGTCACGCCGGTTTCTGGCACAAACCAGTGGGCCGAGATCGACAGAATGGCCTTCGGCCTGGTGGTCTGTTTCCCAATGCGCCGCCAAGCCTCGGTGTAGCTGTTGTTCAGCACGGCATTCATAGGATTGCCGTGCCCAAAAAATATCGCGGGTAACACTTCAGACATCGCGGGACCCTTCTCCATTATTTGCTTGTTTTCCAGCGGCAGCGATGGGAAGCTGCCAGCGATAGCGAATAGCCATCAAACGAATTCCGAAGCAAAGCAAGGCGCCAGTGGGCGCTACCCATGCGGACGACAGGTTCAGCATGTTGCCGATCACCACCACCAGCGCCCCAGCCAACGCCGCCACCGCGTAAAGATCGGCGCGTAAAACCGCGGGGACTTCCGACACCAGCACGTCGCGCACCATGCCGCCGCCAATTCCGCTCAGCACGCCGAGCAACGCCGCCGCCCCCGGTCCAAGGTGAAATGCCAGTGCTTTCCCCGCGCCAACAACTGCGAAAAGCCCCAGCCCCACGGCGTCGAAAACCTGTACCGGGCTTCCCATCCGATTGATGATCGGATACCAAAAAAAAGTAACCAGACCGGCCAGGAAGGACACGGCCATATATCGCCAGTCGCTAATCGCCGCCGGCGGAACGCTTCCGATCAGCACATCGCGGGCGATTCCACCAGCGTTCGCGGCCGCGAAGGAAAGCACCAGAATCCCGAATAGATCGAGCCTGTGTTTGACCCCGGCCACCGCTCCGCTGAGCGCAAACACAAACGTGCCGCCCAAGTCGAGCGCCACCAGCAGGCTGCTCACCAGGATGTGCTCGTCCACAATCATTGCGGAGCGCGTTAGGACTTATGCGGGATATGAGTTAGGCGGAAACGGGCTCAGGAACTGGAGCAGGATTGTTCTTCATCAGCCGGCTCACGGTATCCGAAGGCTGCGCGCCGTTCTTCACCCAATACTCTATGCGTTCGTGCTTCAAATTCACCACCGGCGGCTGACTGACCGGATTGTAGAATCCGACAACTTCCACCGAGCGGCTGTTGCGAGCCCGCACTTTGTCGATCACCACTAAGCGGTAAGACGGTTTTTTCTTGGCGCCGAATCGCGCCAGTCGAATCATTAACATTTCTCTCCTACTGTAACATCGGCAGCTTGAGTTTGCCCAGTCGTTTGCCCAGGAACCCGCCGCCAGTAATGCTTTTCATCATTTTTCGCGCTTGCGCGTACTGCTTCAAAAGCGCGTTCACTTCTTGCACGGACGTTCCGCTGCCCTTGGCGATGCGGCGGCGGCGCGCGCCATTGATAATCATGTGATTGTCGCGCTCTTTTGCCGTCATCGAATCGATGATGGCCACCACTCGCGTAATTTCGTTTTCGTCGACCTTGACGTCTTTCAAGCCCTTCATCGGCCCGATCTGCGGCATCATTCCCAGAATCGATTCCAGCGGGCCCAGTTTCCGGATCTGCCGCAGCTGATTGCGGAAATCCTCCAGCGTGAACTCATTGTCTATGAGCTTGCGCTGCATCTCTTCGGCCTGCTTCTGATCGATGTTCTGCTCCACCTTTTCGATCAGCGAGAGCATATCGCCCATGCCCAGGATTCGTTGCGCCACGCGGTCCGGATGGAAGGGCTCCAGCGCGTCGAATTTCTCGCCGACGCCCACGAATTTCAGAGGCTGGTTCGTAATGGCCCGAATCGATAGCGCCGCGCCTCCGCGCGCATCGCCGTCCATCTTGGTCAGGATGACGCCGGTGATCCCCAGCCGCTTGTGAAATTCATCGGCGGATTTCACCGCGTCCTGCCCGGTCATGGCGTCGGCCACGAATAGAACCTCGGTCGGTGCAAGCTGCTCTTTCAATTCCTGCAGCTCCCGCATCAGGTCGTCGTCGATGTGCAAGCGTCCGGCGGTGTCCACCAATAGAACATCGCGCCCAAGCTGCGCAGCCTCGCGCCGGGCGGACCGTGCCAGTTCGGCGGGCTTAGTCTCTTCCGCCGCGCCTTCGTAAATCGGCAGCTTGATATCTTTTGCGATCACGCTCAACTGATGTCTCGCGGCCGGGCGATACACGTCCACTGAAACCATCAGCGGATTGTGCCCGTTTTTCGATAGCCAGCGCGCCAGCTTGCCCGTGCTCGTCGTTTTTCCGGAACCCTGCAGGCCGACGATCATGATGGTGCTGGGCGGCTCATTGGCCATGCGCAACTTCGATTGATGCGTGCCCAGGGTCTTGATCATTTCATCGCGAACGATCTTGACCACCTGCTGCGTCGGGGAAAGGGATGTGAGAACCTCTTCGCCCATGGCCTTCTGCTTGATGTTCTCGATGAACTGCTTGACCACGCGGAAATGTACGTCGGCCTCCAGCAGCGCCACGCGGATCTCCCGCAGCGCGGCCTCCATGTTTTCAGCCGTTAGTTTTCCTTCACCGCGCAGATTCTTAAAAACCCGCTGCAGCTTATCGGATAAGTTATCGAACATGTCCTAATTCGGAGGCACTCAGGTTTGAGGGCAGCTTTCAATATTATACGGCCATGTTAAACTCACGGGCAAGCCGTCCATGCTGTTGCCTTACCTGCACTTGGTTGCCGCCCGGGAAAATCTCACCTCCGAAGACGCCCGGCTCGCCATGCTCGCGATTCTGAGCGGTGACGCCACGACACCGCTGATCGCCGCTTTTCTGGTCGCCCTGCGGATGAAAGGTGAAACTCCCGACGAGGTTTTGGGGTTTGCCCGCGCCATGCGCGAGAAATCGGATCGCGTGGAAATAGACACCGGCGGCGAATCGTTGCTCGATACCTGCGGAACCGGCGGCGATGGCGGCTCCACTTTCAACATCTCCACCATCGCGGCGTTCGTAGTGGCCGGCGCCGGCGTGCGCGTGGCAAAGCATGGCAATCGATCGATCTCGAGTTTGTGCGGAAGTGCGGACCTGCTGGAAGAAATGGGTATCGACATTACGTTGTGCACCAAGGAAATATCGCGCGCGATTCGAGAAGTCGGCATCGGATTTCTTTTCGCCCCCATGCTTCATCCCGCCATGAAATATGCCCAGCCGGCGCGTCTCGAATTGAAGATGCGCACTGTATTCAATTTGCTCGGACCGCTGACCAATCCGGCCGGCGCAACGCGGCAGTTGATCGGCGCGCCCTCTGCTCAAGCAGCGGAGTTGATGGCCAACGCGCTAGCCGGCCTGGAGCTCGAGCGAGCATTCATCGTGCACGGGTCGGACGGCCTGGATGAAGTGACCACTACCGGACCCACGGCCGTCTTCGAAGTAGCAGGCCGCGAAGTGCGCCGATTCACCTGGACCCCGGCGGATTTTGGCGTGGACCATTCCAATCCCGCGAACCTGACAGGCGGTGATCGTGCGTTGAATCGTCAAATCGCCGAGTCGATTCTCAAGGGCGATACGGGAGCCCGCCGCGACATCGTCCTCGTGAATGCCGCGGCAGCCTTGATGGCGGCTGGCATAGCAGCAAATCCAATAGACGCCATGCAACAGGCAGCCAGATCGGTGGATTCCGGATCCGCCTGGTCCAAGCTGGAGCAGTTGATCAAATTCGGTAATTGAGGTGACAGGCACCTCTTTCACCAACTGTTTTCCAGAGGTCGTCCAATTTCAGAACCGCGCGCGCTTTAGACTTACGCCGTCCGCGGTCGCTTCGCAGGCAAGAACCGAATCACCACACGCTTGTCGAGTGCCTCGGCGATGCGCTTCAGCATGGACAGCGAGTGCCCATCATAGTCGGCATCTTCAAGCCGGCAAATGGCAGATTTCGACGTGCCCACGCGCTCAGCGAGCCCCTGCTGCGTGAGGCCCGCTTTGGTGCGAAGCTCATAAATCTTTCGCGCAATCTCGGCGTTGATGATCTCCTCGTCGTACTCCTCTTCGCGCTTGGAGTCACCCGCAATGTAGCGGCTGTAAAGAAACTTCGAGGCTTTCGAATGGAACTTCTTCTGTGCCATGGGGCTACTCCGGTTTAAAAGTAAAGTTGTCAAAATCGGCTTCAACCATATGGGTAGCTCGCGCGAAGCTCGTAAATGCCATCTTGCAGGAAGTCGGCCTCTGGCCGCCGAAGCTCGTGCCCCAGCTCACCTAAACGGTCAATTCGTTCGATGCATTTCGCCTGCACCTTCAGGGGCAGTTCATCAAGCCATTCCAACAGCGGCACTAAATCGTTCTTCGGCTCCCGAAAGAAGAATACTTCTGTCTGAGCCAACCAGCCTCCCTAAGGTTCTCATTTTTGTGAACTCTTTTCAAGGTACCATTTCGGCTGGGCGCCTGTAACGATCCCGGCCACTTGAATCCCACGTCTCTCTCGGTTGGCGGGCGTCCTGACTTCGCAACGAGCAACGTCACGATGCCGCGCTTTCTGCGAGTTCCACTCAAGACCTATGCCGGTCAGACGCAGGCTCACGAAAAGAGAAATGCAGGTGCTCGACTGCGAGCTGCAACTTTGGCAGCGTTCGAATTGCCCACGTCCATAAAGAAAAGAATGGACTCGTGGCGACGCGGTAAGGGCAACTGGTACCCGCTTAGCCCCCGGGGGGAGTGACATTCACAGCGTAATCGAGAACACTGTACGAGCAATGGCTACCTTCTCTACCCGTCAGGCCGCAAAACAATTGAGCTTGTCGGCTGGGACGCTCAGCGAGTATATTTCGGCGAAGAAGATACCGGCGCCTACTACGATTGAAGTCGGTGGACGGCATGTGCATGTGTGGACCGCGGACCACATCGAGCGTGTCCGTGAGCTACTGCCCAAGATTAAGAACGGCAGAAAGACCCGCTGGAGCAAGCAGCGGGAGGAAGAGCAGAAGAACCGGAAGCAAGGCCAGAAGAAGGAAAGCTAAACCCGAAACCGGAATGCGCCGGTGTTACAAGCACCGGCGCATTCCTAACCACAGTCGCCTTCAAAGGAGGCAAACCATGGCTGTCATCAAAGTTAGCGGCTCTCGCCGCACCACGCAAGTTCCCCCGGAAGTATTCCCTTCCGGAACTTCTCGACCGCCTTCTCGACACGTCCGTGTCTTCGAGGCCATTGCCAATCTCAACCGGGGATTCGACCAGGTTCTCGCCGATGTCGAACAGCTAAAACAGCTTGGCCTCTTTCGCGGCGAGTTTTCGCGTCAATTCGCCAAAACCTGCCGGCTGACCATTGAGGAAAGGCGCGCAGAGGAAGACTGGGCGCGTTACGGGCGCATGCTTCTCGAATGGGAGAAGAAATTCAGGGACCCCAATGACGTGCTGGTCGAAGCGGAGAGGCTCCAGAAGGCAGCCGATCAGAATGCTCGGGAGCGTGCGGAATGAAAGCCGAAGTCTATACCTACCTTCACGCCTTCAGTGCGGCTTTCGAGCAAGCCTGGGAAGCGGCGCAGAAGCTTCAGCCACATCTCGATCTGCAGCGCAGTGAACTGAAGCAGACCTACTTCCGCCTGGAGGAAGCGCGGCTCCAGACGCTCGCTGAGTGGGGCATCCCGGTGGAAGGGCTGGAGAGGACACACCACGACCGGCTAATCAAGCAAAAGACGCGTTGGGAAGCCCAGGAACAGGAGCGCATCCGCAAACGGGACGAAGCGGAAAAAGCGCG
>CATPCJ010000485.1 GCA_955652915.1 uncultured Bryobacteraceae bacterium
GCGCTTATTCAAGGTTTTATCAACCTTTCCAATTCAGCGAACAGACGCAGCGCCGGCAAATCGGGTTGGTGGAAACATCGAGGCCGAGGCGGAAATTGATCGCCTCCGGGCCGTTAAGGACGTCCAGAAGAGACGCGCCGTTCGCGGTGGTGCCGAGGGGGCGATGGAAGAAGCAGGGGCGCACCGCACCGCTGCTTTCGAGAACGGCTGAAACCCAGGGCGCATTGCAGCGGGGAGCAACCGGGGGGCGGAGACTCAGATGGCAACGAAAGTGATCGACGATGCGGCGTAGCTTTTCAGGAGACTCAACGACGAAGCCGCCGCACTCTCCCGCAGCAATCAGCGCCTCGACCTCGGCATTGAGCGCGGCAATCTGATCGGCCGCGAGTGCGACCTGGTCCTGACGCTGGGAGTTCCAGGTACCGGGACGGTTGAAGGCCTCCGACGATACATCCGTCGCGAGAAAGGAGATGGACCGCAATCCGATATCGCGGGCGGCGTCGACTGTGGCGCGCAGGTGGGCGC
Organism: uncultured Bryobacteraceae bacterium; assembly: GCA_955652915.1. Lineage (GTDB taxonomy): Bacteria > Acidobacteriota > Terriglobia > Bryobacterales > Bryobacteraceae > Palsa-89. The sequence continues at coordinate 526 of CATPCJ010000485.1, forward strand.
AGTTTTGGCTTTGGACGGTGGAGCGGGCAGATACCGCGAGGTCGGGCCTCCTTCGGCGCAGAGCGGATACTCCGGCGGCCAGCAGATCGAAAGCCCGCGGCACACGTCGAATCGCATCGTGAATTTCGGGAGGACCGTCGAGCGACACGATTACATCGTCGATGCAATCGGCAATCTGGCTTGCGTTGCGTTCGATCAGGAGTCCTGTGCTCAGCAGGGTGATGCGAATATTGCGTTTCCGCAAGAACCGGCAAAGCCGGAAAAGATCGGAATGCATGAGCGGTTCTCCGCCGGACAACACCACCCACTGGACGCGCAATCGGGCGATGTCTTCGCCATGGCGCTCCAGTTCATCTCCGCTGATTTCCTGGGTCGAATCCGTTTTCCATATGTCGCACATCACGCAGCGGCAGTTGCAACGGCTGTGCGGATACAAAATCAACACGGGCAACGAATCGAGAACCGGATTCATATCCGCACCGCCCTTCCTGCAAGTTGAAAACGCGGCCCCAGGACCGCTGCAACCGCGGCATGGAGGTGCGAAATATTTGCGTTCACAAACCACGAGCCGCGACCTTCCAGTTCGATGTTCTGAAAGTTGCGGATGAGCCCAGGGTCGATACGCGGGGCGAGATTCTTCGATACAAGTTGGATCTTGCCTCCGAGAATCACCAAAGAAGGGCAGAAGTTCTGTAGCGCTTCCGCGGGATTCTGTCCGGAATCCGGCACGGCCAGCAAGTCGGCAATGGCGTGTTCCCGTATTTCGCCCTCGCCGCGGGCCAGAGAAAGGATGCTGGCCGCTTCCGTGGTCACCATGGGATAGACATCCTCCGCCGCCAGGCCACCGGCTTTGCGGGCGACTCTGATTTCGCGGGCTAGATCGCCCTGACAGGTGAGCGCTGAATCCGTTCCCAAACAGACGGGCAGGCCCGAACGCAACACTTCCGGGTGCAGCGTTTGAGACAGCATAAAGAGATTCGAACTGGGGCACCAAACGACGGAGGCGTGTCTCCGCAGGAGAATCTTTAATGATTCGCCATCGATTCCTACTCCATGGATGAGAACGGTGCGACGGCTCAAGACTCGTTTTCGCTCCAGGTCATGGATCTCCGAGACGGCATACGCGTCCGTCCCTTCGGCGGCGTGGATCAGAAATGGCCAGCGCTTCGAAACAGTCTGATAGCGGCTGACAAGGTCCGGGGAAAAACGGAGTGAATGAGCCCATCCAAATCGTTTGACCACGCGAACCGGGAAATTATTCGCGAACACCTCAGCGTCATAGGGATTGTGGTGCGCGACAGTCGTGACGCCGCTGAGTAGATTTTTCAATCCGCCCCACGCGAGCCGCACCGGCTTCGGAACCGCGAGATGCTCTTTGACGGGCGAACGATCCGGCTGATAGATATCCTCAGCCCAGGCGGTCGCGTTTGGATAGGGACCCCGGCCAAGGCGCGGGAACAGATTAAACTCCAGATGGTCGTGGGAATTAATTAGTCCCGGAAGGATAAGGTGGCCGGAAAGGTCCAGGTGATGCCCGGAGCGTCCTTCCTTTTGGATGTGGCCGCGCCTTATGTGGAGGTCAACATGTTCCGTCGATGCGGCGTTTCGAGCGATCCGGGCGCCGGTTAACGTCATGATCTAATCCAGCACATGGCAAGAACGGCGGGAATGCGGCTCAACTCTGAAAACAACGAGTCCTTTCCGGCTTGGCGAAAAATTTTCCACTCCGGTTCTGCGAAACTCGCATCGACACGCCAGTCGAGCACCAGACCGGCTGACCCGGCCGCCTCTTCCCAAGCCGCAGCAGCGTGCGAATGGTGATCGATCTCGTAGACCTGGCCGTCAGCCCGGAAGGAACGAGTCCAACCGGCGGCGAGGGCGGACGGGTGCAGGTCGGTAACGACGACGCGCGCACCTTTGCGCGTGACCCGGGCCATTTCGGCGATGGCTTGCAAGGGGGAAGCGACGTAACCGAGGGCGAAGGAGCACAACGTGAAATCGGCCATGCCATCGGCAAACGGAACACGGCACGAGTCAGCGAGGCTGAGGTTCCCGCGAAGGCTTGCCTTGCGCGAAGCCTGATGAAGCATCTCTGGACAAAGGTCGGTACCGAAGACCTGCGCACCACGCTCCCGCGCAAGCTGCATCCAGCGGCCGGTCCCGCAGGCCACGTCGAGAAAGCGGCATCCTTCGAACGGAGCCACTCTATCGAGCAGAATCCGGGTTTCCAAAGCCAGTAGCGGATTCGGACTCGCATCGTAGCTGGAAGCCCAGATGCGGTGGCCTTCGATAACCGTCACGCGCACTCAAAGGCTCTCCAGCCGCGGCTTTCGCAAAGAAACAAACCGCTGCGCCCACAACAACTCCAGCGGAAATTTGTAAACGCCCAGAGCGTATCTCCAGGAACTGAGAGAGCGCAACATATTGCGGCCCCAGCGCGGCAGTTGAATATCCTGAATGGTGGGCCAGCGCGAGTTGACGACCAGTTCGAAATCGTCGATCTGCTGTTTCACATCGGGGGGCAGCCAGGGAAGATTCGGATCGTGCCGGACAGTGAAGTTGTACCAACGCTCGCTGGCCCACTGCTCTGGCGTTTTAGGAAATTCGATTTTGCCTTCCACGTCGCCATACATTCCGTCGGGATGCGGAGTGGGAATGTAGTGCTGAACGATGATTTCCGCGTCCGGATTCAGTTTCTTAATGCGGCGGATAAAGTGAATGGTATCGCGAGTATCGCCGGCCGGGTCCGCTGGATTTCCAAAGACGAAAGAGAATTCCGGCACGATTCCGAATTGGCGGATTCGCGCGGCGAGTTCCAGGGTTTGGGAGCTGGTGATGCGCTTGTTCATCTTCTTCAGCACTTTGTCGGAGCCGGATTCGGCGCCGAAGAATATCATGGTGGCTCCGGAACGGCGCAGCGCACGCAGGGTATCGTCTGAATAACGGAGCACGACATCCACGCGACCCTCGGCCCACCAGCGCAGGCCCAAGGGAGCGATGCGCTCGGCTTGCTCGTTCGCGTGACTCTCACTGAGGAAGAAGTTATTGTCGTAGAACTGCACGGCGTCGATGTTATATTCGCGCTGCAAGTGTGTGAGAATGGCGGCGGTGCGCTCCGGGCCTTCCATGCGCTGACGGCCCTCATGAACGGGAACAACTCCGCAAAATTTGCAGCGAAACGGACAACCAATGCTCGCATGATGAACGGCGGTGCGCCGGCCTAAGAACGTCGGCACGATGTATTTCTCGGGCGAGGCCAATCGATGGTAGGGCGGCCAGGGAAAATCGTCGAGTGAACGCATCGGCCGGTCGGCATTGTTTACGCGGAGCCCAAAGTCGTCCTTGTAGGAGAGGCCGCGAATGCCGCTGAATTTCCGTGAGCCGCGCAGAGCCGCGAGCAGCTCCAGGAACGTGTCCTCACCCTGGCCTCGAATGGCGAAATCGACGTAGGGTGCGTTGAGAGTGGCGTCGGCATAAAGCGAAGGGAAATACCCGCCCCAAACCACAGGCACGTGGGGATACTTCTGGCGAAAATCGCGGCACAACGGCACAGCAGCAGCCATTTGCGGTCCGGGCATTACGGAAACGGCGAGCATCTCCGCGCCGGTTTCGCGCATAATACGGTCGAGCGTGCGCTCCGGCTGCAAGTCGACGTTACCGTCAACGATGACGTACTCTTCTTTTCCTTCGAGGACCGCCGCAATCGCCAACGCCGCCAGCGGGAAGCGGCGATTTTTCGGCTTAGTGGCGCGCGGATGAAGAATGATAATCATGGGTTAGGCAAACACTCCATCGAGAATCCAGAAGTTCGATGGCGGGCGCCGCCCGAGTAGACACGCCTTCCATGGACGCCACCACCAGTTGAGTCCATACCAGGGGCGATGAATGTTCCACTTAATATTGAGCTCCTTCGCCAATTGGGCGATGGTGTCTTCGTCAAAGTATTCAAGACTGGGCACGGCGTCCGAGCGGAAGCCGTAGCGTTTTTCAAAATAGTCGTGCCGCTCCGCGCGCATCTTCTCGCCATGTTCCCGAAGCCGGTAGACAGGTGAATCGATGATGACGACATGTCCGGCGGGACGAAGGCAGCGCCGGAGCTCAAGGAGCGTTCGGCGATAGTCCGTTGAGTAATGAATGGAAGCGTTGAAGATCGCAAGGTCGAAAGTCGCTGCCCGGAAAGGCAAATGATCGAACTCGGCTTCGAGGACCGGGAAGGAGCAGCCGTAGTGACGCGCAGCCTTCAGGCCGTCCATCGGGTCAGCAAAAATGTCCAGCGCGACCGGCTGATGTTTGCGCTGAGACAGCCGGTAGGACAACCAGCAATTGCCGGCTCCGAGATCCAGCACGTCCAGTGCGCGATCGGTTTCGCGTTCTATTTCCGATAGAATGCGGCGCCCAAAATAACGATAGCTTTTGCCGCGAATGGCCCACTGCGACGAATTTTTCCCGCTTAAATCTTCATAAGGAAGCGCACGATAGTACGAAGAATCCTGAGAGCCGCGGCCTTCAGCGCTCCGGATGGTGCGGTAGTCTTCTAAAAACCTTTGTCTCGTGCTTACAGACATTGTGAATTCCGAACGAAGACAAACAGGCGGTGGTCGGACAAGCCGCGCAGTAAAGGCCAGTGTGCTACGCGCCGGTCCAAGGCATCCAATTTTTGGAGAACTCCATCGGATAGTCCAGTGACGTAGGAAGGGGGAACCGAGAGTCCAATGCCTCGCCAGTCCAATAGCGCGAAATCAGGACCGAGAGCGGCTTCTAACTTCTCTTTCGATGGATAGAATACGCAAAAACCAAGTGACGACATCGCACTGGTGCGCCATCGCCGAAAGGCTTTTACCGGCCGCGCGCGCAATAGCGACCACGCGGTCTCCCATACGCAGAAGCGCCCGATGAGGCAAATCGCCAGATAGCCTCCGGGACGAATGAGGCGGCCCAGGGGCTCGCGCAAAGATTCCAGATCCGCGACGCAATTGAGCGCGCCGAAGTTCGACAGTGCTGCGTCAAAACGTCCTTCCAATTGCCCGCAACTTTCGATCGATAGAACCTCCGCATCCACGCCGCGATCGCGCGCGATTCTGACCATTTCCGGAGACGCGTCGATTGCGTGGACGCGGAGCCCGGCGTCGATCAGGCGCACAGCGTCCTCGCCAGTGCCACAGCCCAGATCGACGACGGTCTGGCCGGGTTTAAATAGAGAAGCGATGCCACGCCATACCGCTTCGCGTTGCAGATGGCCGATGGTGGTGCGGGTCCAAAGGCGATCGTATTGCGACGCCAGATTGTCGAACGCGGTTGCGCTCAAGCCTCCACCTCACGGGAGGTGGAGAGTAATGCCTGCCGGGCGGCCAGGATCTTCGAGATATCGGGCTTGGCGGCCATCTCGCTCTTAAGAAGCTCATCCGCGTGCTGATAAAACATTCTCGAATGGCGTCCGCGAACTTGCACTTCGCGGTCCGTTCTGGATTCCCACGGGAGAATGCTGACTAGCCGGGACGCGACTTTTTCGAAGTAAGGCGTTCCTTTGATGGGATAGGAAACGGTGGTGAAGAAAACATCCGGACGGCATTTCTTGACGTGATCGACAGTGGCTTCCACATCTGCGATCTCTTCGCCTTCATAACCCCACATCAGAAACATACCGCTCTGAATGCCATTTTGCTTGCAAAGCGAAACCGCTTCCCGCACCTGCTCGATCTTCACGCCGCGCTGCATGGCGTCGAGGATCCTCTGCGAACCGCTCTCCGATCCGATCCAAACGCGGAAGCATCCCAGCGCGGCCAGGGTTTCCGCGATGCGCGGATTAAGGCGATCGGCGCGGGTGATGCACTCAAATGGAATTTTGATGCCGCGGCGAGCCATCTCGGCGGCGTATTCCATGATCCAGCCGTGATGAATCGTGAAAACGTCGTCCGCCAACCACAGCATGTCCGGCTCGTAACGCTGCTGAATCCAAGCCACTTCATCGACCACGGACTTGGGCGAGCGGCGGCGATGAGTCTTTCCGTAGACCGAGTGGCTGCACCAGTTGCAATGATAGGGACAGCCGCGCGCAGTGATCAGCGAGACGGAGCCTGTGCCGTGCTGATCGCGCCAAGCTTTGAGATAACGCGGAATATCCACGCGTTCGCGATCGGGCCACGGTTGGCTATCGAGGTCGGGAATAAGCTGCGCGGGTCCGGTGCGAAACGCGGAACCGTCGGGCGATCCGATAATAATGCCGGGAATCGACGGCCACGCTGATGGGAGCATGTCCGTAGCCAGCAGGCGCTCCAGCGCATATTCACCCTCACCCGCGACAATCAGGTCGGCTCCGGAGGCAAGATACTCTTCGGCGTAATTCGCAGGCTCCGGCCCGCCGAGGATCACCTTCCATCCGTTTGCGTGAGCACGCGAGGCAATATCCAGCACGTTGCGCCGGGTCATCAGATTGCCGTAGATTCCGATGGCCGCCGGCGGACCCGCATCCAAAATCGCGAATAGATCTTCCCTGGAGCCGAAGGTCGAGTCGTAAATATCGATGTCGAATCCCTTGCTTCGCAGATGGGAGGACAGATAGAGAATGCCCAGCGGAGCGTAGGGCTTCATGATCTGGCGTTCTTTCAGATCCTCGCCCAGAAAATACGCGTGGGTGAGCAACAGCTTCATGACGCCATTCCCCGGGACGCGCGCAAAACGTGGAAAGGAGTTCGCGGAGCGTGGTGACGCGTTGTACGCTCCAGTTCCCGCACTCGCTCCCATGCGGCGGAATTATCAGTGGAGCATCCGCGTACCTCAGTGTGCATCGCTTCGGCAAGCGCGCGGTAAAATTCGCTCGAATATGCGCCGCGAAACATCATTGCCAGGTCCGCACTGTCGGACCAATTAGCCTTTGAGCCAAGCTGTTCGCTGACTTGTTCAAAGAAACGCGTCCCCGGTAGCGGATAGGAGACGGAAACCCCGATGTCATCGGGGCGATTCTCACGGACCATGCGGAGGGTTTCTTCAATTTCGCTCCACGTTTCACCGGGATACCCGAACTGGAGGAAAAAGCAGGCGCGAATCCCGTGGTGGCGCAAATTCTCGACGGCTCTGGAGATGTCTTTCACACGAATACCTTTATCCATGGCGTCCAGAATCTGCTGGGATCCGGATTCCGCGCCCATCCACACTTCGGCGCATCCGGCGCGACGCAAAGTCTGCGCCATCTCGCGGGTCATCAGATCGCAGCGGGACTGCATTTTAAAAGGTATCTGCGCGCCCAGACTTTCCACCGCATCGGCGAAAGCGACCGTCCATTTTCGCGAGAGCGCGAAAATATCGTCGGCAAACCAGATATGGTCGGGCTGAAATTCGACCTTCAGATATTTCATTTCGGACGCGACGGCCAGCGGCGGCCGGACCTGATAGCTGTTGCCGTAAACCGGCTTCGCGCACCAGTTGCATCGATACGGACAGCCGCGGCTGGAGACCATGTTCAACGAGAAATAGCCATGCGCTTCCTTCCACGCCCGCCGGTATTGGTCCATGTCGACGAGATCCCAGGCGGGCTGGGGAAGAGTTCCCAAGTCCGTGCGAAGCTCTCGCGGCGGGTTATGCCGGACGGAGCCCGATTCGCGATACGCAAGTCCGTAAATAGAAGCGCGGGGCCGGCCTTCCGCCAGTTCCACCAGCATCGTTTCCACCTCTCCTATCAAGACGGAATCGAAGCCCGCATCGAGGTATTCCTTAACATGATCCGAAGCGTCGGAACCGTGCGCGGCAATGGTCACGCCTCTGGCACGTGCAGCCGCCGCCATTGAAAACGCCAGCTCCCGGTTCCGTCCCAGACACATCTTGGAAAGAAAGTTAAAGTCGTCTTCGCAGACTGCGACTAAACGGGGCGAATGCACGATGAGTGCCTCGGCGAACCCTTTTTCGGGAGCATTCAAAGTGACATCGAACAGCCCCACACTGATGCCATGCTCCCGCAAAACGGCCGCCCCCAACAAAGTCTGAAGAGGAGGATATGGCTGCATCTTCGAGATCTGCTTACGATCGAAGAATAGATGATTGCTGTGTGTAAGCAGAACATCAGTCATAGGCAAATTACCGCGCTTTCGCGAGTTCATGACTCAATGATTGGCCCGTGAGCAGCGAGCGCCTGACCACCAGCCATTGCTTCGCCATCGAAAGCCAGAGTTCCAGCGGCCAGGCGAACGCCGAGTTGGAAATGCGCCAGTGTAAAGGCTTTCTGGCCGCCTGCAGAAGCAATTGCACCGTGACCGAATTCGAACGACGGCGCAGTTTATTGATTTGATTATCGAGAAGAAAATACGAGATTCCGCGTTGCAGCGAATCGAAGGACTTGTTTTGCAACCAAGGCAGCTTATTGGTTCCAAGATCGATGCCGGCCCATTCGAGCAGAGATTCGGGCTCCGGGAGGCCCATGGCCCGGAGCTGGGGCCAGATCGGAATACCGGGATAAGGTGTGAAGACATTCGGCGAAAAGCTCACATTGTCGAAGCGCTCTGCGATTTCTCCCATCACTTTGAGGGTCTCGCGCCGATGGCGATCTTCTTCTCCCGGATAGCCGAAAATCAGGTTATAGGTCACGCGAATGCCCGCGCGGGCGCATTTTCGAGCCGCCTCAAACATGTCCGGAATGTGCTGATGCGCCTTATTCATGTGGCGCAGAACTTCGGGCGAGGCGGATTCGGTGCCGAACCCGATATGACTCACTCCGCTATCGGCCAGAGTTTGCACGTCTTCGTCAGGCATGCGGCAGAGCAGATCCGTGGACGCTTGAAAACTCCACCGGAACTTGACGCCTGAGCCGAGAATGCCATTCGCAATCGCCAGAGCGCGACGCACGTCCACCAGAAAATTGGAATCGAGCAGCGCGATCTCCGTCAAGTAGTGTTCGCGAACCAGCGTGGCCATCTCCGCGACGACCTGCGCCGTGTCGTAAGGATTGAACCTCCGGTTATAGAAGACCATGTCCGTACAGTAGTTGCAGGCATAAGGACAACCGGTGCTGGTCGCATAGGGCAGTTTCCGTTCGCCGCTGACACGCTCATACGCGTCGAAATCGATCATGTCATAAGCGGGCGCCGGCAAAGCCGACAAGGGCGTAGCAGGACGGTCGGGATTCTGGATAATCCGTCCATCCCGCTTGAACCAGCAACCCTGCACCAGGTCCAAAGTGCTTCCCGCCTCGAACTTATGGAGTATTTCGACGAGTGTCTTTTCACCCTGATGACGGACCACAACGTCGACGAAATCTTCGCGCAGAGTCTGGCCGCTCACCAGGCTGGGGTGCCAGCCGCCAAAGATGATAGGAAGCTCAGACCGCAGTTTCCGAACCAGACAGGCCACGTCCATGGCATCGCAGATCATAGGGCCGGTAAGAAGAGAAACACCAAAGCACAGGGCGTCGGAAATCTCGCGGACGATGGTCGCGGAGAAGTCGCGGTCCAGTGCGCCGTCGATGAGGCACGGCTCATAACCCGCTTCCCGCAGCGATCCGGCAAGACTGAGCAAACTAAGAGGCGGACCAAGCACCTTTCCCGCATAAGGCGGCAGAAACAGCACCACCTTGCGGGAGCCGGTTGCCGTGGCCTGATTTAACACGTCACAACCTCAGTCCCAAGCATTTGCGCATCCACCTTCGGCTTAGGCGGATCGAACAGCTTGTTCGCCGCGTCCTTTAGCCGGAGCTCAAAAGGGAACGCGTAAAAATCGTGATCCAGACGCCAGCGCGCCGGAAAGCTGATCATTCGATGGACCACCTGGCTTACGACGTTTTTGCGCAGCAAGCCGATGGGCTTACGATTGAAAGCCACACGCATGTACTCGCGCATGGTCTGCACTTCTTCGTGTTTTTTGCCTTTGAGCCAAGGCAGAACGGTGTAGCGCGGAAAGAAGTCCACCCATCCTTCCAGCGTTTGAGGCACCTCTATTCCAAGTTCGAACGCGCGCTGCATGACGGGTGCGCCGGGATAAGGCGTGAAGATATTCGTCCAGAACTCGGCGCCGGGATATTTGCGGCAAATGTTCATAACTAGGCGGATCGATTCGCGCCGCTCGGCCTGACCTTCGCCGGGAAATCCGAAGATCATATTAAAGGACGGACGAATTCCCGCCTGAGATAGTTTGTCGGCCGCTACGTAAATGCTCTCCAGCTTTTGAAAATCCTTGTTCATCAGATGGAGAACTTTTTGTGAGCCGCTCTCAGCGCCTTGCGCAACCTGCGACAGACCAGCGCGACGCAATAGCTTCAACTCTTCCACCGTGAAACGGTTAACCAGGTTGGTGGAGCCCTGAATGCTCCAGTCGAATTGCACGCCTTTGCGAACCAGCCCTTCGGCGATCCCGATAGCGCGTTCACGATCCACCAGGAAGTTGTCGTCCACCACCCACAGCAATTGCAGATTGTAACGGGATACCAGGTCAGTGGTTTCTTCCACCACCTGATCGGGATCGAGCGCGTTCCATTTACGGCCGTAAACGCCGCTATTGGTGCAATAAGCGCAATCATACGGACATGCCAGGCTCGATGTATACATCGCCCAGCGGCGTCCGCACACCTTCTCATAAGCGTCAAAGTCCGCCAGGTGATAGGCTTTGGGCGGCATTTCACGAATCGGCTTTAACGTGCGTAGCGCGTTAAATATAATCCGGCCGTCTTCTTTGTAGCCGACGCCGGCAATTCCTTCCATCGATTCTCCAGCTTCGATTCTCTCGACGACTTCGAGGAAGGCTTCCTCGCCTTGCCCGTTGACGACGATATCGACACAGGCGGCTGCCAGCGTCTGATGCGGGAGCAGGGAAGGATGCCAGCCTCCCAATACAACCGGCTTATCGGGATAAAGGTTTTTGGCGGCGCGGGCGATTTGCACCGTTTCCTTGATCATCGGCCCAGTGACTAGAGAAACCGCCAGACAGAGTGCGTCGTCCATCTCCTCCAGCACCCGCTTCTGGAAATTGGGCGTTATCGTGGAATCGATAATCGTGACCTTATAGCCCGCGCGCAATAGAGGCGTGGAGACGGCCAGAATTCCCAATGGCGCGGTTGCCTCTTGGCTGGAGAAAGCGGGGAAGAAAAAGACTACCTTCTTAGAGCGCATGAGGCTACCGAATCCCAGTATGATCATCGTCGGGATTGTAAAAAAGCGAAGTTTGTAAAATTTATGTAAAATCGTCCGAGGCTGATATCACAAGTAAGAATTCACAATAGTTTTACGCCAGAGCCCGAAATGCGCCGCCGTAGCTGGGATCTATCGAGAAGGGCAAGATGGCCCTTCGAGAGGATTTAGCTCAATGGCAGGGGCGTGATGGAGATCGTCGGCAGTCGAATGTAAAAAAGCTGCAAAGATACTGTCGGACTCTTCCTCGCAGCGCGGGCCGGTCCTTATTACTCGACATTGAAGGAAGTCTTTTTGCAACGGGAAATAATGCAAGCCACGGTCGGCACTTCACGCGTTCCCGGCTTTCTGGATGTAATAGACAGTGCTGCCGGCGTTGCTTTCTTAGTCGCTGCGAGTCCGGTGATCGCGGCCTTTGCCGGAATCGTTGTACTGTTATCGCGAAGGTCGCCTTTCATCGCCCACCAGCGCGTAGGCGAGGCGGGCGAGTTGCTTTGGGTGTGGAAGTTGAGGACCATGTGGAGTCGTCAGGCACCGGGACCGCGCGAACAGGGATGGGTGGAATATTGTCGCGGAGCCGCCTCGAGGCTCGAAGAATCCTTCCGATCTTCGCGTCACTAGCCGTTTCGCGAAGTTCATGCGGCGCCATTCGAATCCAATCAGATTCCGCCGACGAACCGCTCAAGTCGCGGATCGTTGCCAAACGAATGCCGCAGTTCGACAGCACTTCCGCAAGTTCTAGCCAGTTCGGTGTCGGACAGAAATTGAGAACTGGTACGGACATAGTCGTGCAGGTCGGGAAGGAACCGGCCACTCCATCTTGAGAAGAAGATGCTGTAGTTGTAGACTCGACGAATGTGCTTATAGGGCCCTCTCGTCGCACTCTCATGGTGCATTGCCGGATAGCGCGACGACAGTACATTTCGGTAGCCCAACTCGCGGCAGCGAAGGCAGAATTCAACGTCCTCGAGGCCGTCGCCTTCCCAAACTCTCCGGCTTGGAGGTGTTACGGCAGGACCCAAATAGCGTAGCGCCAATAATCGGAGCTGAATCGACTGTGCCAAAGCGGGCATAGACCCAAGGATCGGCTAAATGCTGTTGAGATTCGAGCGGCGGTCGTTGAAGTCGTATTTCGTCCGGCAGCGACGGCATTAGGTACCTCCTTTGTCAGTAGTGAGATTTCCCGAATTTACTTCTACCTGGAGTTGTGAAGTGACCCTACCAATAAGGGCGCAAGCTGTCAATCACTTGAGGAACGACCTCGACGATAACGCCTCTCGACCATGCGCAAGACGGTCGCCGTGTTTAGGGCTTGCCAGAATGAGATCTCAATCCAAACCAGCGAACAGTTTCGACACCGAGGTGTCCAAACCTCGGGCTATGATCTGCAGGGTTTTGATCGTTATGTTCTGCTCGCCGCGTTCGATCGCGCCCATATAGTTTCGGTGCAATCCGCAGGCATCTGCAAAGCTCTCCTGGGTGTAGCCGAGTTTGCTTCGTATCCGTCGGATACGTTGCCCGAGCCGATGCTGTAAGTCTTCCATTTCCAATAGTGTGCGAAGGCATGGGCGGCGAGCGCTACCCGATATATATGGACCATATTGCACTGGGCCATATATATCTGGTATAGTCGATCCTTCAAATGCCACTCGCGCGTGAAGATCACGAGGCGCGATAAGGGAGACGTGTGTCTCTATGAACGATGAAGAAGGACGCCTGCAACAACGTGGATACGGCTGATTTTGAAAGCTCCATATATTGGCGTCCGCGCCTAGGTTATAGGAGTTCAGAAGGAACCCAATTCTCAGTGAGGAAGAAGAAAATGAAACGCTTACCAGCTAGTCTCCTCGTCCTATTTTTTGCGGCCCTGTTTAGCGGATGCATTGCATCTGCCCAGGTTCTACCGATACTACTTCCCAGCAA
>CATPCJ010000486.1 GCA_955652915.1 uncultured Bryobacteraceae bacterium
ACAATCAACTTACACTAGTTGGATGCAGGTTGCAAAGGTTTGCAATTTGAGGTGGAAAGTTTGGATTAACCGCACTTTCCGTAGAAAAGGAGATCAAAAATGGCAACTACCGCAATCCATGTTACGTTCGTGGATAACGAACTGTACATCATCGCTATCCCATCTAACGGACTGGCAAGTGTCGAACTGTTTCACTACAAGTCAGGATTCAACGATCCGATGAACGTGACCATCGTTCCGCAGCACGTTCTCCCGCCCGGGAATTACACCTTGAGCTTTGTCGGAATAAACTGGGGAGGACCTGGTAAGTGGACGGTTTCCTTGACCGGCGGGCCCGCTGTTACCTTACCCCCCACTAACGTAGTCGGTGTGGAATCTACCTCGGTGGGCATCACGGTATAGCGGCGTAGACTGGTGGCAACACTATTGCAACCCCAAGCCAAGACAGGAACTTTGGGCAACGGGTTCTACCGTTGCTCAGAGTTCCTCGCATCAGGCAAATAGCGCGTCCACCCGACGCGAGTTCGCAAGCTCGTTCATTTCTTCGGGTTCTGTGGCGAGCACTGAGGGATCAGTGTTCAAGGCTATCGACCAGAACCGATACGTCAACACAACCGATCCCGCCGACCGAGCACCGGGCGCAGTCCCATCACCTGGAAATAGGATTTGCCCACTATCCCAGCCTGGACCGAGCGAGGTTCTCCGATCCCCCACCATCGTGAAACCAGTGGTGGAAAAATCACCGAACGAACGCAGGGTTTTTGTGTGCGACCGCAAGGCGTCGATTTCCGGAATGGAGAATGTGGTTGCCTTTCGCGCTCTGCCGGATGTAGATGAGGCGATCTTCGTCACGGTTAACGGCCGCAGCAGCACGCCGCGCACAAGGCTGAACATCACCGCGTTGGCTCCGATTCCGAGGGCTAGGGTCAGTACTACCGTGAGCGTGACGCCCTTTGCGCGGCCCAGAGAACGAGCGGCGACTTTCAACTCTCTAAGAAACGATGCAGTCTTTTCGATCATGCGGATACCTCGTTATGACTGGAACGCCGGTTGAATACCGGTACGGCAGGTCGTGCGCCGGGAGAACGTGGAGGGTTTGAAATGATTTGGTGGACCTGGCCGGGTTCGAACCGGCGACCTCTTCCATGCCATGGAAGCGCGCTCCCAACTGCGCCACAGGCCCACGCAAGAGGTGCTTTCCCCAACTATAACACACGCGTTTCGCTACCATGGACACGATGGAAAGAGAACAAGCCTGGGATTTGCTTTGTGAATACACAAAATCGGAGAGCCTGCGCAAACACGCGCTCGCGGTGGAAGCCTGCGTCGCCGCCTATGCGAAAAAGTTCAATGAGGATGAGAGCAAGTGGTCTCTCACCGCGCTGCTGCACGATTTCGACTACGAGATTCATCCTGAAGCGCCCGACCATCCCATGAAGGGCGAGGCGATCCTGGCGGAGCGGGGTATCGATCCGGAAATCCGGCGCGCCATCCTTTCGCATGCCAACTACAGCGGCGTGTCGCGCGATTCCTTGCTGGAGAAAACGCTGTTCGCCTGCGATGAACTGGCGGGCTTCCTGACGGCGTGCAGTTATGTGAAGCCCAACCGCAGCATCCATGAGGTGGAGACCAGGTCGGTAAGGAAGAAGCTGAAAGACAAAGCATTCGCGCGCTCGGTGAATCGCGACGATATCGTCGGAGGCGCTGCGGGGCTGGGTGTCGACCTGGACGAACACATTGAATTCTGCATCGAAGCCATGAAGCAGCGGGCCGCGGATCTGGGTCTGGCGGGAACGCAACCGGCAGCGATTGCGGCAAACTGATGCACGAGTGTTAAAATCACCGAGGAAGCTAGTCTTGGCCGGTGCTGGGTCTGGTCTTCAAAACCAGCGAGCGGCACTTTGTGTCGCTGGTGGGTTCGACTCCCACTAGCTTCCGCCATATTAAAGCTGTATTTCAGTAGGTGTCTTCCCGGCGAAGACCGCAGTAAGAGAGCAGCACCACCTGGCCCGCGATGCGAAACGGAAACGCCAGCGACCGAGAGAAAGCCGGTACTGCCCCTCGCCGGAAGGCACGCCTTCCAGCTTTTTGATGTTGTACGTTAGCGAACGGTTATACGGGTCCGAGCCAAGTATGCGAAGTGTCGAGCGATGATTGGTGAAAAACTCGGGGTGTCGGCGCTGAAGCGCTTTTGCGAGCCGATCATACCGAGAGGTTGTACGGACCGTAAACGGCGCGGTCATGCCTTACTAGCGCCGCCGGGAACCAGATCGCTCCCCTGCAGCTTGGGTGTGGGCAATCTTTTGTAACTCTTTTTGGAGCATCTCCGCAGGGCGGCTCTTGCCGGCCAAAAACTCCTGGTAGCTTTTCCTGATCGTCGCGCGGATCTTCGGATCGCGGATTTCCCGCTCGTCTTGCAGCTCGTCGGGCGAGAGCTTCGGGCTGATGTTGATCGTGCGGCCGGAGACCTTGAACTCAACCTGGTCGCCGGGTTTGAGGCCAGCCTTGCGGCGGATGCTCTTCGGTACCGTGATTTCACTTTTGGCTTTGAGGGTTACGGTCATGGTGAGTACTACGTCCGGAATCCCGGTTCAATTTCAGTGTACGGGCGGCGGCACATTTCGTCAAACGCCCGCTCCCCTGCGCCGTTCTGTTTCCATTGAAACTCGTTCGCGTCGTTCCGAGTGGCAATCGCCGCTCGGCTCCAGCCGGTAGTTTACCAGTTCAACATGCACCCGTTTGCCCGGAGCGGTTAGCGGAGCCCGAAGTCCGGGGGTGATGGTCTTGTGCTCCAGCGTGCCTCCACACTGGGCGCTAATGTTGAGCGTAGCCATAGTTTCTACTTCCTTTTCCTGGTCCACGGATCTTCCCAGGCCCTTTGGGCCGTACCAGTGGACAGTGACGATAGCGACCATCGAAGGCGCAAGCCACGTAGAGCGGCTCGCCGCCGACTTCGGCCATGAGCAAACTTTTGACAAACGGCGTGGCGTCCGGATATTCCTCGATCAGGTCGCCGGTGGTGACGACCTGCTTCATCTCCTCGTCTGTCACCCGTCTTAAGACCATGCGCTGTTTGACATGGGTGGTAATCACGTAACGGTCCTGTCGGATCGCCGCGCGCAAGGCTTCTAGGTCGATGCCGTCCATAGAGGAAAATCTTAAGACTTGTCGGTCTGAAGCATATCGGCGCAAGGCAGGCCTGTCAAATGGGTATCACTCCCCGATCAGAGAGGGAGCGCAAGAAGACACATGCTCTCCCCTTTGAGCTTCCGGAGTGTTGTCGGTTTGGCCCCTCCGTTCGGCATGCTACGCCGGCTCGGCGACATGGTCAAGCGCGGGCGTCGCGATTCTCAACTTTTCCCATGCTGAAATAGCCGGGCCATTCGCGAGAGCCTCTCCGCCTCCACCACCTTGTGGTGAAATGTCGTCGCCGCTAGGACGGCTTAGAGAACCTGTTTCCGCTGTCGGGGCAGAGTTTCTGGAACGAATGATGCTTACCCGGCCGCGTTAATGGAAGTCATGTGAACTGGCGCCGAGCTTTAGCGGATTTTCCAGTGGAAAGATGCACCCCGCTAGAATGTGGATCACGTTATCGATGTTTTGCATCTGTCCCTCCACCATCACCCACGGATGAGTTAGAATTTCCAGCCGCTGCTCTTGGAAGAGACCGGGCATAATCACCACGTTCGCTATACCTGTCTCGTCTTCCAGGCTCATGAATGTGATCCCTTTGGCGGTGCCGGGGCGCTGGCGCACGATCACGTTGCCGGCCACACGAACGATTCGGCCATTCGCGATGGAGGAGAGGGCAGCAGCGGGAGTGACGCGCAATTTGTCCATTTCGGCCCGCCGGTATGCCATGGGATGTTTGCCGATCGTCACTCCGACGCCCGCGCTGTCGGTTACCAAGCGCTCTTCGAGGGTCATTTGCCGCAGCGGAGCTTCAGGGGCGAATTCGGGAACGGCACGCAGAAGTTCCCCCGCGGGTCTGGACGCACGTGCAGTCTGCCATAGAGCGTCCCGGCGATGTTTCGCGCCGATGGAATTTAGGGCGCCAATGGCCGCGAGTTGCGTCAGGTCCTCTTTATGCAGCTCGGGGACGCGCCTGGCAAGGTCTTCAATACTCGAGAACGGCTGTTGCCGCAGGATGGCTTCGGTGGCCGCTCGCCGCAATCCGCGCACATAGTTTAAACCCAGCCGAAGGTGAAAGTCTTCGATGGTACAGACGCTTCCGGAACGGTTGATGTCCACGGGCAGCACTCGCAGGCCGTGGCGTTGCGCGTCTTTAACCAGGGTGGAGGGATGGTAGAAGCCCATGGGCTGGTTGTTGAGCAAGGCACAGGTAAAAGCCGCCAGATAATACGTCCTCAGATACGCGCTGGCGTATGCCAGCAATGCAAAGCTTGCCGCGTGCGACTCGGGAAATCCGAACATGGCGAAGGAGGTGATCGCCTTCACGATTTTGTCCTGCGTCTCTCCCGTGATGTTCTTCTTGGCCATGCCCGCGCGCAGCTTCACCTCAATTTCACGCATGCGTTTTTCGGAACGCTTGTAGCCAAAAGCGCGGCGCAGTTCTTCGGCTTCGCCTCCCGTGAAATCGGCGGCTGCCATGGCCATTCGCAAGAGCTGCTCCTGAAACAGGGGCACGCCCAAAGTGCGCCGCAGAATCGGCTCCAGGTCCGGATGCAATGGGTCCGCCCTTTCTTTTCCCTGCCGGCGCGCCAAATAAGGATGAGCCATCTTGCCTTCGATCGGGCCGGGCCGCACGATCGCAACCTGAACCACCAGGTCATAAAACTTCTCCGGCTTCATACGAGGTAACGACGCTTGTTGCGCGCGGCTTTCCACCTGAAACAACCCAATGGTATCGGCGCGTTGAAGCGCCGCATACACTTTGGGATCGTCCTGCGGTAAATTTCCCAGATCCACTTTCTCTCCGTAGTGCCGGTGGATGAGCTCGATAGATTCTTCGAGCACGGCCATCATCCCCAACCCCAGCAGGTCAACCTTGACGATGCCCATGTCGGCGCAGTCTTCTTTGTCCCACTGCACCACCACGCGGCCGGGCATGGTGGCGGGTTCCAGAGGCACCACGGAATCCAGTTGCCCTTGGCAAATCACCATTCCGCCGGAATGTTGGCTTAAATGACGCGGCAGATCCTGCAACCCCACCACCAACTCCAGGAACTTCCGTACCCGCTTGCCGGATAGATCCAGGCCAGCTTCCCGGAAATGTTTTTCCGGTGTGTCCGTGGAGTCCACCCAACCCCACATTGGTACGAGTTTGGAAAGCGTGCCGAGTGTCTGCTCGTCAAAGCCTAAAACTTTACCGGCTTCCCTGGCGGCGGACCTTCCACGGTAAGTGATGACGTTCGCCGTCATGGCGGCTCCCAGTTTGCCGTAACGCTCGTAGACGTACTGAATCGCCTTCTCGCGCTGGACGCCGGAGGGAAGATCGAGATCTATGTCCGGCCACTCGCCGCGATTCTCGGATAGGAATCGCTCGAACAGCAAGTCCATCTTTACGGAATCGACTGCGGTGATGCCCAGTGAATAACACACCGCGCTGTTGGCGGCCGAGCCGCGCCCTTGGATCAGGATCCCCTGTTTCCTGCAGTATTCAACGATGTCCCAAACGATCAGAAAATATCCCGGAAACCCCAGTTTTTCGATAACCGTCAATTCCTTTTCGATTTGCGGCCGGGCTTTCTCGTACTCATCTCCATAACGTTTGCGGGCTGCCTCATGCGTGCGCTTGGTCAGAAAGCCGGCCTCGCTTTCCCCTTCCGGTACGGGATAGCGCGGGAACTTGTATCCCAGATCGGCCAGAGTGAACTGAAGCCTCGAAGCCACGTGCAGCGTATTGGCAATGGCGTCCGGCACATCGGCGAACAGACGGATCATTTCCTTTGTGGATTTGGGATAACGCTCGGAGTTGCGTTCCAGAAGCCGGCCCGCGCCGGCCAAAGTCGTATGGTGGCGCAGGCAAGTAAAGACGTCGAGCAGCTCGCGATGACGAGGCTCGGCGTAACACACGCCATTGGTGGCAACCAAGGGTACGCCCAGGCTGCGTCCCAGTTCAATCACCGCCTGGTTGCGAGCTTCTTCGTCACGATAGAAGTGGCGCTGTAGTTCCAGGTAGACGTTCTTTGGTCCGAAGATATGTTGCAGCCGCTCCACGGCAGCGCGCCCTTCCTTCTTACGGAGCCCTTGGGCCAAGGGGCCTTCTTCGCCTCCGGTCAAGCACAAGAGCCCTTCAGAAAACTCGGCCAACTCTTCACTAGCCGCCGCGGCCTCTTGCCCTGGCTTAGGATGTTTGGTTGACCGCAGCTTCATGCGCGAAATCATCCGGCAGAGGTTCCGATACCCGCGTTGGCTGACGGCCAGTAAGGGATAGCGTGCACCGTCGGTGCAAGTGACCTCCGCCCCTACGTAGGGTGTATGCCCCGCTTTCTTCATAGCCTGGTGAAAACGCGGTGACCCATACACGCCGTCGACATCGAGCAACGCCATTCCCTGCTGCTCTAACTCCGTGCAACGGTTGGCATAATCCTCCGGCACGCAGGCTCCCCGCAGGAAGCTGAAAGCCGAGCGGGCATGCAGTTCTACATAGCCGGAGAGCATTGACACCCGATCCCAGTATAGGCGAAGATAAGGCGAATATGATAGCTCCTCCCACACTCCTTCGCGAGCAGATTCAATCCGTCCTCGGCTCTCGTTACGGAGCCGCGTTTCTCACGCAGAAGAAGACTGCGGGAGAAACCCTTCCATCGGTAGTGGGAGAAATTCCGCGCGGAGCACTCACCGAAATCGCTGGGCCTGCTTCTTCCGGGCGCACCTCGCTGCTGTATTCCCTACTTGCCACCGCATCTTCGGGGGAGGAATTTTGCACGCTCTTGGATACCGAAGATACGTTCGATCCCGAGAGCGCCGCCGCGGCCGGAGTACGGCTTTCACAAGTCCTCTGGGTCCGCTGCGGAGGAAATGTGGAACACGCGCTCAAGTCCCTGGACATGTTGGCGAATGCCGGAGGCTTTGGGTTGATTGCCATCGATCTTGCAGACACGCCGGCAAAGATTGTCCGGCGCATTCCGATCGCGGCCTGGTTCCGTCTGCGTCATGCCGTGGAGAACACGAGAACCGCCCTGGTTGTAGTGGCACAACAGATTCATGCGGGCTCCTGCTCAGCGCTCAAGATCGAGCTTAGCCGGAGCCGGGCCTTGTGGCGAGGCAGATCCTCCGGGTGTCTTCTGGATGCCTTCGAAGCCACGACCCAATACATCCGGAATCATCGCGCGCAAGAGCGCCGATTCACCATCTTGCGGTAGTTGTATGTTCGCCTGTCTGCATGCCCCCGGCAATCTTCCGTTGTTGGAGGAATGTGCCCGATACTTCTCTCCCTTAATAGAAGTGACCTCGCCGGACACAATTGTGTTCGACATCCGGGGCCTTCGATGGATTTACGGCGCGCCGGCGCAGATCGCCTCGGAGATCCAGCGCAAGGTGGGGGTGGCCGCCAATCTGGCGCTGGCTTCGAACCCGGACGCGGCTGTCCATGCAGCACGTGGAATTCGGGGGGTGACGATCCTTCCCCCCGGCCGTGAAGCAGCCATTCTCGCGCTTTTGCCTCCGTATCTCTTGGGCGGGTCGCCGGAATTCGCTCGAACCCTGGATCTTTGGGGCATCCGCACCTTCGGGGAGTTTGCCGATCTGCCGCCTCTGGGCGTGGCCGCGCGTCTGGGCGAAGAAGGCACTCACATGCAGCAGTTGGCACGCGGAACAGGTAGCCGCCAGTTGCGTCTTCACGTGGACCCATTGGTGTTTCGCGAAGAGAAAGAACTCGAAGACTCGCTGGATCTTCGGGAGCCCCTGCTGTTTTTGCTGTCCCGGATGTTGAGCGAGCTATGCCGGCGTTTGCGTTGTCACGGTCGTTCCACCAATGAAATCCGCTTGCGGCTGAAGTTAGAGCGGGCTTCCGACCACACCGCTACGCTACGCTTGCCTGTTCCCATGCTGGACTCCAAGGTGCTGCTGAAACTGCTGGAACTGGAGCTGAACGACAGTCCTCCTCAAGCTCCCATCGAGAAGATCCAACTTGAAATGATGCCGATCGAGCCACGTACTACCCAACACGGTTTATTCCTGCCGTCGGCGCCGGAGCCCGAAAAGCTGGAGATCACTCTTGCCCGGATTCGCGGATTGGTCGGCGCGGCGAATGTGGGCGCTCCGGAGTTGGTGAATACACATCGCCCCGGCGCAATTCGCACGGGGCGGCTGAAGACGGCCAAAGGAGCCGCCGTTCCGCTCCATCCCAAACTGGCCATCCGTAGATTCCGCCCGCCGTATCCTGCGCAGGTCTGGTGTACCGGCGGCAAACCCGTCAGGATTTTTTCGTCGATGGGAGGAGGTAGTATCGTGGCGTGCGCCGGGCCCTGGCAGACATCGGGGGATTGGTGGACCAGCGAAGTTTGGAATCACCAGGAATGGGATATCGAGATTCAGAGCATGGGTGTGTTCCGCATTTATCAGGATTACTTACTAGGGCAGTGGTTAATCGAGGGCAACTACGATTAAGGCTGAGACGACGCGCGACATTTTCGACGTAGCGCACGCGCTCGTGCGCCACGCCGGCACCGTCACTCTGAAGGTAAGTCTTGAAACGAAGGAGCGGGCTAATGCTGACTCACGAAAGCAGCAATATCCTTGGCGGCCTTGGTTTCGACGCCGGGTTTCTGCAGGAATCCGAGATCGCGGAACCAGTCGATGTATCGGTATTGCCACGTGCCAAACGGAATGTCGCCGCGGTCCGTCAAACCGCCGCCGTGACGGCCATTGCCGTAAAGGTGCATCTCGATGTTCGGTACGCTCAGTGCCAACATTGCGTTGAAATATTCGATTGCCCACACTGCGTGGCCTTTATCGCCTGAGCCCGCGCAAGTGATGAATGCAGGCGGAACATTGCGTGGAATCGGCGGCGGCGTGCGATTGTGCGCGAATGGCGACGGACCGGGATAGATGATACCCACGAAGTCCGGCCGCGACGTGATTCCCGCCAGAGGATCGCCGGGGTCGCTGTTCTTATTGTCGAAGTCTTCAAACAATACCGCGGCCGGAGCGGCCAATTCCGCGCCAGCCGAAAATCCCATGATGCCGATCTTGTTCGGATCGATGTTCCATTCCTTCGCATAT
The DNA here is from genome assembly GCA_955652915.1 of uncultured Bryobacteraceae bacterium. Lineage (GTDB taxonomy): Bacteria > Acidobacteriota > Terriglobia > Bryobacterales > Bryobacteraceae > Palsa-89. Next base: position 9,190 of record CATPCJ010000486.1, read on the forward strand.
GCGCGCACCATACGAATGGCTTGCAGGGCGTCGTACACCGCGTCCGTCTGCGGGTTGTAACCGTCGCGGCGCAGGCGATTGCGCAGGATGATGGTGTTGACTCCGTAGTTGTAGAAAAACGGAACGAAGTCGGCGCTCTCACCGCCGACGTTCAAAGTGTTGTGTCCGCCGCCGGCAGCCAGGATAATAGCAGCGCCGGTATTGAGACCCCGATCCACCGTGTGCACTTCGATGGATGGGTTGTGAATATTGACAATGCTGTTGATCCGTCCCGGCACAGATTGGCTCATGTTGTATTGCTCCGCCTCATGGATGCGCTCCGCTTTGAGGTAAGGCGAGCCGGGCGGATAAAGTGGAACCACCACGCCGCCTGGCAAGATTGGCTGCGGAGCGTACGGAGCGTCGGTGGCGGGCCCTGGCTTCGGCACTCCAAGAGCGGTAGGGAGTGGAGCCAGCTTCTGCGCACTACCGGTGAACGCGGCCAGCGTCATCAACACAATAATATTTCTTTTCATAACCCCCGCAATTTTACCAAGCTTTTACATGATGGCTGCGATTAACGCGCCCGTCCCCGCTTACTCTGGTTTCGGAGCACCCACCCTGCACCGACTGGTTCTATCGATCCTGCTAGCTGCCTTCGCGGCCCAGGCAAAAACCATCGATACGCACAAGAGCACCATCACTATTCACGTTGGTAGAGCAGGGATCTTCTCCGCCGCCGGTCACGACCATTGGGTGAGTGCGCCGATTGCCGCAGGCGAGATCAGCGACACGGGTGCCCAGTCGGTTAATTTCTCGGTTGATGCTCATAAGTTGAAAGTGAAACCTGATGCGAAGGTCAATGCAAAAGATGAAGCGCAGATTCAGGAAACCATGCAGCAAAAGGTGCTCGAGAGCGAGAAGTACCCCCGGATTGAATTCAGATCTTCGAGCGCTACCCAGGCCGGCACAGGTTCCTGGAAAGTTACGGGACAGCTTACGCTGCACGGTGTAAGCAACTCCATCGTCGTAAGCGTGCGGCAGGCGGGCGATGCGTATTCGGGCAATGTCCGCATCAAGCAAACGGACTTCGGCATTCAACCGGCGAGCGCCGCCGGCGGAGCCGTCAAGGTCAAGAACGAGCTGGATATTCAATTCGAAGTCTACGTCCTTCCGAAATAATTTCGCCATACTCCCCAGTACCGAATCTCCAGGAGCTTTGCGCATGCTCACGCATCTCAATAGGTGAAAGAGGTGACTGTCACCTCTTTCACCAGTAGTGTCCGATTCCTTTCGTTACCATGGGAAACATGTCCGTGATTGAACTCGCCGCGCAGATCCGCTTGCTCCTGATGGATGTCGATGGAGTGCTGACGGACGCCAAGTTGTACAATGTGCCGGACGTCAACGGAAATATGGTCGAGACCAAGGGCTTTGACGCTCAGGACGGTATCGCGCTGCAGTGGCTTTCCTGGATGGGCATCCAGACTGGCGTGATCAGCGGGCGAATTTCGCCGGCCACCGAGACCCGCGCCAAGCAGGTCAAGATGACGTACATCTACCAGGGGCACATCGAAAAGATCCCGATCTTGCAGGAGATCCTGACCCGCTCCGGCATTCCGGCGGCGCAAGTGGCTTACATCGGCGACGACCTTATCGATGTCGTGGTGATGAAGCGAGTTGGTCTGAGCGTCGCCACGGCGAATGCCCGTCCGGAAGTGAAGCGATCCGCCATGCATGTTACCCAGACTGCCGGTGGATGCGGCGCCGTTCGAGAAGTGGCGGAGTTGCTCTTGAAGGCGCAAGGTCACTGGCCGGGACTCTTGCGCAAGTACGAAATCGATGTCGCGGATGAAAGCTCATGAGCGGGGAACGAATCGGAGTGGTGGTGGTTGCCAGGTCGGGGCCGGGCGTGCTGCATGAGCTGACCGGGGTGATAGCCCGGCATGCCGGCAACATTGCGTCGGTCGAGATATTCGAGGAGAAGCCGCCCGAATCGCGCATCTATTTTGAAATTGACCTGCCGGTGGAAGCTTCCATTCTGCGGGCCGATCTCGAGAAGCTGAACGGCATTCGGCAAGTGACGCTGGTCAAGACCCTGCAGAAAGTCTATGGCAAGCGGATCATCATCGTGGGCGGAGGAGCGCAGGTGGGGCAGGTGGCCCTGGGCGCGATTTCCGAAGCCGACCGGCACAATATTCGTGGCGAGCATATTTCGGTGGACACGATCCCGCTGGTGGGAGAACAACCGCTGGCCGACGCCGTCCGCGCGGTAGGCCGATTGCCCCGAGCCCGGGCGCTGGTGCTGGCAGGGGCGCTGATGGGCGGCGACATCGAGAAAGCAGTTCTGGAAGTGCGCGCCCAGGGACTGCTGGTGATTAGCCTGAACATGGCCGGCAGTGTACCCGATGCCGCCGATCTGGTGGTGACGGATCCCGTTCAAGCGGGCGTTATGGCCGTGATGGCTGTGGCGGACACCGCGAAATTCACCATCGGCCGCCTCAGCCGCCGCGTTTTTTAGAGCTCGCTGGGACATATTGACCCTAATGGCGACAATCTGCCCATCCGAAAGCACGTCTAGCACTGTAAGTCGGTGATTTATATAACACCCAATCGGTGCGCGAATTGCCGCACATCGACCGGATGTCGCCGCGCGCTAACATTTATTTGCAGTGCATTCTGGGAACCGGGATTTTCCTCCTGGCGGATGGCCTGTCGCAATTCAACACCGCCGATCTGCCGCAATTCTTCGCCTACTTATTTGTCGCGATGCTCTCGGCAACCTGGAAGTTCAACGTGCCTGGAGTACCTGTCACCTATTCGCCAGTGTTTGCATTCATTCTGCTTGGAATCGCGAACTATTCGCTGGGCGAAGCCTTGGCGATCGGTTGCGCCGCCACTCTGGTGCAGTGCTTGTGGCGCGCGAAGGAACGGCGGTCCCCGAGGAAGGTGTTGTTCAGCGTGGCCGTGGTTGCCATTGGCATTACCGTGGCCTACAACCCACCACACTTCGTGCTGAGCCAAGGCTTGCAGTACGCGCCCCGGATGCTTTCACTCGCGGCGCTGGTGTACTTCGTTGTGAACACTGCTCTGGTGGCCGGAATGGTGGCATTGGTTCGGGAAGAACCATGTGCACCGGTCTGGAAAACAATAGTCCGCTCTTCGTTGCTGTACTACCTGGCTGGCGGCGTAATCGCGACGTTCATAATTGTGGCGAATCGTTTGTGGGGCTGGCAATTCGGGTTGTTGATCGTGCCGTTGTTGTATCTGACATATCGTTCTTATCGCTCCTATTTAGCGAAACGAGATCGTGAAGCGGTGTTATAGGGACTCCGCAACTTGCATCGCCCGTGGTCTGGGAATGCCGTGCGATCTTGACAGAATAAGGGCGTAAGCGGATTTTACCAAGCGGATGTATGTATCTGCTTCCTCAAGTTGAGTCTGGCAATACGGGCACATGAGGAGGTGCTCCTCCACATCGGCACAACCCTGTTCAGAAAGCATTGCCAAGGAGTATCGTTCCAGTACGTCTCGGGAAAAATGGGAATCGAAGCCAACTTTCATAGGCGAGCATCCTCTATAGCGGCTAAGTTCACAGCCCGCCGCCCGTGACACATGCACTGTCACTAGTGCGCGTAGGGAGCGGAAGTTCTCACCGAAATCGAACCCATGGGCCTTTGTTGCAGTTTCCGCCGTCCGATTTCGCCGAAGCGAGCTTTGGCCCGAGACTTCAACAAACGGAACTGAGTTTCACTGAGGTCCATCTCGTCGCAAATCTGGTCCTGGCTTTGTTCGTCAAGGTAGAACCGCGACAGAATCTCCCGGTCCCGCACCGAAAGGCTGTCGAGAACTCCTACCATGAACTCGACTTTTTCCTGGAAAGCGGCGTTCTGCTCCGGGTTGCGGCGGACATCGGCTACTCGAACCCCCACATCCAGATCCAACTCTTCACGGCGGCTATGGATAACCTTATCGATGTGGGCCGCAACCTGGCGGCGGACCACGGTCCGAACGAACCCCATAAGTCGTTCTGGTTCACGCAGATCGCCTTTTCGAATCGCCTTGACGACGATTAGAAAAGTGTCGTGTATTTTGTCATCCAGCTCCTGCGGCCCCAGTTGACGGCACAGATAAAACCGTATGCCTTTAGCGAAGAGCTTATACAGTTCTTCCATCCCCGAATCCTCACCACCATGGATTCGCGCGACAAGGCCCGGCCAGTCCACGTCGTTGGCCAGTGGATCGGACGGTTCTGGCCGATCCTCGGCCACGGCGGCTGCCTCTACCCCGGCGGCCACCGACCCCAGGTCCCCTTGCTCCAATGCTTTCACTACAGCCTGAGCGCTTGATAGCATATTTCCCTCAATCCTTAAGCCATCGCACTACTTCAAGACTGGGGGAGCCCGCCAGGTTGCGCTCGCAGTATTTCTGCTACGAGTGCTGGAAGAAACGTGTCGGGCGATGACTAGCCCACATCGCGGTCGCAGCGGATCCGCGAATCTCGCTGAAAATCCTCAGGTATCCCTTGACCCTGCGCGAGGACTGAAGGTCTTCACGGGCACCGCCCGCGGAAGCGCTTCAATCAATGATTGGGTCTTGCTCTCCACATGAGCACTTAGTCCGCCAAATAAGAGAGTTTGAGATCCTGTTGTGAAGTGAGAGAGGGAATGGCAGGTGTTATTTTGCTTGAAACGGCCGCCGGCATTCAAACGCCGGACGATCACAGCTATCTTTGGGCCCTTTGGGGGTCTAACCACTCGGATGACGAAACCCGACGTCCGCATCTTGCCCAATTTCTCGGACCACTTGTAGCCCTAGCCCAACGTTAACCCAGGAATTATACCAGCATTTAAACCGAGTTGATCATCTATTTGAAAGATTTCTTATGACCGGCCCTCGTGTTATGCAGGTTACTAAACCGCGCGATCATTTTAACGAACGCCGGCGTGGCGCTTCAGGATTTGCGGCAGGTTCTGCGAGAAGGCGGAGCGTGCCATCACAATGTTCGCGCCTGCTTCCTGAGCCTGCATTTTTAATTCACCCTGAACGTGCGACAAGTAGCCGATCAGGCTGATCCGCTTCAGCTCCTCGTCGGCTTTGAGCTTCGCGATCAACTCCAGCGGCGGAACCGAATTGTTATTCAAATCGATAATGATCAAAAGCGGGTGGTCCTGCCTGGCTTTCTGTACGACGTCAAGATCGGACTTCAGAAACTCGACGTCCAGACCGGCGCGCTTGGCGGCATCGCTGATCTTGACCGTGAACAAAAGATCGTCCACCACTGCGATGATTTTCTTCTTCGCGTGATTTTGCATATGAGACTACGCGTCACTCCGAATACTTCTGTAACTGGTTGTTGGCAAGAACAAGTTGTGCGGAAGGTAAGATTTAGTCTAGCATGGCGGAATGGGAACGTTGGCGGACGCCCTATGAGTATCCACACATTTATTTACGAAGATGCGTTGGAAGCATCGGCGGCCTGCGCGCGCAGGACGCTGGATATTTTGCAAGAGACGCTGGCCGGGGAATCTTATGCCACTCTCGCGATTTCAGGCGGCTCCACGCCGAAGTTGCTGTTTGACGAATTGGCGAAAGCGCATTTCGATTGGAGCCGAGTCCATCTGTTTTGGGTGGATGAGCGCGGCGTTCCGCCCTCCGATGCGCAAAGCAATTTCAAACTGGCCAAGGAACATCTCATCGATCCCGGGCACTTTCCGGCGAGAAACCTGCACCGCATTCAAGGTGAACTGGCTCCCGAAGTTGCCGCGCGATTGTACGCCGATGACATCCGCGAGTTCTTCGCGCTGCCGGACGGAGAGTTTCCGCATTTCGACATCATCCACCAGGGCATGGGTCCGGACGCGCATACGGCCAGTTTGTTCCCGGGCGAGCCGCTGCTCGACGATCGCGAGAACCTGGCCGCCCCGGTCTACGTGGAGAAGTTTCAGCAGTGGCGCGTCACCATGTTGCCGGGCGTTTTGCTGGCGGCCCGGCACACGGTTATGCTGGTGGCGGGAGAAGATAAAGCCGAACCGTTGCACGCCGTTTTGCACCAGCCGTACGATTCCAAAAAATACCCGGCGCAGATCTCCACGTATCATGGCCGGAGCGTCATGTGGTTTCTGGACAAGGCCGCCGCGAGGCTGCTGGATTGACACCGGCGCGGCGCGGTTTTCTGCCGGCTCCGGAGCTGGGCTTCGCGCCCTTCCGGATTGCAAGCAGTTTGAAGCTGCCCGCCCCGCCGCCGGTCACGCGCATTTTGTTTGGCGGCGGCGTGATGCTGTCGCGCCGCGTGGGATCCGTGGCACGCAAACAAGCCGGCCCGGCCTAGCCGATGCGCGACGTCGCCCTCGGCGGACATTGCGTTCGTAAATCATTTTCGGATCATGGGCGGCAGGTTGAAAACGGGATGGTGTTCCAGGCGGAGCCGGAGATGATCGAGCCGCTCTCCATGGCCGGGATCGATGTAGTCTCGACGGCCAACAATCATGCGCGCGATCGTGGAAGTCACGGAATCGAGTGCACGCTGGATTTGTTGGCGAAGGCAGGCATCGCAGCGGTTGGAACGGGTGTTACGGCGGAGGCGGCGCATCAGGGAACCGTGCTGAAGCGGAACGGCGCACGCTTCGGATTTCTAGCGCATACCTTCGACCAATCCAACGGCAATTACTCCGATCGCGACGATCGCATCGCCATGCTGGATGCGGACCGGATGCCGGCGGATGTAAAAAGCATGCTGGCGCGCGCGGACGTAGTGACGGTTTCGATGCACGCCGGCTGGGAATACAATCGC
>CATPCJ010000487.1 GCA_955652915.1 uncultured Bryobacteraceae bacterium
GGTGATTGAGGTGCCTGTCACCCCATTGTTTTCACTGGCTCGGGGATTGTTGGTTGCGTTCGGTACTTTTTCTTGCGGCTCAACCGTCCGAACTTCTGTTGGAATTGCTCCAGGTAGATATAAACCACCGGCGTTAGATATAGCGTTAGGAGTTGGGAGAACAACAGGCCGCCTACTACCGCCAGGCCCAATGGACGGCGGGATTCGGCGCCTGCGCCGATTCCTAAAGCGATGGGCAGCGTGCCCAGCAATGCCGCCATCGTAGTCATCATGATCGGACGGAAGCGAACCAGGCAGCCTTCATAGATTGCTTCGCGCGGGCTCTTGCCTTCGTTGCGCTGGGCTTCCAGCGCGAAGTCGATCATCATGATCGCGTTCTTCTTCACGATGCCGATCAGCATGATGAGTCCGACAAAGGCGTACAGGCTCAGCTCGACGTGGAATAGCAGCAGCGTCAGCAGCGCGCCGAAACCGGCGGATGGAAGTCCGGACAAAATCGTGATCGGGTGAATAAAGCTCTCATACAGAATACCCAGCACCATGTAGATCACCAGCATGGCGATGATCAGCAGAATCCACATGCTTTGCAGCGACGTTTGGAATGCCTGCGCGCTGCCCTGGAAACTTCCGGTGATGGTGATCGGCAGGCGAAGATCGGTCAGGCTTTGATCGATGCCTTGCACTGCCTGGCTCAACGAAATGCCCGGCTTCAAATTGAACGACACGGTGACCGAGGGCAACTGGCCGGTGTGATTTACGCTCAATGGGCCCACCGTGCGCGTGAGCTTCGCAACCGCATCCAGCGGAACCAGCCGTGGTCCCGTGGAGGACGACGAGATGTAAAGTTTGGACAACGCCATCGGATCCCGTTGGTCCTGCGGCAGCGCTTCCAAAATCACAAAGTATTCGTTTGACGGCGTGTAGATGGTCGAGATCTGCCGGTTTCCGTAGGAATCGTACAGAGCGCTTTCGATTTGCTGGGGTGTTACGCCCAGCGCCTGCGCTTTGTCGCGATCGATATCCACGCGCACTTGCGGGCTGGTGAGCTGAAGATCGGTGGTGACGTCCTGGAGCCCTGAAATTTCGCGCAGCTTGGCTTCAATCAGCGGCGCCCAGTGCTGCAGTTCCTTGAAATCCGTGCCGCTCAGCGTGTATTGATACAAGCTCTTGGTCAGATTGCCGCCGATTCGAATCGTGGGCGGAACCTGCAAATACACGCTCATGCCGGGCACCTTGGCGAGCTTCGGGCGAAGCTCCTGGATAATTTCTTCCGCGCCCAGCGAGCGTTCCTTGCGCGGTTTCAAGTGCATGAACACACGCCCCGAATTGCCGGGGGCAGCGGCGCCGCCTCCGCCGATGGAGGACATCAGCCCGGTGACATTAGGATCGCTCTGTATGATCGCCGCAACCTGGCGCTGGTGCTGCATCATGGCGTCGAAGGAAATATCCTGCGCCGCTTCGGTGAATCCGAAAATCTGCGCGGTATCTTCGGTTGGCAGAAAGCCTTTCGGAATGATGGTGAACATGTAGCCCGTGGCGATCAGCACCAGGAATGAAACGAAAATGGTCGCCAAGCGATGGCGCAGAACTTTTTTCAATCCCCAATCGTAGGCATGGAGCAACGCATCAAAGAATCGCTCCGAGAATTGAAAAAGCTTGCCGTGTTTGTGCCGCTCCCGCTGACGCAGAAAACGGCTGCACAACATGGGGGTGAGCGTCAGCGAAACGATGCCGGAGATCAAAATCGCCGCGCTAATGGTCACCGCGAATTCGTGCAGCAGGCGTCCCACGATTCCGCTCATGAAGAGCACCGGAATGAACACTGCCGCGAGCGACAGCGTCATGGAGACGATGGTGAATCCGATTTCCGCCGACCCATCCTTGGCGGCCTGCATCGTATCCTTGCCCATTTCCTGGTGCCGCACGATGTTTTCGAGCATCACAATCGCGTCGTCCACCACGAATCCCACCGACAGCGTTAGCGCCATCAGCGAAAGATTGTCGAGCGTATAGTTCAGCAGGTACATCACCGCGAACGTGCCCATCAGCGAAATGGGAACCGCCAGGCTGGGGATCATCGTCGCCGAAAGGTTTCTCAAAAAGAAAAAGATCACCAGGATCACCAGCAGAATAGTGATCATCAGAGTGATCTTCACATCGTGGATCGAATCGCGGATGGATACCGACCGGTCGTACACAGTCGAGAGACTCACCGACGCGGGCATCTGAGCCAGGAAGCTTGGCACCAGCTTTTGAATCCCGTTTACCACTTCCACGGTGTTGGTACCCGGCTGACGTTGCACCGCTAGAACAATAGCCCGGTCATTATTGAACCAGCTCGCCACCTTGTCGTTCTCAACACTGTCTATGACCCGCGCGATCTCAGCCAAGCGAACCGGATTGCCATTGCGATACGCGACAATCATGGGCCGGTAATCGGAAGCGCGTAGGAGCTGTCCGTTGGCTTGCACGGTGAAGGCTTGATGGGCGCCGAACAGCGTGCCGGTGGGCAGATTCACGTTGGATTGCTGAATGGCCTTCTCCACCTCGTCGACGCCGATGCCGCGCGTCGCCAGGGCGTCGGGGTCCACTTGAATGCGCACGGCATATTTCTGCGATCCAAAAACCGCCACCTGCGCCACGCCATCCACCATGGAGATGCGCTGCGCGAGCAAAGTCTCGGCGTACTCATCCACGGTGGAAAGGGGAAGCGTGGGTGAAGAGAGCGCCATATACAAAATCGGCTGGTCGGCTGGGTTCACTTTCTGATACGAAGGGGGTGCCGGCATGCCGGTGGGCAATTGCCGCGACGCTTTTGAAATGGCCGATTGCACGTCCTGGGCGGCGGCATCGATGTTACGGCCCAAAACGAACTGGATGGTGACCTGCGTGGAACCAAGCAGACTGGTGGAAGTCATCGAGTCCACGCCTGCTATGGTCGAAAACTGACGCTCGAGCGGGGTTGCCACCGACGACGCCATGGTTTCCGGACTCGCGCCCGGCAAGCTGGCGGTGATGCTGACGGTGGGAAAATCGACATTGGGCAGATCGCTCACCGGCAGCGAACGATAGGAAATGAGACCGAAGCCCAGCAGCCCCGCCATCATCAAAGTAGTGGTGACGGCGCGCCGTATGAAGAATTCCGGTATGCTCATTGGCCGGCGCCCGCCCCCGCACTGGTTTTGGAAATCTGAACTTCAGCGCCTGGCACCAGCCGGGATTGTCCATCGGTGACCACCGTTTCGCCCGGCTGGACACCGCTGGTCAGCGACAGCTCATTGCCCACCGTCCGCCCGATCACCACGGTGCGCATTTCCACTTTCCGGTCGGGCTTGACGACGAAAACAAACTGGCCGTTCTGTCCCGTTTGAACTGCCTGCGAAGGCACCATGATCGCGTTGGGCTGATTGGTCACCGTCATTACGATGTTCACGAACTGGCCGGGCCACAGCCGGTTGTCCGTATTCTCGAAAGTGGCTTTCAGGCGGATGGTTCCAGTGGCCGGATCCACCGTATTGTCGGCAAAGATGAGTTTGCCCCGCGCCGGGTGACTCTCGTCGCCGTTGATGGTGGCTTTCACCGGAAGATGCTCCGCCATCCGTCTATTAATTTCCTGGAAATCCTTTTCTGGAACGGAGAAGGAAACGTAGATCGGGTGAATCTGGTTGATGTTCACCAGCGGAACGTCATTGGCCTTCACGATGTTGCCCTCTTTCACCAGAACGTTGCCGGTGCGGCCGTCGATCGGCGATTTGATGTGGCAATATTCAACCTGCAGCTCGGCATTCTCGATCGCGGCGCGGTCGGACGCCAGCGCGGCATCCAGCGCTTTAAATATCGATTGCTTCAGCTCGTATTCCTGACGCGCGACTACGCCTGCTTTGAAGAGCGCTTCATAACGCTTCGCGTCGGCGTCGGCGTTTTGGGCATTCGCGGCATCTTTCGCGAGCGCTGCCTCAGCTTGCTTCACGGCTTGCTCGTATGGACGGGGATCAATCTCGAAGATCAATTGCCCCTTGTGGACATAGTCGCCTTCGGTGAAAAAGACGTGTGTCAGTTGGCCGGATACCAGCGATTTGACGCCGATGGTCGAGAATGGCTCGGTGTTCGCGATGGCGTGGACCTCCACCGGAATGGTCCGCTGGGTGACGGTGGCGACTGTGACGGGGATCGGAGGGCGTTTGCCGGGTGCCGCTGCCTGCGTTGGGTTCGTTTTGCACCCGGCGGCGAGCAGAGTCGAGATGAGAGCACTCGCCAAGGACACTTTGATTCGGTTTGACATTCGTAATCGACTTAATTGAAAGGTACACGCCCCTACGCCGAGGTTACCATTTGGTTAGATGCCCGCCGGAGAGTTTGGTCTCAGCGGGCACCCCAGTTTTGGGTGAAGGCGACCCGAGGCTGCGGGAAATCGCGCAGCGGAAAACGAACCCAGCTTAAAGAATAGAAGACGTCTTACGAAATTACGAGCGATCGGCCGGCGTCGCCAAGTTGTTGTAGATGAAGGGCACCGAGGGCGAGATTCGTGTTGCTGGGAGTGAAGACGGTGTGGCAGCCGGCTCGACGACGCGGCCGATCACAAGTACCCAAATTTCTCCCAGCGGGGTTGTGTATGCAGCTTGATGGCCGGACAGCGGCACAACGTACAGACCCAAATAGTTGACACTGCCAAGCACTCATGATCACCCTCAAATGAAAAAGTGCGAATTCGAACCCAGCGGATCGCGGTGTGGCTGCCGAATGGAGATTTGAAAAAACGAACCCGACTGACTGCTTGGCTTGTGCCAAGCGCATTTTTGCCAAACGAAGCCAATCTGTTTCCGGATAAGGCAGACCCCCTCCTGTATTTACTTTACCAGTGGGTTGGTGAGGCATTGAGGGCGGGGGTGGGTAAGTGATGGTGACGATTGGGAGGAAATTTTATCGAACGGTGTCACTCCCTCGAGTTTGGACATTTCGGGCACATGTTGTGACGAATCGATTCGTCGCTTGATCTCCAAGATCTTCGGTTTGGGCGTTATGCGTCCGTGTGCGTTATCAGCCCTCAAGGGACTATTACCAGTTACGGTAGGGAACCGCAGACGGCTCGACGGGCACCGCTTCAAGGTCTTGACTTACGAGGAGGCTCCGGACCGCACGACAAGACTGCTCGCTATGCGGTGTCGGGCCGACAACAACTTCGTCGAGCTTCAGCGTCAGATCGGAGTGGGCAATAGGCACTCGATAGTAGGGAATGAGCGTGGAGCTTCCACACCTAAAACCAAATCTTTCCCGCGTGCACATAAGCGGGCGGGAGATGATTCGCCACTCTTTCTCTTCAGAGAACGATTTGTCCTTCAGAATTGGCGCATAGCGATGCAGGAAGGCCACAAGGTCTCCACCCCGAGGCAAGATCAGCTTTGCTGCGTTGATCCATTCTTCCCGGTTCTCGCTGATAAGGGTTTCCCCGTTATGCAATCTTTCCATATTCCGATCGAACACTTTGTCAACCAACGCCTTGATTACGACGATTTGCTCTTCTGCCTTGTACAGGCACGGGGCCAGATAAAATTCTTCCCGTCTGACCATCTCTGCCAAGTGAAGAGGGTTAAATCCAATGGCATAGCCTGACATGGAACCTCCGTATGCCCGCCATTGCGAAAGCGAGTCGCGCTCTTCCGAAAAAGAGCACACGCACACGTTCGTGCTCTCGATGCCTCTGACACCTTTGGCCATGTCCGCGAGAATACGATGGCTATCGCCGACTGCATCGGCCAGTCGCTTGACAATTTCAGCAATAACAACATCAATGGCGTGGAGATACTCTTTCGCATCGTTCAAGTACTGCGTGTGAGTTGCCCATATGTGCTTATCCCTTAGAATGCCGAGTAAGCCTGCTTGAGTTGTGTAGTGGTAGAGGGTTTTCGTGGGCTCTTGAGACAACACCTCTTTCAAAATGCCTTCCATCGCCGGTGCTTCAGTTTTGCACAGCGCAGATCTCGTTGGATCTTGCAGATCTTCCGAGATCGAGTATGCGAACTCCGTGTGCAGGATGATCGCTCATCCAACAACCGCTCAAATTTAAATGACACGGAGGTCAGACATCGCTTGGCCATACTCGACGACCTTGAGCCCGACTGCCGACGCGTTATTGACCGAACCTGGATTGCAGGCGGTCATGATCAGGGTGAGTAACGTGAGCAGCGGAATTTAGGCATACTTGGTATCGTGAGTTTTCAAGCTATGGCGTTTCAGATTAATTGGTGAAAAAATCGGTCTAAGATCCACACAGGCAAGAATGCCTGTGCCACATTTATGTTTGAACTGATTGAACAGGCGATTCGTGCTGGCGGAGCCGAGGCCGGGTTGAATCTGCTGGTTCAAAGGCTGGAAGAAGAGAAAAACTATCCGCTGCTGTTCGAGGCGCGAATGATGCAGAGGCGTCACGCGTTGGGGTTGCCGCTGGTGCAGATGGGCTCGATCGACGACGTGCCGGAGGACAAACGCGCCGCCTATGAGAGCGCGTTCACCGAGGCTGCGCGGGAGATTGGGACGCTGTTTCTAGGCGATTGCCAGATTTCAAAAGCATGGCCGTATTTTCGCGCGATCGGGGATAGCGCCCCCGTCGCGGCGGCCATCGAGAAACTTGACGGGACGCACGAAGAACTGGATCGCGTCATCGAGATTGCGCTGGAAGAACGGGTTCACCCGCGTAAAGGCTTTGAGCTGATGCTGGCGCATTACGGGATCTGCCGCGCGATCACTTATTTCGAGCAGTATCCCGACCCAAAGACCCGCGAAGAATGCATTGCTCTGCTGGTCCGCACCCTGCACCAGGAACTGGTCGAGAATCTGAAGCGCGCCATCACCCAACGCGAGGGTAGCGAGCCGGATACCCAAAGCATTCCCGGGCTTATCGCCGGACGCGACTGGCTTTTTGGCGACATGGACTATTATGCCGACACGTCGCACGTTATCTCGATAATTCGATTCGCTTTGGATTTGCACGATCCGGAAGCACTGCGGCTGGCGCTGGAAATCTGCCACTACGGCGGCCATCTTTCGCACAATTTCAAATATCGCGTGGATCCGCCTTTCGAAGATGTGTACCGGGATCACGCCCTCTATCTGCAAGCGCTTCTGGGCGAAAATGAAGATGCGGCCATCGCTCATTTTCGAACCGGGCCGGCACAAGTGCTGGTGGCTCTGCTGGTGCGGCTGAAGCGCTACCGGGAAGCGATCCAGTTTTCGCTCGATCATCTGGGGGAGGTTCCGGTGGAGCAATTGGCTTGTCCTTCGGTTCTTCAGCTTTGCGAACTTGCCGGCGACTATGAGTTGTTAAGGAAGCTGGCGCGCGAACGCGGCGATTTGCTGAGTTTTGTGGCGGCGAATTTTAGGCCCCAAAGTACCTGACGTTCGTCTATAGCTATTAAGGAAATCTGCGTGAAATATCTATCCGCCGTTTTTCTGTGTATTTCGATGGCCGCGCAGGTGGCGCCACAAGGGCGTCGAATGCAGCCGTCAACCGATGCACCCGCGCCGGTCATCAAGCCGGAAGACAAGTGCTCGATCGAAGGCACCGTGGTCAGCGCCACCACGGGCGAGCCGCTGAAGAAGGCCCGCGTGTCATTGCGGCCGATCGGCCAGCAGAACGGAGCGGCATACGGAACCACAACCGATGGGGCCGGGCACTTTCTGGTTGACGACGTCGATCCGGGACGCTACAGCTTCTCGGCTTCACGCAATTTGTACGTTTCGCAGCAGTACTCGCCGCAGGGCGCGAAACGCGGCACCACGTTAACTCTGGAAAAGGGACAGAAGCTCAAGCAAATCGTTTTCAAGTTGACGCCACAGGGCGTGGTTGCCGGCCGGATTCTGGACGAAGACGGCGAGCCGTTGGCGAACGTGTCCATACAATGCATGACGTTCGGTTATGCGCGCGGCAAGCGGCAGCTCATGGGACAAGATGAAACGTCCACGAATGACTTGGGCGAATTTCGATTCCATGGCTTGCGGCCTGGAAAGTACGTGCTGAGCGCCACCTACCGGCCGCCGGATATGTTTATGGGATTGCAGGAACGCACGGTGGGATCTCCGCAGGCGGTGCAAGCGCCAGAGGAAGGGTATGCCGTCACCTACTACCCTGGCACGACGGCTGCCGACAGCGCGCAACAGTTGGATGTCACCGCCGGCGCGCAGATCTCCGGCCTCACCATGACGCTGGCGCGCGTTCGGACGGTGCGCGTGAAGGGCCATTTGAATCTCGAAGTCGCGATTGGCAAGGGGCCGCGCCGGAACGCAAACGTGGTGCTGATGCCGCGTGACAATTCCGGGTTCATGATGCCGCGGGCAATGTCGCGGCAGATCGATGCGCAAGGCAATTTCCAACTGCGGGGCGTGGCTCCGGGATCGTATGTGCTCCGCGCGGACTTCGTGGATAACGGCGCGCGATACAGCGCGCGCCTGCCGCTGGAGGTCGGGAATGCAAATGTAGAGGGACTGGAATTGAACCTGCAGCCCCCGTTGGAAATTCAGGGGCACGTGAAGATCGAGGAGAACGGCGATCTCAAGGGAGCCGCCATTAACGTTATGCTCCGGCCGAAGACGAGCGGGCCGATGATGGGCGGGGGCGGCGCGCAGCTTAAAGACGACCTGTCGTTCAAGATCGGCAACCTGAGCGCGGATCCTTACGAGGTCAATGTGGGAGGATTGCCCGAAGGGTTTTACCTGAAGTCCGTTCGCCTGGGCCAGTTGGATATCACCGAAACGGGCGCCGATTTCTCGCAGGGAGGCGCGGCTGGCGATCTGACTATTGTCATCAATCCGAATGGCGGGCAGATCGAAGGAAGCGTGCAGAACTCCAAGGGCGAGGCGGCCATCGGCGCGACGGTGACGCTGATTCCGGACGCAGGCCATCAGTCACTCACCTGGTTGTACAAGACCGCGAGTACGGATCAGAACGGGCGGTTCACGGTGAAGGGCGTGCGGCCGGGGGAATACAAAATATACGCGTGGGAAGAAGTGGAGCAAGGGGCGTATATGGATCCGGATTTCGTGAAGCCGCACGAGTCTGCCGGGGAGAGCGTGAGCGTCAAGGATGGAGCGCAGGCGACGGTGCAGTTGAAGGCGATACCGGCGGAGACGAGTGGGAATGAGAAGGCGGTTAGATAGGGACCTCTATGAGTACGCAGTCATCCTCGAACGTGAGGCCGACGGCGGTTGCGTCGTAACGGTTCCCGTGCTTCCGGGCTGCGTCTCCCAGGGCGATACCCGAACGGAGGCGCTCGCAAACATCCAGGAGGCCATCGACGTTTACATAGCGGATTGCCGCGTTGCCGGCGATCCTGTGCCGCAAGAGGATTCCCTGGAGTATGTTGAACTCACGACCGGCACCCGTTGAGACCTTCATTTCAATGAGGCTTTCCGTGACGCTTCCGACGGTCGAGCTGGCCGGCGCTGCTCAAGAAAGGCGAGGCCGGATGATGTGACCCTGACAAGCTCGCGCCCGTTCACACGCTCGTTGGTGATAAGGCCACGATCATTGGCATCCTCCCAGACCGGCAGTCTGGGGCATGAAGTACGCCAAGCATCCATCACTTCTTCGTAGGTCCTCTCACGCCTTGCGACCCACTTAAGAAGATCGACGATCAGGGCTTCAACTACTGCGTCGCTCACGAGACTCTCCAACCCTAGATAGTTAGTTGTCGGCGGGGATGCGCCAGCGGCCGGTTTCGAATTCCAAATTGAAGTTTTCGCCTAAATAAACGCGGCGCACTTCGGAATCGTTGCCCAGCGCTTCGGGAGTGCCCGCGCGGAAGATTTTCCCGTTGTTGATGATGTAGGCGCGGTCCGTTACGGCCAGCGTTTCACGGACGTTGTGGTCCGTCACCAGGATACCGATGCCGGCGTTCTTCAAATCGAAGATGATGCGCTGCAGCTCCAGCACCTGGATGGGATCGATGCCGGAAAACGGCTCGTCCAGCAGCAGGAAACTTGGTTCGATTACCAGCGACCGCGCGATTTCCACGCGGCGGCGCTCCCCACCGGAAAGCGCGTAACCCTTGTTGTGCCGGACGGTCTCAAGACCCAGTTGCTCGATCAGCCGGTTCAACCGTTCGCGGCGCTCGCGTCCGCTGATGCGCAGGGTCTGCAGGATCGCCATCAGGTTGTCTTCCACGGTCAGCTTCCGAAAAACCGAAGCTTCCTGCGGAAGATAGCTGATGCCGCGCCGGGCGCGCTGGTACATCGGCATGCTGGTGATGTCGTCGCTACCGGAACCGTTCTTGCCTCCGGAACTGTCCTTGATGATCACGCGGCCGGAATCCGGACTGATGAGCCCCACGATCATGTAGAAAGAAGTTGTCTTTCCGGCTCCGTTTGGTCCCAGCAGGCCCACCACCTCGCCCTGCTTCACCCACAGTGAAACGTTATCGACAACCTTGCGGCCGCGGTAGCTTTTCGAAATCTCGGTAGTCTGAAGAGTTCGCATTGAATCTTATTTCTTAGGTTTGCGGTGCAGGACGCTCTTGACGGGCTGGCTTTCCACTCCGTTAACCAGCAGCCTATCATCCTTGGAGAACCACGTCAATTTTTCGCCCTGCGTTGTTCCGCGAAGGCTGTCGACAAACTTGGGCCGGCCGCCTGTCAGGATGATCTTGTCTTCGTCCACGAAATACTCGGCATGCTCCGAAGTTCCGTTGCGAACACGTCCTGGAGCAGTCTGCACGATTTCAACTTGTCCATCGGCGAAGGCGTGATCCAGCGACGAATCGCTGCTATCGTCGCGCAGGAATGCCCGAATTTCCTTCGCCTTCACTTTCATGTCAGGCCGATCCAGAGTAGCTCCGTCCTTATATAGCGCCACCCGGGTCTCATCGTTGTACTCCAGCTCAGGAGCCTTCACGATAGTAAACACGCGAGCCGTAGGTTTGGTTGCCGGTTTCTTGGGTTCAGCATTCTTAGCAGCATCGTCGCCGCCCTTGTCCAACAGTTGGCTGATGACGTGACCATGCGCTTTCAGGTTGCTGTTGTCGCGGTCGATCTCCACGACATCCGCCTCCAACCGGTTGGCGCTTTGCCACAGCACGGCATTGCCTTCGTAGCGTATCGTCAGGTTATTGTCGGTGGAGCGCATCTTTTTCGCGCGCGCGTGCAGCGGCTCGTCCTCGGCCAGCATGCCTCCACCGCTTGAGGCATCTTTGTTGTCTTTGTCTTTCTTATTGTCTTTCTTGTCCGGCATCCGGGTGGAACTCACGTTACCCTCCGCGTTGAAATCGCCGGATTTTTGATCGAGCGCGATCTTGTCGGCATCGGCCGAGCCGGTAGGATCCCAAACCCTGGCCGCGCCGGTCAGGTTAATGAGATTATTCGGCTGGTCCAACACGGCCCGGTCGGCTTTGGCTTTTCGATCGCCGGCTTGATAGCGAAAGTCGCCCCACTGCTCGAGCTTCGCAAGCTGAGACGAATTCTGCTGAAAGGTGGCCAGCAGGTCCTTGCTGGTGGTCACTTCCACGGGCGGATCTACCTTGGCATCCTTGGCGCGCGGCTTCTGGGTGCGGGTGGTAACGGCGTTCGACCGGAAAGATTGGATCAGGTTCTTTTCGCCGTAAGCGATGGCAATGCGCTCGCCATTCATCCAGCGATGCGGCTGCCCCGGGCGATTGGGCGAGAATTCGATGGCTCCCGGAGAGTGTGTCTCCACCGATTCTATTTCCTGTCCACCGGGACGCATTTTAGTCTGGATGGTTTCGCTCTTCAAGATTCGCGTGTCGGCAATATCCACCCCCGGCTTGGGAACCGGCTTCGATTCCATTACGCTGTGCCCGACCGCCAGGGCGGTCTGTAGAACGCTATCTTTTCCCGACGTGTCGAAATCCATCACCACTCGATCGGAGGTCAGGGTGGTGACCGCTGTATCGGCCGTCGAAACCATCCGCGCTTGACCCACGGCCGTGATCTTTTGGATCTGGCTGGTGTCGTTGAAATCCATGGTGAGGCGTTGGGCTGCATATTCCAGGTTGCGGCCGGGCCGTTGATCGGTCCCCTGCGCCTTCTCCGTCTCCACCAATTTGATATCGCCATCGGAAAGCGTAATGATGGCGGGTCCGGCGTTCATGTTCAGCGTATCGCGCGTCAGTTTGCACCACGGCGAAAGCAGAACCTTCGATTCGCGCTCCTTGTAGTGCGCCTCGGCTGTCTCCACTTTCATCGGAGCGGACTTGCCGTTGCTGCCGCGCCAGATCAATTCCACCTGGCTGTGCAATACCAGTTCACGCGTGGAAGGATCGTATTCGGCGCCCACCGCTTTCCCTTCTCCACGATCGAATTTGAAGGCGATGGGGCGATCGGTGAAGGCTTTGCCGGTCTTGCTTTCCACACGCATGCCGGACGATTTGATTACCATCAGGCGGCCGGAAGGCGGCGCGTCCGGAGCCACACCCATGGTGATCTCAACTTCACCCTCGGAATAGAGGATGCCTTGCGCCATGTCGAACTCAGCCTTGTCGCTCTTGACGTGATGATACTTGTCGCCGCCCTTGTTGGCGATGTCGATGACGACGCCGGAGAGCTGCTGTTTGCCTTCCACTTCCTGGAGATCTTCGGCATGAACCGTAATCACCGTTTTTTCGTTGGTGGTGTGCGTGTAGGTCCATTGGTGCGAAGTCGCCACGGTGCCCGGGGGCAGTGCCTTCGGCTTCTGCGTACCGCTTCCGGTCTGCTGCTTAAGGCGAGCGTAATAAGTGGCTCCGACTCCGGCGACAACCGCAAGAATCGCTAACAGGATAAGAGGCCGGACCACGCGCCGCATCGATACAACCAGGATATCGAGAACCTTCCGTCACTGTCCATCGGGGCACCCAGAACTAAAAGTGCTTATAATTGATAAACTTACACCATAATATTGGCAGTCGCCAGCCGAGTCTGCTAATATTATTTAGGCGAGCTTGAACCGCTCGGCTGTCCAACACTCAATAGCAAAATTCTAGGAGGTTTCAGGTATGAATATTAGACCGCTTTATGACCGCATCGTGGTCAAACGGATCGAAGACCAAGAGACAAAGATCGGTGGTTTGTACATCCCGGACTCGGCGAAAGAAAAGCCGCAGGAAGGTGAAGTGGTAGCCGTTGGAAAAGGGAAGCGCCTGGAAGACGGAAAAGTGGTCCCGCTGGATGTTCAAAAGGGCGACCGCATTTTGTTCGGAAAATACTCAGGCAGCGAAATCCGGATCGATGGCGAAGAATTGATGATCATGCGCGAGGACGAAGTGCTTGGCGTCCTGGAAGGCGCCGGCAAGAAGGCCAGCAAAGTAGCCTAGGCGCGGAAGAATTCAACGAATTAAAAGGAGATTAGAATGCCAGCAAAACAAATTGTTTATAGCGAAAATTCACGCCAGGCGATTCTGCGCGGGGTCAACCAGTTGGCTGACGCCGTGAAGGTCACGCTTGGTCCACGGGGCCGCAACGTCGTTTTGGAGAAGAAGTTCGGCGGACCCACCATCACCAAAGACGGCGTCACGGTAGCCAAGGAAATCGAGCTGCGGGATCCGTTGGAAAACATGGGCGCGCAGATGGTGCGCGAGGTTGCTTCGAAGACCTCCGACACCGCCGGCGACGGCACCACCACCGCGACCATTCTGGCCCAGGCGATTATCCGCGAAGGCGTAAAAGCTGTAGCGGCGGGCGCGAATCCGATGGCCCTGAAGCGCGGCATCGAGAAGTCCGTGGACCTGATCGTGGAGGAAGTAAAGAAGCTCTCCAAGCCGGTTTCCGGTGAGATGATCGCTCAAGTCGGCACCATTTCGGCCAACGGCGACACCACCATCGGCAACATCATCGCGGAAGCGATGAAAAAAGTTGGTAAGGACGGCGTCATCACGGTGGAAGAGTCCAAGACCATGGTTACCGAACTACAGACCGTGGACGGAATGCAGTTCGATCGAGGCTATCTCTCGCCCTACTTCATCAGCGATCCGGACCGGATGGAGTGCGTGCTGGAAGATCCCTATATCCTGATCCACGAAAAGAAGATCAGCAACATGAAGGACCTGCTGCCGTTGCTGGAGCAGATCGCACGCGCCGGCAAGCCGCTGCTGCTGATCGCCGAAGAAGTGGAAGGCGAGGCGCTGGCCACTCTGGTGGTCAACAAGCTGCGTGGAACTTTGAATGCATGCGCCGTGAAGGCCCCGGGCTTCGGCGATCGCCGCAAAGCGATGCTGGAAGACATCGGCGTCCTGACCGGGGGCCAGGCCATCTTTGAAGAAACCGGAATCAAGCTCGAGGGCGTGCAACTGAAGGACCTCGGCCGCGCCAAGCGCATCACCGTGGACAAGGACAACACGACCATCGTGGACGGCGCCGGTACTCCGAAGAGCATCGAAGGCCGCATCAAGCAATTGCGCGCTCAGATCGAAGAAACCACCAGCGACTACGACCGCGAGAAACTGCAAGAGCGGCTGGCCAAGCTGGCCGGCGGCGTGGCGGTAATCAAGGTCGGCGCGGCCACCGAGACCGAAATGAAGGAAAAGAAGGCCCGCGTGGAAGACGCGCTGCACGCAACCCGCGCAGCCGTTGAAGAAGGTATCGTTCCCGGTGGTGGCGTGGCTCTGCTGCGCGCCGCGAAGGCCCTGACCGGCCTGAAGCTGGGGGACGACGAGCAGATCGGCGTGAACATCGTTCACCGCTCCTGCGAAGAACCGGTCCGCCAGATTGTCGGGAATGCCGGCTATGAAGGCGCGATCGTGATCGAGAAGATCATGAACAACTCCGACTCCAACTTCGGCTTCAACGCCGCCACGGCGCAGTACGAAGATCTGGTGAAATCGGGCGTAATCGATCCGACCAAGGTCACCCGTTCGGCGCTGCAGAATGCATCGTCAATCGCGGCCCTCATGCTGACCACCGAAGCCATGATCGCCGAGATTCCGGAGAAGAAGCAGGCGCCCGCCGGAGGCCCCGGCGGCGGCCACGGTCCGGATATGGATTACTAGGCCCCTGAGGGGCGGCCAGGGCGCTCTTGGGCGCACGGGCTTCCCTCCGCTAGCTTGCGAAAGATTGCCCGCCTCGAAAGGGGCGGGCTTTTTTTGGTGTCCTGCACAATTTGCGCCGCCATCGACCTGGCAGTTTCGCGCGAGTGACAAGTCCACCTCTTGCGGGCCTTAGAAAGGCTATCCGTGTCTGCGACGGATGGACTAAGCACGGACGGCAACGACTAGCGCCGCTCGCGGAGGACCGTCGTCGATAAGCACTCGCCATTGATCTCGACGGGATCAAAATCCAGCTTCGGGCATGGCGCAGGTTGCGGATTGCTTTGAGGCTCGTGTGGACCTGACTCGACAGGATCGCGATCAATATGGTCGGGCATCGTAATTCCGGCGGGGTCACAGAGCAAGCGTCGCCTGAAGATATCTTACGAAACCTGCTTACTTCGCTAGTTCCTGGCAGATGCCGGGCCCGGCACGCGATCGAACAAAGGGGGCCTTTTTTTCCTATTGAACCCCTCAAACGATCTAAGCACGCAGGCACTTCAGATACGGCGGCTTGAAACAGTTGGCAGATCAGAACCCAAGACACCGGTCGGTGACGGCTAGAAGGTACGGATTACCCAGGCGTCCGCGACGCGGAGAATTGAAAGACAAGGGCACTCACTCCGCAAGGACTGAAGACGCAATTTCGTACGCTAACGCGGGCCCTTGAATTGCAGTTAATGCGACTGAATGCGCATTACCGTCCTCTGCTCCCTGCTGATCGTCCCTGCACTTTTCGCCGAGGAAGCAGTTACTTCCGCTCCGTCCGTTATAGAATCCGTCACGCTTCGCGGAACTCAACTCAAAGTGGATTTCGCAACACAGGTGGGCCATCCATACGACGCGGCAACCATCCAGCAGGACCTGCACCGTCTGTGGAACACGGGCCGCTTCGACGACATTCGCGTCGAAAGACAAGGTGCCGCGATTGTCTTTCACGTGGTCGAAAATCCGAGACTACGCTTGCACAAGCTGGTGATTGAACCTTCACCTACCGGACTGCAGTTCGCGCTGGCAGAGGGCACGCCCATCGACGCAGTACGAGTCAATGCGGTGGTCATGGAAGCGCGGAAACAATTAATCGCACAGGGCCACGTAGAGCCGCGGGTCGATTACAAGGTGGTTCCGATTGACGGCGACAGAGTCGATCTGCGCCTCACCGTCGATCCCGGAAAGCGTGTGCGCGTACAAGAGGTCCAGTTTGCGGGCGACATAAGTCTAGCTCCCCGCGAATTGAACGGTGCGCTCAACGCAATCCATATTCGGCACATATTCCGCTGGCGGCTGTTGCCCGCCTTCAATCAGGAGGCCGTTGAATCCGACCTCGCTCGTCTGCGCTCCCTGTATATGTCAAAGGGTTATTTCGAGGCGGACGTGCGGCTGGAAAGCGCCGAAATACAAGCCGACGGCGCGCACATTCGGATCTTTGTGCAGCCGGGTCCCCGCTATCAAGTGCGCGAATTCACGATTGATGGCACTCCTGCCGGGTCTGTGTGTGCGTGCTTGCTGGCCGCGCGCCGCGAAGCACAACTCCAAGGCATTCTCGACTTCTCCGCCACGCTCCGGGTCGTGCCCGCCGATACCGCCGTGGACTTGATCGCCACGACCGAACGGGGCCGGCCGTACCACATCGGACGAATCGATTTCACCGGCCATCATCACTACGCAGACGCCACCCTGCGCCGCAATTTCCTGCTCGACGAAGGCCAAGTGCTGGATGAACAGCAATTGCGCAAGAGCATCGACCGGCTGAACCGCAGCAATTTGTTTGAGCCCATCACTGAAAAGAACTTCGCGATCCAGACCAACGAAGCCACCGGTATCGCCAATGTGATCGTACGTTTGATCGAGCGAAAACGTGGAGCCTGGAATCTTTCCGGGCCCGTCGGGCCGGCCAGTTTCGCGGGGCCGCTACAAGCCTCCATCAGCTCGCGATTGCCGCCATGGGGAGCGGGCCTTTTCGAACTGTCCACCTACACCGCGTCCGTGAGCATGTTCGCATTCGCTCATCCGATTCTTCCGCTCCTCGCCATCGGTAACAAGCATCCGCTGCTGCCGGTGCTGGTGCTTGCTCGACCATTCCTGCCCGCGTATGGATGGAAGTCCGGATTCTCATTCGCCCCACAACTCGGATGGCGCGCATCCGCATTGAGTTATGCAATAGTACAGACCCAGCAGCGCTTGCTGCCTGCATTGTCCGGCGATCGCGCAATCGTGTCGACGCTCACGGTAACGGTGCAGCGCGATAGAGGCGAGAGCGTAATGTTCTGTGAACAACCGAAGCCCCGGCTGGCCACCGTCCGCAACGTGGCCTCGCTTGCAATCCGCTTCGCGGGCTCTTTTGCGTCATTCTGAGCGGCCCTGTACAATTCATGTGTGCAACTGACATTTCTAGACTGGCTAGTTGTCGCGCTGTACTTTCTCTTCAATCTCGCGATCGGCTTGTATTACAAGAGCCGCGCGGGAAAGAACGTCAACGAATTTTTTCTCTCCGGCCGGAATGTTCCATGGTGGCTGGCGGGAACGTCAATGGTCGCCACCACGTTCGCCGCCGACACTCCGCTGGCCGTGACCGGCATGGTTGCGAGGGGCGGCATCGCCGGTAATTGGCTGTGGTGGAATTTCGTCGCCAGCGGCATGCTCACCGTATTCTTCTACGCGCGGCTGTGGCGGCGATCCGGCGTCATGACCGACATCGAGTTCTCCGAGATCCGCTATTCCGGAAAGCCCGCGGCGTTTCTTCGCGGCTTTCGCGCGCTGTACCTGGCCATCCCCGATTAACTGCATCATCCTCGGCTGGGTAAATCTGGCGATGGTCAAAATTCTGCAGCTCGTTCTGGGTGTCGACAAAGTGCAGGCGCTGCTGATAGTGCTGGGTCTCATCGCCCTGACATCCTTTATTTCCACGCTGTCGGGGCTGTGGGGCGTGCTGGTTACCGACGTGTTTCAGTTCGTGATCAAGATGGGCATGGTGACGGCGCTGGCGGTGTTCGCGGTCGAAGCCGTCGGCGGAATCGACGCCATGAAAACCAAGCTAGCCGCAATCGATCAGGCGCATGGGCTCGCGGCAGGCGGCAAAGGCTCGGTGCTGAGTTTTGTCCCGGATCTCGACTCCGCCTGGATGCCCATGATCACCTTTCTCGTTTACATATCCATGAACTGGTGGGCCACCTGGTATCCGGGCGCCGAGCCTGGCGGCGGCGGATACGTGGCGCAACGAATGTTCTGCGCCAAAGACGAAAAGAATTCTCTGCTAGCGACGCTGTGGTTCAACATCGCGCACTATGCCATTCGCCCGTGGCCGTGGATCTTGGTAGCGCTCACGTCCTTGATTCTATTTCCGGGCCTTTCAGACCCGGAAACCGGCTACATCCGCGTAATGATCGCGTATCTGCCTCCGTCCCTGCGCGGTCTTATGGTTGCCGCATTCGCGGCCGCTTACATGTCCACCATCGCGACGCAGTTGAACTGGGGCGCCAGCTATCTGATCAACGATTTCTACCGGCGCTTCTGGAAAACAGACAAGAGCGATCGGCATTACGTCTCGGCATCGCAATGGGCCACTGTCATGTTGACCGTGATTTCCGCTATCGTGACGTTTTTCATGGGCTCTATTTCCGGCGCATGGAAACTGCTGATCGTCACCGGCGCGGGAACCGGGGGCGTCCTGCTATTGCGTTGGTACTGGTGGCGCATCAATGCGTGGAGCGAAGTGTCGGCGATGATTTCGGGATTCGCCGTTTCCGTTCTGCTGCAAACCATGTGGGGACTGGATACCGACAAACCAGTGGATTTTGCTTGGATCATGATCGTCACCGTCACCATCACCACCATCGTCTGGTTGGCCGTCACATTCCTCACCCAGCCGGAATCGAAGGAAACGCTGATTGCCTTTTACCGCCGCACGCATCCTTCCGCGGCGGGGTGGCGGCCGATTGCGAAACTGGCGCCGGACGTGCGACCGTCGGGCGGCGGGCTTTCAAACCTGGTCGATTGGATTTGCGGATGCGCGTTGATCTACGGGATTCTTTTCGGAACGGGTAAGCTGTTGCTGAAAGACTTCACCACCGGATCGTTACTGCTGGCAATGGGTCTGGCCGCGGGCGCAGTTATCTACTGGGATCTTTCGCGGCGCGGCTGGAGCGCGGTGGTGGATTAGCGGGCGCGCGCCCTCAGAACCGCGATCGTAAGTATCTACGTAGTAGGATTCTTGTCGCTTCCGGCAGAATATTTTTCACGACATACGTTTTCGCTAATGTTTACGGGCGCCTCCAACTTTCACCAATTGGCCATAAGGGAGTGGTTGCCGCCGCACCACGTGGCGCGGACACTCGTGTCTGCGGCCTCGAGACTCGTCTCGAGGCTCTTCCCTCCGAGCATCGAGACGAATCTCGATGCAGCAGCCTGAGAGGCCGCGCTACGTCAAAAGTGCAAGTGGAGCGTTCATTATGTCACGTGGGCGGCACGCTCCCTTACGGTCGCGGTTCTGTCTGATTACCTATGTCCGCGAACGGACCGTCTGTCATTTCTATGAATCTCTCTAGTGGGCGCTCTGCTGTACCGCGGAACCGTCCAGCGCGACTCCGCGCAGCACTAAGTCACCGATCGCGTCGTCAGTATAACCGAGACTCCGTAAAACCTCGACGGTGTGCTGACCAACGCCGGGCGCCATTCGCGGTTTCACTTTCTCTACGCCCGCGATGGTCAAAGGATTCGCGACCGTCCGCAATCCCGGCTCGATTTCCGCATACACTCCATTCGCTTCCATTTGCGGATCCGACGCCGCTTCCTGAGTGGTCGCCACGGGTCCCCAAATCACATCGTTGCGGCGAAAAATTCCCGTCCACGACGCCATATCTTTCTGCGCAACCGCGGCGTCTATGATCGCCACGAGACCAGCGCCATTCTCCCGGCGCAACTCCGGAGTGGCAAAGCGCGGATCATGAATCAAATCCGGATTTCCCAGCGCGTGGCAAAGATTCGGCCAGTCCTTCTTGGGGTCGAGACAGCAGGTGAGGAATCGCTTCTTGTCGCGCGTCACGTAATGATTGACGAGCGGATTCACACTGGTCTCGCGCGTTCGTTTCGGCAGGAATTCCGCGCCCACCATGGCCGCCTGAAGCCCGCACGCATTCGACCATGCACCATTAGCCATCAGCGAAGTGGTTACGTTGGACCCTTTGCCGGTGATCTGGCGACGATAGAGCGCCAGCATAACGCCCGCGAACAAAGCCATCGAAGTGGGATGATCGCCAAAACCCGCCGGACTCTGCGCGGGCTGAGCATCCGCGTTATGCATGGTGTTCATCAAACCGGATCGCGCCCAGTAGGCCGTGATGTCGTAGCCCGGCTTTTCGGATTCGTCGCCCGCTTCGCCATAGCCGGTGAGATAGGCGTAAATCAATCGATCGTTTAGCGCGGCCAGTTCGCTATAGCCTAGTCCGAATTTCGCCACTAGTGGCGGCTGGTAATTGGTGATGAAAACATCCGCTGTGGCGACTATCTTGAGCAGCGCCTCTCGCGCCGCCGCATCGTTCAAATCCAGCGCGACGCTGCGCTTATTGCGGCCCGTGAGCGTCCAACAATAGTACTGCGGCGAAACGGGCATGCCGGGCACGAGCGAGAGGTAGCGATATGGATCGCCGTAGGGCGGACGCTCGATCTTGATCACATCCGCGCCGAAGTCCGACATCACCACCGCGGCCGCTGGACCCGCGATGTACGTTCCACAATCGATCACGCGAATGCCCGCGAGAGGACCCATAGGATCGGACATGCTCACTTCCCGGTCACCGCCTTACGAAAAATAATGATGTGTTGCCGCGGAAGCTTCTCGATCACTTGATCCAATTTGTAACCCTCGGCCTCCACTTCAGTCTTCACTTCCGCCACGGTCATCTTGTGCTCGAGCCGGATCGGGACTTTGGGATCTTCCTTGCGGTATTCCAACAAAACCAAGCGGCCGCCCGGCTTGAGCGATTCGCGCATCCGATCCAGCATCGCTTGCGGTTGGGAGAATTCGTGATACACATCCACCAGGAGTATCAGATCGATCTGCCCCGCGGGTAACTTGGGATCGGACTCGGTTCCCAGCACTGTTTCCACGTTGGTTATTTTTTCCTGCTGAGCGTTCGCGCGCAGTCTGGCGAGCATTTCCGGTTGCAGATCGTTGGCGTAAACCTTCCCGCTTGAACCCACGCGCTTAGCCATGCGCAGCGTCATGTAGCCTGTGCCGGCGCCCACGTCGGCAACTATCATTCCTGGCCGGATTCCAAGCTGATCCAATGCCATGTCGGGCGCCTCTTCCGATTCCCGCTCGGGGCGCTCCAGCCAATCCGCTCCGGCAGCGCTCATCACGGGAGCGGTCTTGCGTCCGGTGATAGGATGCGTGGATTGCGCGATCGCCGGGTGCAACGAAAGCAGCAGTAAAAGGATCAGCAGGACGGGCACTGTTCCAATGTGCGCCAAGGCGGCAAGTGAAGTCAATCGGCGCCCGGTAGAATAGAAGTAGCCGGACATTCGAGGAATTCGATGAGGCCACGATTTTCGAAGACAGCATTGCTGGCGACGTTGAGTTTTATTCCGGCGCCGGCGTCCACCGCCGCTCCCGTCCCAAAGAAGCTGGCAATTGTACGCATGGCCTTCTCGCAGTCCGAGGACGGCGAAGTGGTTTCCTCCAAATA
>CATPCJ010000488.1 GCA_955652915.1 uncultured Bryobacteraceae bacterium
GCACAACCGGACGCAGATACGCCGTCGCATCGATAAACTCGCCGTTGCCGATATACATGCCAGTATGCGTGATCTTTTTCGCCGACTCGCCGAAGTACAGGAAATCGCCAGGCTGTAGTTCAGCACGATCCACCGCTTGCATCCCCTGCCAGTCTGCTTGCGGCGAGGAATCGCGTGGCAGCGAGTATCCACGGCGGCGGCACAGCATCTGCGTGAAGCCGGAACAATCGTAGCCGAACGTCGACGTTCCGCCCCAGATGTACGGTAGCCCGATGAAGCGCCTGCTCCAATCGATCAACTCCGGGATATTAAGCCTGCGAACTGAAAACGTCACATCGCCGTTCTGTATCCAGGCCGTACGATCGTCCGGCAGACGCACTTGCAGCCATCGATCGTCATCGCCAATCGGGCCCGCAATCACCTCCAGCCGCGTTTCAAACGGCACAATCGCCAGCGGCTGATGAGTGGTGATATCCGCTTCGCGATAGATGCCCGAAAACAGGCTTTCCACTTGCGCGATGCGCCCTTCCGTGGCGTAAGGCTTTGAGAAAATCAGCGCGCTGGATTGCATCCAACCCAGGTAACCGTCGGGCGTTCGAATTCTCACCCAGCCGGTTTGTTTCTCCAGTACGGCGACATTCGTGGAATAGATGGACTGGGAAACGACACTCGCATCCACGGCCGGTTTCGAGTACAAGTTCGCCACCGGCTGAATTACGACGGCGTTCGTATCGGGAGGAGTCGCGAACAGGGCGAACACAAGCGTGATCAACATCCATCCCGATTATATGAATTGTGTATGCTCAGCGCCGCTGTTGGTAGCGCGCGCGAAGGCGCTCGATCAGTATCAGCGCGTTGGGTTCGTTGGGAGCCGCAATTTGCAATTGCTTCACTGCCTCCGCGTCTTTCCCCGGCTGCATCGCCAATACATTGCCCAGGACTAAGTGAGCTTTGGCATTGCCCGCATCCAGCGCGATGGCCTTCCGGCCGAATTCTTCGGCCTCCGAAACTTGCCGCAGCGCCAGACACGACCAGGAAAGATCCGAATAGATAATCGCGTCCGGTGGACCAATCTGGAGCGCTCGCAGAAAGTGCTGCCTGGCTTCCTCAACACGTCCAGCCCGTGCATACAGCGCGCCCAGGTTGGTGTGCGCATCCCGATACTCCGGATCGATCCGCAGCGCTTCCTCCAGCTTGGCGGCGGCCTTCACCGGTTCATTATTCTCGGTGTAGCGCTGCGCTTCCGCAACGCATCGGAACGCCTGCTTTTTGACTGGATGCTTCAGTTCGCGGAGCGAAATTATTCCACCGGGCGATTTCTCACTGGATCGAGCCGGTAACCGCAGAACAATCGGCGCGTTGCCGGGAACGATTTGCCGATATTCCTCCACAACCGGGTCGGCCCCCGGCGCCGCGAGCACTCGAATGCGATACCAACCTGGCGTTGCGTTGTAAATATGAAAGCGTCCATCGCCCCCAGTTATCACGCGTTCAGCGAGAGTATGATCTTGCGAGTTGTACAACTCCACATAGAAGCCTCCCACTTGGGATGCGTCGTTCGATTGGATTTCTCCAGTCAGCGTAAATCTTTGCTCAGGCGCTTGCGCGTTGAGCGTTGCAGTCAAGAGTGCTGCCGCAATGAATAATTTCGTGGACACACTTCCTCCCGGATGTTGATTTTGGATTACGAAACGGACAAGGATGGGGTGAGCCGACGAGACTCTCTGCAATCATTCTAAGAGAAGCCGTCGGCTTCTACCAATCGAAAGTTTCTATGCGTTCGATGCCACCAGAGATCAGCCGGCGGATCGGGGTACAATGCTTTGCAATATGTGTACCTTAACGAAGAGAGCATTACTGGCTGCAGCCGTCGTCATTGGCCTCGCCCACGCCGCTCCGGCGGACCCGGCGAAAGAAAAGGCGATGAAAGCCGACCTGATCGGTCAGGTGGAAAGCATGAAGACTCAAACTCAGGTGATGGTGGATACGATTTTTAGCTTCGCCGAACTGGGTTTTCAGGAATATGAGACATCCAAATATCTTACGGAGATGCTGGAGCACGAAGGCTTCAAGATTGAGCGCGGCATCGCCGGCATTCCGACCGCATGGATGGCAACGTGGGGTTCCGGCAAGCCGGTAATTTCCTTGGGTTCCGATATCGACTGCATCCCACAGGCCTCTCAAAAGCCCGGCGTGGCGTATCACGATCCGATGATCGAAGGCGCGCCCGGGCACGGCGAGGGACACAATTCCGGACAAGTAGTGAACATCGTCGCGGCACTTTCGATCAAGCGGCTGATGGAGCGCGAGCACATACCGGGCACCATCAGGATCTGGCCGGGCGTCGCCGAAGAGCTGCTGGGATCGAAGGCTTACTTCGTGCGCGCGGGCTACTTCAAGGATGTGGACGTCGTGCTGTTTTCGCATGTTGGAAACAATCTGGGCGTCAACTGGGGTGAATCGCAGGGCAGCGGATTGATTTCGGTGGAGTACATGTTCAAAGGCGAGAGTGCTCACAGCGCGGGCGCTCCCTGGCGCGGACGCAGCGCGCTGGATGCTGTCGAGCTGATGGACACAGGATGGAATTTTCGCCGTGAGCATCTGCGCTTGCAGCAGCGATCGCATTACGTAATCAGCGATGGCGGCGATCAACCCAATGTGGTGCCGCCCACCGCGGCGGTCTGGTATTACTTCCGCGAATTGGATTATCCGCACATCAAGGAACTGTGGGAGATCGGCGACAAGATGGCACAGGGCGCGACGTTGATGACCAACACGACATTTACGTCTCGCGTGCTGGGATCCGCGTGGCCGGTGCACATGAACAAGCCAATCGCCGAGACCATGCATGCGAACATCAAGCAGGTAGGGCTGCCGGAGTGGAGCGCCGACGATCAGACGTTGGCGAAGGCATTGCAGAAAGAGTTGAAGGTGAAGGAGGAAGGGCTGGCGTCCAAGATCGAGGAGTTAAAGGCTCCCACCGCCGCGGAAGCTCGAACGGGCGGCGGCTCCGACGACATTGGCGACATCTCCTGGAATGTGCCGACGGTGACGCTGCGGTATCCATCGAACGTTCCCAATCTGCCCGGTCACAACTGGTCGAATGCGATAACGATGGCCACGCCGATCGCGCACAAGGGCGTCCTTGCGGGAGCCAAGGTGCAAGCCATGACGATGCTGGATCTGATGCTGCATCCCGAAATCGTGCAGCAGGCCTGGGACTACTTCAAGAACGTGCAGACCAAGGAGGTCAAGTACACGCCGCTGATTCGTCCGGAGGACAAGCCGGCCATTTGGCTAAACGAGAAGAAGATGGCGGAATTCAGGCCGAGGCTGAAGGCCTTCTATTACGATTCCAAGAAATACAAAACGTACATGGAACAACTGGGAATCAAGTATCCGACAGTGCGCGCGGCGCCGTAACGCACTGCGGAAATGTTGGCAAGCGCAAAATCGAATGCAGCGCCCGAGGCACCGGCCGGCCGGAGGTCCAAAGCCATTGCCCGAACCCAGCCACTGGACTTGGGCCTGGGAGTTCGGGGCTGGGAAGAGCGGGAGTTGGCAATCGACGCTGGAGACGCAATCCCAGTCCTAACCCCTGGCCCCTAACCTAGACCCAGCCACCGCTCGGCGCACTTTGCGCTCGGCAAGCCCGGAGTCTTGCGCTATGTTTATAGGTGAGGAGCTAAAAGGCGCTCACGCCGAGCTACCCAAGGTTGCCATCACTGGATGAGCTCAAATCCAAGCTCGCGCCCTTCTGCAGGCGTCATGGTGTTGCCCGGTTGGAAGTGTTCGACTCTCGCGCGCGAGGCCAAGCCCATCTCGGAAGCGATATCGACCTGCTAGTTACCTTTCGACCCGAAGTACACCTCGGATGGGATTTCTTTGAACATCACAAGGAGCTCGAAAACATTCTCGGCTGCCAGGTCGATCTACTGACACGCCGGTCCGTCGAACAGGACGAGAATCCCATTCGCCGCTGGTCAATTCTCGAATCGACTCGTGAAATCCATAGCACCTAGTGCAGGCGAAAAGTCGCATTCTAGGGCGGAAGGCGACAGAACGTTTCTTGCATAAGGTCCTTTTTACAACCTACTTGCTGGAGCACCTGGGGCCGGACGAGAACTATCTCAAGTCATTTTCGCCGCACACAACTTTACAGCGAAACACGAAACCGACTGCGGTGAAGCGATTTACTTTCACGCAGAGCACTTCGCGCCCGTGCGCGAGTTTCTCCTCGCTAATGCCGCATCCTGGATCGACGAGTTTCATCTGGACGGATTGCGTCTCGATGCTACACCGCGTATCTATGACGAATCGGAAGACTATATTGTTGGCCAAGGTTGTTTTTCAGCAGTCTCGGGAGACCTGTATCGTCAACTTCCGCGAACGGATCAGCGGGCCAGCAGCTCGCTGGTACCGGCAAGCAGGGTTTGCATTCCAAAATGTCGACCAGTTCGTAGATAACCCCGGCTTCGGAAGGCTTCGCTCAGTTGATGTCCGCGCCATTTAGCGCTTAGGAGGAAGCATCCAATCGTCGATGTGACAGCCAGCTTGATCTCACGCCGTGGACGCCGGCTCTGGCCGTTGAATGCGCAGCCGTTTCATGCGGCTGCGCAGCGTGCTCGGATTCAGATTGAGAATCGCGGCTGCGCCCTTGGGCCCTTCCACGACCCAACGCGTCGAGATCAGCACGCTTTGGATGTGTCTTCGCTCGGCCTCTTCCAGGCCGCGCGGATGCTCCTCCGGCACGTTCGATTGTCCCCCGAAGGTCGATATGTCCAGAGTGGATCCACGAGACAGAACGATCGCGCGCGCCAGAACGTTTTCCAGCTCTCGGATGTTGCCTGGCCAGTCGTACGCCATGAGTTGCCGCATGGTCGCTTCGGAGATCCCCTCCACTCGCCGGCCGAACTGCCGCGACAGACGCGAGATAAAGTGCGCGGCGAGCGCAGGAATGTCCTCGCGGCGCTCACGCAGCGGTGGCACATCCACTGGCACTACCATCAAGCGATAGTAAAGGTCGATGCGGAAACGGCCGTCCCGCACTGCGTCCGCTAAATCTCGATTCGTGGCAGCGATCAACCGGACGTCAACCTTCACCGTATGATTTGTGCCTACCGGTTCGAACTCCTGCTCCTGCAATACGCGCAGAAGCTTGGGTTGAAGTTCCAAGGGAAGTTCGGTGATCTCGTCCAGGAAGAGTGTGCCGCCGTTGGCATACTCGAAGCGACCAGCGCGGCGCTCCGTGGCGCCCGTAAACGCTCCTTTCACGTGTCCGAACAACTCGCTCTCCACCAGGTTCGCCGAGATCGCGGCGCAGTTCACTTTCACCAGGGGTCGCCTGCTCCGAGTGCTGAGATCGTGAATGGCCCGAGCAACTAATTCCTTTCCCGTCCCCGTTTCACCGCAGATCAAGACTGTAGCCGACGTAGACGCGATCAATTGAATGCGTTCTGTCAACTCCCGAAATTGCGGGCTCGATCCCACCATCTCTCCCAGATTGTGGTCGGCCCGGATTTCCTCGAGGAGGTAGGCGTTGTCTTGCTCCAAGCGGCCCTTCAGCTCCGTGAGTTCCTGTATCCGGCCCTCCAGCTCGACGTTCAGCCGGCGCACCTCCGCTTCACTCTGCTTCAATTCGGTGATGTCTCGCACTATCACCCATCCCCCGCGGAGTTTATCGTCTTCAATGATCCCTTTGCGCGTCATGAGGAGGCTACGGCCCATCACTGTACGCTCCACTTGAGAAACATTCCAGCGGCTGCGGATTCCGGCGCGAAGACTCTCGATTTGGTCCGGATACAAGCGGGGGGCTAGCTCGTTTATCCGCGTGCCGATGAGTCCGGCCGCCTGGGCACGGCCGAAAAGCTGGGCGGCCTGATCGTTGCAGTCGGCTACGTAGCCGTACTGGTAAAGAAGCTCAATTTGCTCCCTTTCGGGGAGGTCCATCGGAATCGCTTGTTCCAACTCTATGCGTGCGATGGCTTCAGTGCTGTTGGTGACGAAGGAACGAAAACGCTTCTCGCTCTGCGCCAGCGCCTCTTCGTAATTCTTGCGTTCCAATTCCC
>CATPCJ010000489.1 GCA_955652915.1 uncultured Bryobacteraceae bacterium
GCCACAAAGAGCGATTGAACTTTGTGGTGGGGCTTCAGCTCAAACATTCATTGATGGGCTTGCGGGAGCTGGAGGAATTGAATCGAAAATTTCGGAGCGAAGAATTAGAGCGGGTCGAAGTTCCAGTATTAGCCGCCCGCAATTAGCCGCCACGGACGTAGCCTAGAAGTTTTTCCCGCAGCGCGGTTGCGGTGCGGGCATCGGGCGCAACCACTAACACAGTATCGTCGCCCGCCACCGTACCGACAACTTGCGGTAGTTCTTCCTTGTCGAGCGCCACCGCCAGCGCATTCGCATTACCCGGCGAGGTTCGCAGCACGATCAAGTTCTGAGCAACTCGCGCGTCGCGCAGCAATTCAGCTACCACGTTCGCCAGATCCGGACCTTGCGTCGCCGGTGTCACTTGCCGGTAGCCATCGCTGGTCTTCAGCAATCCCAGTTGGCGCACATCCCGCGAAAGCGTCACTTGAGTGGTCTGGATTCCATAGCCATTCTTGAGCTCGCGCGCCAAATCCTCTTGCGTCAAAACGCGCCTGGACGCAATCAGCTTCAGAATTTGACCTTGCCGGAACGTCTTGTTCATCGCTTCCAGCTTTGCAGGCGAGCTTCCGCTTCGTCGATTGCCTTGGCCACCGCCGCCGGCGCCGTTCCTCCAGCAAGTGCGCGCGTCTTCATGCCTTCGGTGGGATCGAGCAGCTTCGCCATATCGGCTGTGAACTCGGGCGCGAATGCCGCCAACTCAGCCGCCGACCAGTCGGATGGCTTCTTACCCTGATTCACACTCTCCAGCACCAGCCGCCCCACCAATTGATGCGCGCTATGAAACGGTGTGCCGGCTCGCGCCAGCGCTTCGGCGAGATCGGTTGCGACCACCCAACTTTCTTCCGCGGCGGCCGCCGGTTTCGCGGCGTTCAATCGGGTGGAATCGATCACCACTTGCAGCATTTCGAGCGAAGCATCCAACTGCGCCGCGGCGTCAAACAGCGGCTCCTTGTCTTCCTGCATGTCGCGATTGTAGGTCATGGGCAGACCCTTCATCGTGACCAACAGCGACGTAAGATCGCCGAACACGCGGCCGCTCTTTCCGCGGATCAACTCCAGCGAATCGGGATTCTTTTTCTGCGGCATCAGGCTGGAGCCACTGGTGACACCGTCGCCCAATTCCAGCCAGCCAAACTCTTCGCTGGAGTACAAAATCCAATCCTCGGAAAGACGGCTGAGATGCAGCATGCAAACTGAAGCGGCGTAGAGAAAATCGAGAGCGAAGTCGCGATCGGCCGCGACATCCATGCTGTTGCGCGAAATGGAATCGAAACCCAGATCCCGCGCCATGGCTTCGCGATCGAACGGGAACCCGCTGCCCGCCAGCGCGCCCGATCCGAGCGGCAGCACATTCACCCGGGCCCGAGTTTCGAGGAAGCGCTGACGATCCCGCGCGAACATTTCGAAATAAGCCAGCAGATAGTGCGGCCAAAGGACGGCCTGCGCGCGGCGGACGTGAGTATAACCGGGCACGACGGCGTCCGGGTACCTGCGTGCCATAGGTATCAGAGCGCTCATCACGCCGATGAGACGATGGAGAATCGTATCGATTTGTTCTCGCAGCCATAGCCGGATGTCGAGCGAGACTTGCTCGTTGCGGCTGCGGCCGGTGTGGATCTTGTCCGCCAAAGCGCCGACGCGCTCCCTCAGTTTTCGGATAACCAGTGTGTGAACATCTTCGTCAGTGGCGCCTTCAAAAAACTCCGGTTGTACGGCGTCGACGTGAATCTGTTCGAACGCTTCGAACAGCGCTGTACACTCGGCGGCGCTCAGGATGCCCACGCGTTCGAGCGCCTGGGCGAATGCCTGCGAGCCCCGGCAATCCGCATCGATCAGCTTCTTGTCAAAGTGGAGCGACCCGGAGAAACGCTCGAAGACGTCCGAAGCCCCCGTCTCGAACCGTCCGCCCCACAGTTTCATTTGGCCCGTTGCGCCGCCTGCGCCCGTACCCGCATGGGCAGCCCGATCAGGTTGATGAATCCTTGCGCGTCTTTCTGATCGTACTCCGCGCCCATGGTGAAACTCGCGATATTGAGCGAATAAAGCGAATAGGGCGACTTGCGGCTGACCGGTTCGATGTTGCCTTTGTACAACCGCAGCGTAACTTCGCCGGTGGTGGACTGGCCGGTAGCTTCGAAGAACTTGTCCAGCGCTTCGCGCAACGGCGTGAACCATAGGCCGTTGTACACCATCTCGGCGTAATCGAGCGAGAGTTTTTGCTTATAGTGCAGCGTGTTTCTGTCGAGCGTCAACGATTCCAGCTCGCGATAAGCGTACATGATCAAAGCGCCGCCCGGTGTTTCGTAGCAACCACGCGATTTCATTCCGACGAACCGGTTCTCCACCAGGTCGATGCGGCCGATGCCGTGCTTGCCGCCGATCTTATTCAACGTTTCGAGGAGCGGCACGCCGGAACTGGTCTTACCGTTCACCGAAACCGGCCGGCCTTTTTCAAAACCGATGGTAACTTCAGCCGGCTTATCGGGCGCGTCCTTGGGACTGCTGGTGAGCATCCAAATTTCGTCCGGGGCGGCATTCACGGGATCTTCCAGCGCGCCGCCTTCGTGAGAAATGTGCCAGATGTTGCGATCGCGGCTGTAGATTTTCTTGGTGGTCTGCGCGATCGGCACGTTGTGCCTGGCCGCATAATCGATGGCATCCTCACGCGACACGATATCCCAGATGCGCCACGGAGCAATCACCGGCAAATGCGGCGCCAGAGCTTTGTAGGTGAGCTCAAAACGCACCTGATCGTTGCCCTTTCCCGTGCATCCATGCGCCAGCGCGTCGCAGCCGGTGGCGAGCGCGACTTCCACTTGTTTCTTCGCGAGCAGCGGACGCGCGATGGACGTGCCCAGCAGATATTTGTGCTCGTACACGCCGCCGGATTGCACCAGCCGCCACAAATATTCCGTGACAAACTCCTCGCGCATATCGGCCACATGCACTTCCGATGCGCCCGTCTTGCGAGCCTTTTTCTCCAAGCCCTTCAGCTCATCGCCACCCTGTCCGATGTCGCCGCAAACGGCAACCACTTCGCAGCCGTAGTTTTCCTTAAGCCACGGAATGATGATGGATGTATCCAGCCCGCCTGAATAGGCCAGGGCAACTTTCTTCGGTTTTGTCATAGGGTAGGATGCGGAAAGTTCAAGCGATCAACATCAATAGTAATGCTTTTTGGACGTGCAGCCGATTTTCCGCTTGATCGAAAACCGCCGATTGGGACGATTCCATTACCTCGCCGGTGACTTCTTCCCCGCGCTTGGCCGGAAGGCAATGCAGGAAGACAGCATCGGAGCCGGCCTTTTCCAGCAGCGCCTGGTTCACCTGGTAAGGGGCGAAATCCGCCAAGCGTTTCGCATACTCCTCTTCCTGTCCCATGCTGATCCAGACATCGGTGTAAACGGCTTGCGCGCCGGTCACTGCGTTCATCGGATCGTTGCCGATCTCCAACCGCGCGCCCGACACCGCTGCCAGTGCTTCGGCCTGCGCGACAATCTCCGCATCCGGCGCGTAGCCCGCCGGCGTTGCGATCGAAAAACTCATTCCGAGCCGCAGAGCGGAGAGCATCAGCGAGTTGGCGACGTTGTTTCCATCGCCGACGAAGGCCAGCTTGAGTCCTCGAACATCGCCGAATCTTTCCTGCAGCGTGAAAACATCCGCGAGGGCTTGGCAGGGATGAAACCGGTCGCTCAGGGCATTGATGACGGGCACGCTGGACCAGCGCGCGAGATCGTCGATCGTATCTTGCGAGAAGGTGCGCGCGACGATGGCATTGGTCCATCGATCCAGATTGCGCGCGACGTCTTGCAGCGGTTCGCGATCGCCGATCGGGCCGGTGCTAAACACCGCGTCGCCACCGAGTTGTTTGATGGCGAGCTCAAAAGTAAATCTGGTTCGCAGGGAAGGCTTTTCGAAGAGCAGCGCGATGTAGCGGCCAGTGAGACTCTTTGAAAATCGCGAGGGCGACGACTTTATTTGTTGGGTGAGATCCAGCAGCGCCAGCAGTTCATCTTGCGAGAGATCGATATCGCGCGTGAAATTCGAAGCGCCGATTTTCGGGAGGGTCTTCGGGGACGGCATTCTCTTGACCGATTTGAGCGATGTTCCCGCGTCCGGCTGCATGTGGTGGCGATCCTCCAGTGAATGTTTATTCACTACTATGAATAATTACACATTCAGGGTATTGCTGTCAAATCGATGGCGCCGGACGCGCTTTGCTCCTAAGCCACAACGTATAATGCAGCGTATGGGCGAAGATTCACAGAGCGCCAAGGATCAGAAGACGGCCATAGCTCCGATGCTCTCGGTTCGAAACGGGGCGAAGGCGATCGAGTTCTACAAGGCGGCGTTCGGAGCCGGTGAATTGTTCCGCATCGACGGCGAGAATGGAACTGTAGTCGCACGGTTGTCCGTCGGCGATGCCGAATTTTGGGTCGCTGACGAGTCTCCTGAGCATTTGAATTTCAGCCCCGAGTCTCTGGGTGGTGGTTCGGTGCGGATGGTGATGATCGTGGGCGATCCGGATGGCGCTTTCGAGCGGGCCGTGGCGGCAGGAGCCAGCGTTGTTGTGCCCGTCCGCAACGAGTATGGTTGGCGTTTAGGACGAATTGTCGATCCCTTCGGACACCATTGGGAAATCGGCAAGGAATTGGTGGACGACGCTTAGGTTCAATTCGACGAAGATCGTCAAACTCGCGCAATGCCTGGGCCTGGAGTTTGGACATTCTTATGGGGGGCAGGATGGAATCCTGCGGCGGATTGGTAATCCGACTGGTGTTGGATTCGGAATTACTTACGGCCGATTGCCAATCGGCTGCAGGTTACCAACCTGCCTCACAGTCCAGACACAGGCAAGAATGCCTGTGCCACAATTTACTGTGCCGGGAGCGTGCCGGACACAAATAGAGTGGTCCACTGCGGCGTATGGCCGCGGGTTCCCGGCGTGGATCGCATGACGCGGAATGCTACCGGGTCGCCAGGCTTCAGAGCTGTCTGGATTCGGATCACGTCGTCCACGCTTGACACTGCCTGCCGATTGATCGCTAAAATTACATCTTTCTCGAACAGGCCAATGTCCTCGGCGAAGGAACTGCCGTCGACGCTCCTTACTATCAGTCCCGCTTTGGTCTCGATGCCCATGGACGCACGCTCGCTATCGGTCAGGGCATGCAGCTTGACACCGAACTTATAGGTGGATTGTTCAGGCTTGGCAGGCTCCTCGGTTTCGCGCCGCAACTCCGCGAATTCCGGACGATCCTTGAATACCTCGGCGCGATCCATGATGGTGAGCTTGAGATCCAGGCGCTTGCCATCGCGATCGACCGTCAAATTCACGGCCGTGCCGACCGGCGTTTCGGCGACGCGCGACACCAGATCCTCGCCGTCCTTCACCGGTTTGTTGTTCATCGCCACGATGATGTCTTCAACTTTGAGGCCGGCCTTCTCCGCCGGGCCGCCCTCCTTGATCTTGCTCACCATGACACCTTGATTGGTGCCGAGCGCTTTGAAAAGCTCCGGCTTATCGCCCGGATACCACTCCACGCCGATGGATCCGCGCGATACACGGCCAGTGCGAATGATGTCGTTATAGACGCGAGCGACCATATTGATGGGCAGCGCGAATCCGATGCCCTGATATCCACCGCTCTGGGTGGCGATCATGGTGTTGACGCCTACCACTTCGCCGCGAATATTCAGCAGGGGGCCGCCGCTGTTGCCGGGATTGATGGCGGCGTCGGTCTGAATGAAGCGTTGCAATTGCAAGCCGCCGATGTTGCGTCCGAGGGCGCTGACGATGCCGGCGGTCACCGAAGCTTCCAGACCAAAAGGCGAACCGATCGCGACCGCCCAGTCGCCCACTTGCACGGCATCCGAATTTCCAATGGTGACGGGGATCAACTCTGTCTTCGGATCGATTTTCAAGACCGCCAAATCCGTTTCAGGATCGAATCCGACGACTTTGGCGCGATACTCGGCGGTGTCGGCGGTGTGCAGCCGCACCTTGATGCGATCGACTTTGGAAACCACGTGGTTGTTGGTGATGATGTAGCCGTTCCGGTCGACGATGAAACCGGTGCCGGATTGTTCCTGACGGAAAGCCCGCTGCGGCAGATCGCCGTTGGGATTGTTACGGAAGAAGTGCTTGAACAGATCTATTCCGTCGTCACCGCCATCGCCGCTCTGAGTTTGTGGCGTGCCGCGCTTGCGCGGAGTTTCGGCGACCCTGGGCGTGTAGTCGGCGGTGATGTAGACCACGGACGGCTCGAGCCGCTTGGCCAGTTTGGTGAACTCGTTGCCGAGCTGCACGGCGTTGGGGACGACCAAAGGCGTGGCGTCACGCGCGGCAGACTGGGTTCTTGCGGCATGCACGCCGGTGTTCATGATGGTGCCGATGACGATACCGATCGTGAGAGTGACAAGGATGAGAGCTAAGGACAGCAATTTCGGTTGCCGCATTTTGGTAAACCACCGCATGATGCTTCGTTCGCCTCGTTTTTGTTGGAATCGGATCTTACCTTAATGATAGCTCGGGATCCGGGGGCTTGGGACTTGGGAAGGGCGCATTCTCCACTATTTGAGATAGGCTCTCAGGGCGTGGACAAGGTCGTCGGCGGCTTGCGTCTGTTCGCCGGTTGCGCCTCCCTTCGCAGGCAGGATGTGAAACCGTATATGTCCTTCGATCACCTCCGCCATCAAGGCGTCCATGGCGCCGCGGCAGGCTGAGATGTTATGCAGGACATCGGAGCACTCCGCGTCCTGGTTGAGGGCCTTCTCGATGGCCGCGACCTGGCCCATGATGCGCCGGACCCGGTTCAGCAGCTTCTTCTTTTCATCAACGGTGTGTGCCATAAGAAATAATCCGGCGCCAAAAATAATCGCAGAAAAGACTTTACAAGTATACCCCGGCTGGTATACCCTGGGTTTGGCGGGACAGGCATTGTCCGCCAAAATTACAGGAGAAAGGAGGCCCATACATGTCTGACGGCGGCAGTAGAACGCGCGAACAGCAAATCGATACCGAGTCAGCGGAGCCTCCGTCTCTGACGGTCTCCCGCCTTCTTGCTCGATAGCGACCGCTATCCGCGCTTTCATTGAATTTCACAGTCAGTGCTCATTTAGTACGCGACAGCCTCGCATCGGCAGCCCCGCCGATATGGGGCAACCGACGACTGTGTGCCGCCGCGGCATGGGTAAACTCTCGCGGTGATGACGACCCATGGAACTCAACACAATGAACTTGCGGCCGCGCCCGCCAAGCCGATTCAGGTTCGGAACAAGGCTTGGGCGCAGGTCCTCACATTCCTGATGGTCTTCGGGCCCGGCCTGATCGTCATGGAAGCCGACAACGACGCGGGTGCGGTCTCCACCTACGCCCAGGCCGGCGCACAGTATGGAACGCATCTACTGTGGCTGCTGCTGCTGTTGTTGCCGATCTGCTACTTCGTCCAGGAAATGGTTGTCCGGCTGGGGATCGTGACCGGTCAAGGGCACGCCACCATGATCTACCGGCGGTTCGGAAAATGGTGGGGACGGTTTTCGCTTGCGGACTTGCTGCTGGTTAACTTTCTCACGCTGGTGACTGAGTTTGCGGCCATAGCGCTGGCGCTCGGCAAACTTGGCGTCAATCCAATCTTCGGTGTTCCGGTTGCGGCCATCGCCTTGACTGCTCTGGTACTAACGGGAAGCTACCGGCGCTGGGAACGTATCGTGGTTTTTCTGTGCCTGCTCGATCTGGCTTGGTTCGCGATTGCGTTCCAAGTTCACCCGGTTGTTGGCGACGCGGTAAAACATATGCTCGCGCCTTCGTTGCCGGGAGGCGGGCTAACTTCCAGTTGGCTGTTTCTGGTGATCGCCATTGTCGGAACGACCATCGCTCCCTGGCAGTTGTTTTTTCAGCAAAGCTGCGTGGCTGACAAACGGTTGCGTTTTTCAGACCTGAAGTGGGCGAGGCTGGACACCTTGGTTGGCGCGGTCTTTACGATTCTGGTCGCCGGTTGCATGATGCTCGCGGGCAATGCAGCCTACGAGCGGCATTGGGATTTCACCGATCCAGCCCAAATGGCCGTGCAGTTGGGGGGGGTATTTGGACCATTCATCAAGAACGCCATTCTGCTTCTGATGATTAACGCGGCGGTCCTTGGCACCACAACGATTTCACTGTCGAGCGCCTGGGCTT
Organism: uncultured Bryobacteraceae bacterium; assembly: GCA_955652915.1. GTDB lineage: Bacteria > Acidobacteriota > Terriglobia > Bryobacterales > Bryobacteraceae > Palsa-89. The sequence goes on from CATPCJ010000489.1 coordinate 8,222, forward strand.
ACGGTGAGGTGCTTGGCTGGCCAAGCAGCTTGCAAAAACCGATTAAAGAAGCTCCTGGATTCTACGCGGTCTATGCGCTGTGTGTGCTGGTGGCGGCGGGCATCGTGCTAATCCCGGGAGCGCCGTTACAGCTCATCATCCTGAGCGTCCAGGTGCTGGCGGGGATCATGCTGCCGTCGGCCATCGTCTTCTTACAACTGCTTTTGAACGACCGGCAGGTTCTGGGGGAAAACTTCGCAAACAAGCCCTGGAACAACGTCGTGAATTGGGCGATCGTGGTTCTGCTTTTTGTTTTGTCTCTGCTTTTGGCAGTTCAGGTGGCGGCGCCCAATTTGTTTGCGAATACATAAGGAGGAGGAAATGACGATGACCCGACTCGATGACAACGTGCAACAGGAGCGGACTGTGTTTTTCGTGGTCCATCCGCTGGATGCCATGCCGGAGGAGAAGGTGGAGACTGAGCATCTCGGACCAATGCGGATGACGAGGACCGTGAGGATCTGCCTGTTTGCGCTACGCGGCTATTTGTCGCTCATGTTCGGATTGCTTGCTTTTCGGGTGCTGCAGCTTGCGGGTGTGATTCACGGGTAACTGGTTGGCGCTTGCTTACGCGCGCGGTTCTGAAGCGGGTCTTAGACCGTTTTTTTCACAGCTTCCTGCCAGTCCAGTCCCAGGCCTTAGTCGGAGTGTCTAGACCGCAGCTCCACTAAAAGGATGCCGGCCAGAATCAAGAGTGCGCCTAGGGTTCCGCGGCGGGACAGCACTTCGCCCGCTACCAGGTAGGACGTGCCCCAGGCGAAGACTGGTTCGAGCGAGAATATTATGGCTGTGCGGGTTGGGCTGCTGTAGCGCTGCGCCCAGGTTTGTATCGTGAACGCAAGCGCGGTTGCGAACAAGCTGGTGATGGCTAACGCGATCCAGACCCCGGCCGTCCACTGGATATGAACAGGCTCCGCCCACCAGAATGTGCTCGCGCCGATCAACGCGCCGGTTGCAATCTGCATCACCGCCAAAATTCCTGGATTCGCCGAGCCGGCGAATCGGCCCAGCACCAAGATGTGAAACGCGTACACCACCGCGCAGCAGGCCACCAATAAGTCGCCGAGACCGATGTGCAGAATGTCGCTCTGGATGCTCATCAGCGTCATTCCCACAAATGCAGTCACTACGCCCAGGATTTCGACGAGTCGCGGAACCTTCCTATAGACCAGGCTGCTGAACAAGGGCACTAGCGGGATATACAGGCCGGTGATGAATCCAGTCTTGGACGCCGAGGTGTATTTCAGACCGAACGTTTGCAGCACATAGCCGCTGAACAGCAAGGCGCCCGCGATGACGCCGCCGCGAATGCCGCGCTTGTTGAATCCAGTCTTGAATTGATTGCCGAAAATGAGAGCCAGCGCTATTGTGGCCAAGGCAAAACGGATGGTCAGGAATAACAGCGTCGAAACATCGGTCAGCGCCTGTTTGACAATTACGAACGTGACGCCCCAGATGAATGCTACGCCGATCAAGGAGCAATCGACCAGCCAGCTTGCGGGTTTCTTGCCCGTCATCCGGCCGATCGTATCAATTCTGTGTTGGCGCCGTTCGGTCCCCGAACCAGCATTAACAATGTCAGCAGGACGCGTTTCAATCCCAGCTCACGGCCATCCGGATGAAACCATTCTTGTGGCGTATGCGCGCCGCCGCCTTGTCCTCCGGCTCCGATGGAGATGGCCGGCAAGCCGATGGAGAGCGGAATGTTGGCGTCGGTGGAGGCGCAATCGAGATGCGAGCGGATGCCGAGGTGCGAGTCCACCGCGCGCACGCACTGCAGGATGTAGGCATCGTCGGGAAGGCGGCCACCCGGTCTCGCTCCGATTTCTTTAATTTTGGCGGTGACCTTGGGGCCGGTCGCCCGATCGTTTTCCGTTTCGAGCGCGCGTTCCACGCAGTTGGTCAGCAGGCTGGAAATCTCCTCGATCTTGGCAGGACTCTCGGAACGAATATCGACTTTCGCGCGGGCCTGCGTGGGAATGGAATTGATGCTGGACCCGCCCTCGAAAATCCCAAAGTTGTAAGAAGAGCGCGGACTGCCGTTGCCAGGAACGCGTTGCTCCGTGAAAAAAGCGATGGCGCGCGAAAGAGCGTGTACCGGATTGGCCAGGCCGTAATCGCTCCAGCTATGTCCACCGGGGCCGTTGACGGTGACGTCGAAGCGGCGGCTGGCCAGGGCTTGGGAAGTGATGTGATCGGTGTTCGGTCCGTCCAGAATCAGAAAAGTTTCGATGCGGCTTCCGGTGTTGGATTGGCGCGACAGGTAGCGCATGCCGCTCAGGTTGCCTTCGCCCTCTTCACCGACATTGGCGATGAAGACGAGGTTGCGGAACAGCTCGTTGAGGCCCGGTGAGACCTGAATCGCGCGCGCGATAGCCAGCAGACCAGCCAGGCCCGCGCCATTGTCGGAGACGCCGGGACCGCGCAGATTGCCGTCGGCGCCCATGGCAACATCTTCGTTGGCGCGCGGCGCGAGCACGGTATCGAGGTGCGCGGTGAGGGCAATGTAGGGGCCTTCCCGATTTTCGACCGGATGGGCGATGACGTTTCCGGCGCGATCCATGCGGGCGATGCAACCCAGGGCGCGGAACTGCGCGAGCATCCATTCGGCTCGCTTTTGTTCGAAAAATGTAGGCGCGGGGATACGGCAAAGCTGCAAATGCCGATCGTTAATCCACTGTTTCTCGCGGGCGAACCATTGCAGCGCGTCGCGGATGGCGGCAGAGCTGGCGCACTCGGCGACGAATTTCGAGAGGGCCTGGGAGGCGGATAGGTCGGAGGCGAGTTTGGTTGGGGCTGCCAAGTGTCAGTTTAGCAGCGGGTGGAAGATGTGGCGCGGCCTCTGCGGGGGAAAAGAGCCTCGAGACGAGTCTCGAGGCCCGCAGACACGAGTGTCCGCGCCACGTTAGGGCATTGGATACACCCGGGTAAGTATTGACTCCTCCAGTCCTTCGCCCAAGGCGAGCAGGAGGTTTTCCTCCAACGGCCGTCCGACTATTTGCAGGCCGATCGGCAGTCCCGCGGATTCGCCGCAAGGAATCGACAGGGCGGGGAAGCCGAGCACGTTGATGCCACGGACCAGCCGGGTGTTGGCC
>CATPCJ010000490.1 GCA_955652915.1 uncultured Bryobacteraceae bacterium
AGGAAAGCTCTTCTACCGGCTGGTACAGCAGGCGGTCGCCATCGATCCCGTCCCGTACAAATCCATGGTCAAGTGCGCCGCTGCCGGCGTGGAGTCCAACCACAACCTGTAGGGCTACCTGAGTGAAGTGAATACCCACCTTGCTAAATATTATCCGTGGCGTACACTTGAGCTGACGTGAAAGCAGCGTCAAGGAGATCGGTTATGAAACAATTTATTTACAAATTCTGTATGTTGGTGATTTTGTTCGCCAGCTTTTCAGCACTCAGCCACGCCCAGACACCGTCGATCAATTCTGGAGGAATTGGCAATTATGATGGAACGACCCCCACGAATCACAACAAATACTGGTCGATCTACGGATCGAACCTGTCGTCCGGAAGCGGTTCCGCCAACGTGTACTTTACTTGGGGCGAATGGGACGGGTTCAGCGAGACCACGCTTATAACTCACCAAAATCACCTCACGTCCAGCAATTGTTGCTTTTATTGGTATGAATCCTCTTCGCAGATCAATTTTCTATCACAGCCATACGCAAACACGTACTTCTATTTTTACCCGAGGGCGTATGTTTATGTCTGCGTCTCGGGATTATGTAGTGGTAATGAGTTTTTCTATTTTGTTTAGCCTCACGAACGCTACTGGGGATGAAGCGTGATTGGCCCAGTCACGGCTGATGACCTTGCCCGGACAAGATCCTGTACGACAATCGGAGGCTGGCTCATTAGGCATTGAATCTGGTAGATGCTTCATTTCTATCCTTCCGGCAATGGCGGCCAGCGATCAAGGTGACTTAAATGCGGCATACATCACAGCTTCGACTCGTCCTCGTTATTGGTCTGGCTGCGCACGTCTTTGGTCAGAGCGTCAGAACTGAAGACAAATCTAGCGTGACTGGTGTTGTGATTAATAACCTCACGTCGGCACCGGTCAGCAAAGCCATCATTACGCTAAGACCCCTTCACGGACCGGAAGATGCCGTTCGCGCAGGTACAACAGGGCCGGATGGCCGCTTCGCACTTGCGGCGGTCGCGGTTGGGCAGTATGTCCTCACGGCAGAAAAGCCGGGATTTGCGCCGCAACGATATCGCGCTCGCGAAAGTTCCAAAGATAATGCTCTTGACGTCAGCGGGTTGGACAACTTAGAAGTGACGTTTCGTCTTGTGCCTTGGGCCGTGTTTTCTGGCCGCATCACTGACGAAAACAATGAGGCGCTGATTGGAGCCACGGTCCAACTGAGTCAGGTTCGGCTCGTTGACGGCAAATTCAGCTTGGCGTCTGTGGCCCAGGTGAGTACGAACGACCTTGGCGAGTATCGGATCTTCAACTTGCGGCCGGGGCACTACTATCTCAGTGCGTTCTATCGCGACATGGCCAGCGTGTTGGGTTTGCGTTTACCGAGAAACAACGGGGAGGAGGCCGGTGACGGCTTGTTTGAAGACTATGCGATCACTTACTATCCGGGCGTACAAGAAATCCACGCCGCTGTAGGGGTCCTGGCACGTTCGGGCCAGACGACTTCGAACCTTGATATTCGAGTGGGCATGGTAAAGTCCGTATCCCTTGAAGGCTTCGTCGAGGGTCTGCCCGCTGGTGGCGAAGCGTCGCTCTTTATCGAGCCGGTGGATGCCCGTAGTCTTGGGACACGTCAGGTAGTTCGTCTGGACGGAGCTAACAAACGCTTCTTTTTTAAGTCGGTGCCACCTGGGGAATACGTGCTTCGTTGCCGCACATTAGGTAGCGTGCAAGATTTGAGTGCCCGTTCGCGCGTACTCTTGGCTGGGAGACCAATTAAGAATATTACTCTCACTATGGAGCCGTCGCCATCGTTGACGGGCAGAGTGGTCATGGATGGAGGCGCTCCCGTTCCTGAAGGCGTTCAGTTGGTTCTGACGGGTACTCAGCTCGCTCGTCTTACTGTGCCGATACAAAGTGACGGACGGTTTGCACTCCCCCATGTAACAAGGGATACCTATCAAGTTGAGGTGACAACAAAGAAAGACCCTCTGCTCTTGAAATCCTTGGTGGTTTCAGGACAGAAGCGCGACCCAGGAATACTCGATATTGACCGGCCAATGGAGTTGACCTTGTCGATCGTGAGCAATGCCGCGCAGATTGAAGGCACGTCCATAACCAGTAACGGATCTTTAGTGAGCCACGGACTTGTGATCGCGACGAAGTTCTCAAACGATGAGGCACAAAGTCATTTAGCCAAAATAGACAGCCAGGGAGCATTTAAATTCAATCATCTGCTTCCGGGTGAATACAAAATTATATCTTTCTCCGATGTTGATTCCGTGGATGATCTTACTCTCGATGTTCGGAACGCCGTTGACTTAGGTCAACGCGTGTCGCTCGGTGACAATGAGAAGAAAGTAATGCGGCTCATTGCGCAAGAGGCTGCTTCTAAGTGAGGTGGGTATTCACTTGACTCAGGTAGCCCCAATATGTAGTATGGCGGGATATGGAGGAGTATCCGCGAAATTTGAGCCAGTTCGAGGCCTGGTTTGACACCGAACAGGCCTGCCGGGACTACCTGTTCCGGCTGCGATGG
>CATPCJ010000491.1 GCA_955652915.1 uncultured Bryobacteraceae bacterium
CTGGAGCGGATCGAAGCCGAGAATACCGGCAGCCGAATACCGGTCCCAGGCGTTACGCCATCAGCTCGCTTTTTCTGCATGACTGCTACAAGAAGTTGACGGTGGATAAGAACGAGCAGTTTTTCTTCATCACCGGCTCGGAAGTCGAAAGCGTGCTCGTGCTCGACCAGTGCGCCGAATTCGCTCACCAGCGCCGCACTCCCATGGGGGTCGTTGGCGATTTTCCTTCGACGCACAATGTGCTGATCAAACTCGAGCAGTTTGGCCACAAGTTCCTGGCGCACTTTCACAGCCATCCGGGAACTGGCCCGGACGCTACGCATCCATCGGGCACCGATGAAGGTTTCCAGAAGCGGCTTGAAAGCGGTGGGCACCTGGCGGTGATGGCCATCTTCAGCCGCGATGGCTACGTGCGGTTCGTCCGGATGGATCAGAATTTTGAAATCGAAATTTATGGAGAAGGAGTAGAGAATCATGCGCCCGGCATTTACCGTCTCAAAAACCTCGATTAGCTTGCGTGGGAAAGCGATCCCAGGAGCTGAGGATCGCCAAGGCAAGATTCCCGGATTCGACCAAGACGTCTTTTCGCGCAGCAGCGTGTTATGCGTCGGCGCGGGTGGGATTATTTCCCAGATCGCGCCTACGCTGGTGCGCAAGGGAATCGGCGGCATCACCCTGCTCGACCCTGACATCGTCGAACCTAGTAATCTCAATCGGCAACGGTTCTATATAAAGGATGTCGGAAACCCTAAGGCGCTCGCGCTTGCCGAGAATCTTCAACTAGAGTGCATCGCCGCGACTGAAATCCGCGGCGTACCGTTTCGGCTGGAGGAAGCCATCGCGCGCGAGATCGATTTGTCTTGTGACGTCACGATTTGCGGCGTGGATAACAATCCTGCTCGCATTGCGGCCAGCCGGTATTTCCGCGTGGCGGACGTTCCTGTGATCTTCGCCGGGGTAAGTCTGAATGGCGACCACGGCTACGTCTTTGTCCAGGAAAAGCAGGGGTCCTGCATCGCGTGTATGTTCCCGGACATGGTGAACGACGACCGTTATCCCTGTCCAGGGACGCCAGCCGTTGCCGACATCCTGCAGACGGTCGGCTCACTGGCCGTATACGCCGTCGATACCTTGCTCATGAAGCGTGCACGCGCCTGGAACTACCGACGCATCAGTTTGTCGGATGGCTCGTCAGACGGCTCGTCACTCGTGCCGGTTCGCGCGGGTTGTCAGATGTTCGCGCTGGATGGCAGTAAACATTGACCGGATTGAAATCACGACAAGGAGAACTGCAATAGCAAGGTGGAGAAAAAACGAGTCGTTAGGAAAGGCGCTGGCCCGAGAAGGCAAAGGCATTGCGAAAGGCGTGGGCAAGGGGCTGCTGTCGATTGCAACGCTGGGACTCTATAAACCAAGAGGGAAGTATCCAAGTTGGAAGAAGAGACGGCGGTGAATTCGTAGCGCGCGTATGAATATTGACCAGATTCAAATCGGCTTCCGCTACCGCAAAGACCTCGGCGATCTGAAGACACTCGCGCAGAGCATCGGGGAAGTGGGCTTGCTGCATCCGGTCGTAGTCACCCCAAAAGGCCGACTGATCGCCGGACAGCGGCGGCTTGAGGCCTGCCGGCTGCTCGGTTGGGCCGATATATTGCCGTGACCGTCGTCGATCTCTACCAAGCCGCACGGGGCGAAGCTCACGAAAACTTCGTCCGCAAGGACCTTCTGCCAAGTGAAATCGTGGCTCTTAAGCGAGCCATTGAGCCTTTGGAGCGCCGCGAAGCCCGACAGCGCCAAGGCGAGAGGGCGGACCTCTGTCATCCCGCCACTGTGGCGGAATGTCAGAGGGCCGATCTCGGTGACGCCCGCGACAGGATCTCCCGCTGCCTGGGCGTGGGCAGAACAACAATCGAACGAGCTGAGGCCGTGGTCGAAGCGGCCGAGGAGGAACCGGAAGAATACGGTCACCATGTCGAACAGATGGACCGAAGTGGCAAAGTGGCCGGGGCCTACAGGCGTCTGGAGGTTTTAAGACAAGCGAAGGAACTGGACGCCGCGCCGCCCGAACTGCCGTCCGGGCCATTCCAAGTGATCGTGGCTGACCCGCCGTGGAGATACGACTCCGGCAACAGCCTGCCGTATCCAACCATGGACATCGAAGAAATCAAGGCAATACCTGTTGCGGAGATCGCCGACGAGAACGCCATCCTGTGGTTATGGACCACCAATGCCCATTTGCGCGTCGCCTTCGATGTTGTCGAAGCTTGGGGCTTTGAGTACAAGACGCTACTCACCTGGGTTAAGGATCGTATGGGTACCGGCGAGTGGCTGCGCGGAAAGACCGAGCATTGCATGCTTGCGGTCCGCGGCAAGCCTGTTTTCCTCCATGGAAACCACACGACAGTTCTCGAAGCGGTGCGGCGGGAGCATTCACGGAAGCCGGAGGAATTCTACACCCTGGTAGAGGCGACTTGCCCCGGTTGTCGCGTGGAGTTATTCGCCCGGCAGCAACGCCACCGCTGGGCGTCTTTCGGCAATCAAACAACTGAGTTCAATCCCCGTACATGATCCATTGATATTCCATCAGTAGAAAACTTCGTAAGTTATGGTCACGCGCAACGCGCACCCAGCCCATGGCGAAGGCAAAAGTCATAGTTCGTGATTTACAACCGTCCCCCGAAAAACGACGGTCGCGTCAAGGAGCGCCTTGTGTTGGGAAAGTTCAACACACTCGGACTCCACCGGGAGTGATGCCGCGCTAATGCATAGAAGTGTGGGGAACGATGAAGTTGAAATCAATTGCGCGCTGGGAGGGAGGGAGAGAGAGCTGTTGCGACGTGGTCTGCTGGTTGCCATTCGCATTCGATATCACCGCAGCGTTCGGCCTTTACCGAGTAATTTCGACTCAGCTACAACATCCGAGCGGATGCGGAGGATACACGTTCCGACGTCATAAACTGGTTCTCCTTCACTCAGTCGATCAAGCGGTCCCCACCCATTCGCTTTGCCTAAGGTGTATACAATGTACTCGCCGCCGGGCTTGAATTTATAACTACTTCCTTCCGGCGGACGCAAAAACAGGAATACCCTTACCAGCCTGGTGGCCGGGCCCTTCCAGAATTGATCCGCCATAAACGTCACCATTCGTGGTTCGGTGGGACTTGATCGCCGGACCTGAACTTTGTCCGCAGGATTTGCCTCCTGTTCAGTGACGTCCTCAAGCTTTACCACCGTGCCCCGAAAAACGACTGTCGCGTCAAGGAGCGCCTTGCGTTGCGAAAGTTCAACACATTCGGACTCCACTGGAAGTTCTGCCGCGCTAAGGAATAGCAGTAGGAACGCAAGTCTCATTGTTGACTCCCTACTTCTTCTTGCCGAAGCAATCCTGAGCTAACTTCTGGGTTATGCAGGCCGTTCCCATGCCGCAGTCATCCTGTGTCAGACCAAGGGCCGCTTTGATCTGATCGTCATCCCACCCAAGACTATGAAGAACTTCGTGTATCAAGAGCGCGGCATCGTATCCGGCGGAGTGGGAAGCTACCGAGGATGGCCTGAAATAGATGTTGGTCGACAGTGCGGATACCGTGAGAGCTGTCTCCGCGTTGACACCACTGTTGGTTTTGAAAAACTGCTGAATCGTCGTTCCCTTGGGCGCCCAAAACTGGTAGGCCTCGGTTCCCGGAGTGAACAATCCAGCTTGAATATCTGTACTCGCCGTTCCGTCTTCCCAGTTGCTAACATTTACGCGTTGCTGAATTTCGGCTAGTGTTCGTCCCCCAGGCGCAGCGGCAATCTGCTTGAAGTCTTGCGCGCATGGCGCCGATGGATCTAAGTCCTGCACCAGTTCGTTCCCGTAGCTAAGCTTAGCCAGAGTCTGATCCCACTTCTTGCTGTTCCCGGGCTTTCCGCCCGTGCTTTGCTCGGTATTCCCGGCCGCAACACTACAGTCGACCTCGTTTCCGTCTTCGTCTTCCGTGTAGCATTCCCTCAGCCCGCCCGGGTCAACCTTATTGACCGGATCCCCGGTAACGTAGCTATATCGGTTCCAGCTCATCGGATTCACAGGATCGCTCGGAGAGGTGGCTGTTGCCCGGTACGGATCGGGGCTCATAAATCTGCCGAAGTTGTTTACGTAATAGCGTTGGTCGGCATAATCCAATCCCGTGGCCGAATCGCGCGTGTACGTTGCGAACTTTACTTGATCGTTCGCCAGCGGTGGCGAGTTGCGTTCTTCTCCATAGGGGAAGTACTTACCTTTCGATCCCAATCGGTCGTGCGCAAACGCTACCCCGCCCACCGCTACTCGTTTCGTGCCGAAGAATACCGCGAGAGTCGGAGTGTCGTCCCACAATACCGTCTGGCGATTCTGGCCGTAGTCGGAACGGAGTGTGTACGTGCCTAGCTTCTGCCCGTCAAATCCGTAGAAGTACAACTCTTGTCCCGTCAAATACCCGTTTCCATCGAACATGCCCTTCCAGATCCGCTTGTTCTGCGCATCGTACGCATACTGCAATCCCGGCGCAGTCAGCAGCCGATTCTCTGCGTCATAACCGAGGTAACCACTCATCGTCGGCGTAGTCTGCTGATTGCCATTCAGATCGTACGATTGCCCCACCACTCGATTCGTCGTTGCGTCAATCGCGACCGACAGCGCCGGTGAATTAGTCCCGCTCTTCGATACCAGATTCCCGTAGCCGTCGTAGCCGAAATTCTGATTCCATCCGCTGCCGTTCGCCGAACTCAGCCGGTTCAACGAGTCGTATTGATACGTCACGGTCTCACCGCTGATGTTATCCGTCTGCGAGCTGATCTTGCCATTGTTCGTCGTCGCGCTCGGGAATGTGTAGCTAATATCCACCTGTCCGGGTATGCTCAACCTCGTCATTTGGAGCATGCTGTTAAACGTCCGCGTCTCGCTCACGCCAAAGTAGTTCATCGTCAACATTTGGTTGGCCGCTCCGTATGTTACGTTATTCACGGCCTGATAATTATTCTGATCCGTCAGTGTAACCGGTCGATGCATGTTGTCGAACGAATACGTATAAATGGGGCCTGCCGACGGGATCAGGTTCTCGTCTCCGTCAACCCCGTAAGTGGTCGGGTAATTCACCGACGTCATCTTCCCTTCATTGTCGTACGTATAAGCGGCGTCCAGATTGATCGTGCCGGTGTGGTTGTGCGTCTGATCGTAGTATACGTTTTCGTTGGTTTGCAGCCGCTTCTTGCTGGGTAAACCGGCTTGCGTGTAACTGTACATTTCTGCAAATCGGTGGGAAATCTGCGGTGTGCCGGGCACGGCTACGAAGGCGGAGTGCAGCACAGCCGTCAGACGGCCCGAGGTATACTGCGAGAACGTGCCGTCTAGCGGATTGGTGTCGTAATAGAAATTGCGAATCACATTGCCACCGACACTGATGGATGTCATTCGCTTGTAGCCATCATAGCCGTAAGTGAACTGTTGGCCCTTGGCGTCGGTCTTGGTCAGCATCACTCCGTTCGTGTCATAGGTGTAGGAAACCGTGCCGCTCTCCGGGTTCGTCGCACTCAGCAGGTAGGGAGTAATCACGCCGTTGACGTAACTGTAATTGAAGCTGCGGGTTTGCGTACTGTTGCCGCGCGGCATTGAAACCTGCGTCAGATGGTTCATCACGTCATAGGAGTAATTGGTGGTCACCGTGGTATACGTTGGGTCCGGTTCCAGCACGCTGGTGACGTTACCGAACGCATCGACGGTGAACCTCTTCCACTTACCGGCCGGATCCGTCACCGTCACAGTATTGCCCTGATAAACGTACGTAGTGGCGCTGCTTCCGTCCGGTAACTGCGTGCTCACCGTGCGCCCCGAGCCGTCGAACGTATTGGTGGTCCAATATTGCGCGCCACCTGGTGCGTAGGGCTGCGAAATCTTGGTCATCTTACCCAAAGGCGAGCAGCCACAGGGAAGGTAAACCATATCCACTGTCGATACGGTGGTTGTGCTGTTGCCCGTTTCTGTTTTTATCGTACGCCCGAACCCGTCCATGCTGGTGCGGATCCAGTGACCGTTAGTGGTCGCCGTTTTGCTGGGTGGCGTTGGTGGTGTAGGGTTGTCGTTGTAGGTGAAGTTGGTCACCGCTCCATAGGGCGAGGTGGCCGACTGCGGCCGACCATTCCCGTCATAGCCGACCCCCGCGCCATCGCCGTTCGGTCCGGATACTCCCGTCAAGCCCAGGGCAGAGTTCCAATTCAGCGAAGTGGCCAAGCTTCCAGTTGTGATCGCGGAGGGCACGGCGCCATAGGTGCCCATGGTCATGGTAGTAGCGATGCCATCTTGTGTTTTGCCGATTGTATTTCCAGCCGCATCGTAGCTCAAGCATTGCGATCCGGCTGGCGCAGTGATCGACGTCGGATTGCCGCGGTAGATGAAGCTGGGGCCATAGTTGGTGTCGTCGTGCTCGTGCCAGCCTTGGCCTGACAGCGCGCTCGTGCAGCCGTTGTTATAGCCGTCGTAAGAATTCTGTGCCAGCGTCGTCGCGCCGGTGTAACTCCACGTCAGCCGGTTGCGGATATAGCGCGAGGTGTAGTTCGTGTCCGTGAGATACGTGTTGGTATAGCTGCGCGCCGGCGTGGACAAATTGCCGAAATTGTAAAGCTGCATGCCGGTCAGATTGCCGTATTGGTCTAGCGTCTGAGTGGTCTTCTTCTGCACTTGATAGCTCTGCCCCGGATCAAGCGTCGTCAGCGTGCTGCTGATATATGGATTCACTGAAGTGGGAGTCTGCGCCCAGGTGAAGTCTTGGTGGAAGAGCGCCGTTCCAACGGGGTAGTTTCGTTCTTCATAGGCGGTTTGCAGGGCCGCATTGAACTGCGAGGTATCGGTCTGGAACCACCAAACCTTATTCGAGCCGCCGCTCCAGTCAAAAAAATTGGCGTACAAGTGCACGCTGCGATTGGTGTCGCCCGAATCGCGATAGATGGACACGCCCGTTTCCGAGCCGCCGCTGGATTGCAAAAGATAGCGCGACTGCACCTCACGGAACGCGCGCGAGCCAGCCAACGTGCTGGCTTGATACGCCCATCGCAGGTGCCCGCCGTAGGGCGTCGTGACCTGGGTCAATTCGCCAGTGCCTGCATTTGCGCCAAAGTATTGAACCCCAGAATTATCGTACGTGAAGCCTGTCATCAGATTTAGGTTGGTGACTGTGACCCCGGCCAGTAGATTGATCGTGCCGAAGTTGTTTTGCGCGTTCCAGGGCGAGACCAGAGCCGAGCTGTTGTTGTAGGAAAATGTATACTTCTCCGATGTGCCGATTGTGTTGGCAATGCTGGACAGGCGCGGTATCGCATTCTGATAGTTATAAGTGAAGGTGTAATCGGGTTGGCCGTTGCCGCGCACGTCTTCTATGGTCTGGATGCGCGAACTGGAGTTTGGCCACCCCAGGCCGCCTCCGGCAGTGTAGTTGATCAGCACCTGGTTGCCGTTGGTGTCCTGCATCATCGTGGGATACATAACCCCAGCGTCCTGTTCGCTCCCGCCCGATGTGGACCCGAATGTCCAGAAACTCCCGTCCGTGAAATAGAGCCGGCCAGTGTTGCTGTCGAAGGAAAGATAGATCCCTTCCTTGGAGGTCCACACGCCGGTGCCATCGGGTTGATCCAGACGATACTCGGCGCTCGTCGAATCCATGAAGACATAGTGGTCGATAGTGTAATAGTCCCGATAAACCGCCGTTACCGAACCGGCCTGCAATCGCCAGCCGTAGCCATAGCCAACCTCTTGCCCGAGCTGCCAGGTGTTGGCCGGGTCTTGCCGCCAGTTCTGCGAGTTGTAGCTGAGGTTGAAGCTAACACCCCAGCCTCCGCGTCCTTGGGCTTTCAAAAGCGGGATGGTGTAGTTGAGATTGCCGGACCGCATGTCGATCTGCTCGCCCGCGCCGCCCCAATAGGAACCAGTGGGGCGCACACCAACCTGGCGGGCGTCGATGGAGTTCGCGGGTGGAGTGACCACGTTAATGTTCGTGACCGCCGCATTTAAGTGGTAGTCGTAAACGATGAGACTATAAGTATATGTCGTTCCCGCGCTTACGCTCGCATCGCTGAAGTTCGGTGTCTGGAAGCTTCCAACGTACGCGCCATTCCTGACCAGTTGATAGAAGGCGATGCCGGTTCCGTTCGGGTCGTCCACCGTGCCGGCTGAATGTATGTCCACCCGGGAGGGGAAGGACGAGGTTGAAACGAGTTGCGCGTTGAGCGCCGTGGGACCGTTGGTGTCGAGTGGCCCCAGGTCTACGCGAGAAATACCGTTGCCGGATGGAACGCTGCGCACTCCCACGCCAGGCTGTCCGTTCGGAACGCTGGAATCCACCGCATATAGGGCGATTAAGCCGTCGCTGTAGACAATGATCTGATTGGCGTTGGTATAGACCGCGCGGATGACAGATCCATTGTGGCCGGAGATGTATGTACTTCCTAAAGAAGTAATGACGCCGCTCACGCGCTTATTTAACGCTATTGTCGCGGTGTACGATCCATTGCCGTTGGAGGTGGGATTTTGCACTTCGACGACGTAGTACGATCCCGACGATGTAGTCCCGTAAAGCGCGTCCGTAGAGGCTGCCAGATACAAATCGTAATTGCCTCCCCCCTGAGCTAGGGCGAGCGTAGCTTTCACTTCATAGCGGGTGCCGCCGGCCGGCACCGCCGCTTTCGAGATCAGGCTTCCGTAGTCGTTGATCGATGCGTTTGTCAGTCCGCCGGTTCCAGTGGAAACATTGCCATTCTGCGCCCAGGCGGCCACATTTATGCCGGGGGAAGTATCCGAATAATAGTATTGGTAACCATTCGAAGTAGCCGTACAGAAGACTGGCCTGTCGGAGTTATACAGATAGAGATTCGTTCCGCCGTATTTCACGTAGATGTAGTGATACTGGTTGTTCTTCAGACTGGCGGGAGTGGAGATTTGGTAGGCGTGGGAGCCTACATCGGAGCGGTACAGATTGGCGGCTGTTGTGGTCACATAGGTCGAGCCGTCCCATATTTCGACGTTGATCGCTGTGCCGGGATTGGCGAAATCTTCCGCCCATCCGCTGATGCTGCTGCAGTCGGCCGCATCCAGATAGCCCAGGTAGTTTTGTGCGACCGCGCTCGTCGAGAGTAGCGCGCCAAGCAAGCAGACTTGCAATAAAGTGCGTGTCATGGCATTCGTACCCCGAAGTGCGTGAAGTCGAAATCCTTCTTGTATTTCTTAAACTCCGCTTCAACATCTTCACGTTTGTCCTTGCCTTTGACGAACGACTTAACGCTCGCGTCGGCCAGGATTTGCTGGAAGGCGGCGCGGTCGCGTGCGACAAATTCAACCAGCGCATGCTCCCCATCGTCACTGAGGACGTAGGTGAAGCCCAGAATGGCCGTGCGGCTCCGCGACGTTGCGGCCGCCTTGAGGCCCGAAGGCAGAGGCGTGTACATGGGCCGGACCGGATCGGCGAAACTGCCGGTGCCGGTCATTGGCACAATCGACATCGTACGCTCGTACAAATGCCGCGAATCGACGCGCTGTTGTGCCGCAACGGGCGCAACCAGAGCGAAAAAAATCATCAACACTTCCGCTACTTGGACATGCAGTCGCATCTCGACTCCTTTTTGTAGCTATTTTGCCATGAAATTCGATTGGGTTTGAATGTCAACTTGCGTGTAGATTGGCTGCGTCGCGTAGCCGCGAGCGCGGCCTGTAAAGGGGTTATCGGGTGCTGAGCGAGAGAGCTGCCCGACCAAACCAAAAGGAAGGTCAACAGGAGACGCTTCCGGCTGCCACCGCCGTTGTTGGCGCGATCCCTTGGAATAAAAGTAGATCGGCTGTTACACTCTGAAAAGCTCTGCATTGGAGCTGATCCCTCCAGGCTGAGTTAGGGAGTGTTGGGCGGTGGCAACCGTCCACGCTCCCGCATCTAACGCACCGTATCATTTCACGGTCGGGCGGGTAAAGTCAAATCCGAGTTCATCCACGGCACCCATAGCCCATGCTCTCTGGCGGTCCCTGGCTTTGCCCGATTCTTTCTCTTCTTTTTCGTTTACACTTGGACGTGGTCTGCGAAGAATGGCAAAAACTCCTAAAACGATATTCCGCATTGGTGAGCGCTTATAATGACGCGGTCAAGGAATCGCTGACATTAACCGGCGAAAAATTTGAAAAGGCGCGGACGCATTTTGACCAGCTCCGTGTCTTGGGTCAAGCCGCTCGAAGCGCTGTAGAAGAGCACGAACGGATACACGGCTGCCGGCCTCGGAGCGGGACAGCCTAGGCCTCGTGGCCGATTTGGAATTAAGGAATTGGACTCATCGTGGATGGAATGCACGTCCAGACGGAGGATACGCTAAAATCTCCACATGGTTCCGACCGGTCCGCAACAATCCGAAGACCAACAGCTCTTCGAGCAACTCCTGGACTGGGCCAACCTCTCTCAGGACCCCCGATGGCAGGCGATTCCGCCCGAAGGCCGCGCCCAAATAGTGGAGGCGATCAAAGAAATCGCGGCCCTACCTGTTGCACAGGCCGAGGAAGGAGCCTCGGTTCAGTTTGTTTTCAAAAAGCGCGTTTTCAATCGGCGGAGTCCGCGAGCCTTTCCCGGACCGCGATGTGGGTCTGCGGCTGGGTTGATTTAGCGCGTCGATGAGGGTCCAAAGCTGGCGATCTCAACGGCTGGCGTCCCAGAAACCCGGCCGAGCCACGACGTTGTTCCAGTA
>CATPCJ010000492.1 GCA_955652915.1 uncultured Bryobacteraceae bacterium
ACCTGGGACGGCGTCAGAAATCCTCAAGCCGTGCGCGCGATTCGAGACATGCGGCCGGGCGACAAAGTCTTCGTCTATCACAGTGGAGGCGTGTCGGGTGTGGTGGGACTGGCAAAGGTCGTTTCCGGAGGAAGGACCGATCCGAAAAACGATAAGTCCGCCGTCGCCGAATTCGAGTTTCTGAGCCGTTTGGATCCGCCGGCGACATTGGCTGAGATCAAAGCGTCCAAGCTGTTCGAGGACTGGGCGCTGGTGCGGCAAGGCCGGTTATCCACGATGGCGGCGCCGGAGAAGTTTGTGGAGTGGATGCGGGAACGGTATCCGAAAGCAAAAATTTAGTTCAAACCAACGTGGCACAGGCATTCTTGCCTGTGTAGGGCAGGTTGGTAACCTGCCGCCGATTGGCAATCGACCCTCAAGTAATTCCGGATCCAACACCAGGCGGATTACCAATCCGCAGCAGGATGCCATCCTGCTCCACATAAGAGTGCCCAAACTCTAGGCACAGGCAGTGTTGGTCTTAGAGCTTTTCTTTCACCCCAGTGCGTTTATCGGCGCCGGATGAGCGCTCTCGAAATCCGCAATCGCGGATTCCTGCTGCAAGATATATCCCAATTCATCGATACCCTCCAGCAAACAGTGTTTCGCGAACGCGTCCACTGGAAACTCCACGCCCCGGCCATCGGGCATTATCAATTTCTGCGACGCAAGATCGACCTTCACCGTGACATCCGTGTTCGTCAGCAATTGCGCGTGAACATCGCGCGGCACAACGATTGGCAGCAGCGAATTCTTCAGCGAATTCTGCTTGAAGATATCGGCAAAAGAAGTACTGATCACAGCCCGGAATCCATATTGAGTGAGTGCCCAGGGCGCGTGCTCGCGCGAGCTGCCGCATCCGAAATTGTCGCCGGCCAGCAGAATTTGCGCCGCCTTGGCCTCCGGAGTGTTCAAAATGAAATCGGGCTTCGGACGGCCCTCGGCGTCATAGCGCCAATCGTGGAACAACTGGCCGCCCAGTCCTTCCTTCGAAATAGTTTTCAAAAACCTCGCGGGTATGATCTGGTCGGTATCGATGTTATCGATTGGCAGGGTGACCAGCCGGCTTTCGAATGGGGTGAATTTCTTCATCGCATCAGCTCCCGTACATCGGTGACGACGCCGGTCACCGCCGCCGCGGCGGCCGTCAGCGGGCTGGCGAGAAAAGTTCGTCCACCCTTGCCCTGGCGTCCCTCGAAATTACGATTGCTGGTGGACACGCTGTATTCGCCCGGCTGCAATTGATCGCCGTTCATCGCGATGCACATCGAACAGCCGGCCTCGCGCCAATCCGCGCCGGCGTCCCGGAAGATTCGATCCAGGCCTTCCGCTTGCGCTTGCGCCTTCACCTGCTGCGACCCTGGAACCACCATCACCCGAACTCCCGGATGCACTTTGCGGCCCTTCATAATTCCGGCGGCGTTGCGCAGATCCGAAATACGTGAGTTGGTGCAGCTTCCAATGAACACCACATTCACGGGATGTCCGAGCAGGGATTTGCCGGGCTCCAGATCCATGTAGCGCAGCGCTTTCCTAAGCGAGTCGCGCTCCAAAGGATCGGTGATGTCGCTCGGATCGGGGACCCGCGCGGTGATCCCGATGCCCATGCCGGGATTAGTGCCGAACGTAATCATAGGCTCCAGCGCCGACGCGTCGATGCTAATGTTCCGGTCGTAAGACGCGCCCTCATCGGTCGGCAATTTACGCCAACGCGCGACCGCTGCTTCCCAGTCCGCGCCTTTGGGAGCGAAGTATCGGCCCGCCATGTACTGATAGGCGGTGTCGTCGGGCGAGATGAGTCCACCGCGCGCGCCGGCTTCGATCGACATGTTGCACACGGTCATGCGTTCTTCCATCGAAAGCGCGCGAATGGCCGGCCCGCAATATTCGAACACGCAACCCGTGCCGCCGCCAATTCCAATGCGCGAGATCAACGAAAGAATGATGTCCTTGGCGGTGATGCCCCGCTTGAGCGCGCCCTCCACCAGTACCTGGTAGGTCTTCGATTTGTTTTGCAGCAGGCACTGCGATGCCAGAACGTGCTCCACTTCGCTGGTCCCGATCCCGAATGCCAAGGCGCCGAAGGCCCCGTGCGTGGCGGTGTGGCTGTCGCCGCAGACCACCGTCATGCCGGGCTGCGTCAGACCCAGCTCTGGGCCGATCACGTGTACTATGCCTTGCTTGACACTATCCAGGCCGAAGCACTGGATTCCGAACTCTTTGCAATTCGCTTCCAATTGCGCCACTTGCGCGGCCGCGATTTTGTCGATGATCGGAAACGAGCGCGGCGTAGTCGGCGTGCTGTGATCGGTGGTGGCGATGGTGAGATCGGGCCGCCGGACTTTCAACCCGCGCTGGCGAAGGCCCTCGAAAGCTTGCGGAGACGTCACTTCGTGAACCAGGTGCAGGTCGATAAAGACTAGCGAAGGCGCGCCGGGACGCTCTGCGACAACATGGTTTTCCGTGACTTTTTCGATAATGGTGCGAGGTTTCATAGTTCTCATTTCGCCCGCCTATAACGCCGCCACTACTGCGTCTCCTACTTCTTCCGTCGTCGCCGGACGGCCGCCCGGTTTCAAGTCCGCCGTCACATTTCCAGAGTTCAAAACTTCCTCCACCGCGCGATTCACCGCCGCGGCTTCCGCCTTCAAACCAAAACTGTATTCGAACATGGCTGCTACCGAGCCGACCGCGCCGAATGGATTTGCCTTGTTCTGTCCCGCGATGTCCGGCGCCGAACCGTGTACCGGTTCATAAAGCCCCACCCAGGCGCCGGAAGGTTTTCGGTCGCCGATCGAAGCCGAAGGCAGCATCCCGATGGACCCCGCCAGCACGGCCCCCTCATCACTCAGGATATCGCCGAACATATTCTCGGTGAGCAGCACGTCAAAGCGGCGAGGGTTCAAAATCAATTGCATCGCGCAGTTGTCCACCAGAATATGGTCCAGCGCAACGTCCGAAAATTCGGCGGCGATCTCCACCACCACTCTACGCCAGAGCTGCGAATTTTCGAGCACGTTCGATTTGTCCACGCTGGTGACCTTCTTACGCCGGTTGCGCGCCAGATGAAACGCCATGCGCGCCACACGCTGAATTTCCGAGCGCGTATATGTCATGGTGTTCACCGCGCGCGTTTCACCGCCCTCCTCATGAATGCCGCGCGGCGTACCGTAATAAATGCCCCCGGTCAGTTCGCGAACGATGATCATGTCCGTGCCATCCACCAGATGGTTCTTGAGCGGAGAAGAATCCAGCAACGCCTTGTAGGAGCGCACCGGCCGCAAGTTCGCGTACACGCCCAGCACTTTCCGAATGCCGAGTAATCCTTTTTCAGGACGCTTTTCAGGCGGCGCCTGGTCGAATTCCGGCAGGCCCACCGCCCCCATCAGCGTCGCGTCCGCTTTCAGGGCCAGATCGACCGTTTCCTGAGGAAGCGGCGTGCCGGTCTGGTGAATCGCGACGCCACCCAGCAGTCCTTCGGACAGTAAGAGCTGGTGCTGAAACTGCCGCGCTACGTGCTCGAGGACTTTGACCGCTTCACGCGTGACCTCGGCGCCGATTCCGTCGCCGGGGAGGATCAATACGTTTAACCGCATTCTAATTGTGGGGCAGGTTGGTAACCTGCGGCCGATTGGCAATCGGCCTGTAAGTAATTCCGATCCAAACCAGGCGGATTACCAATCCGCGGCAGGATGCCATCCTGCCCCACATAAGAATGTCCAAACTCCAGGCACAGGCATTCTTGCCGGTGTGGATCT
This sequence comes from uncultured Bryobacteraceae bacterium, assembly GCA_955652915.1. GTDB lineage: Bacteria > Acidobacteriota > Terriglobia > Bryobacterales > Bryobacteraceae > Palsa-89. The sequence continues at coordinate 3,798 of CATPCJ010000492.1, forward strand.
TAGACCGATTTCTTTCACAGCCTCCTGTGCCGGGTTCAATCGTTCGCCGCCGCGGCCGCAGCCGTCTGCCCCGTCACCTGGTGAATCAGCGCGACGATCTCTTCGTTGCGGAAACCCTTCTTGCGATCCGCCAGCGTGGTGAAGGTCTCATACAGGGCATTCAGTTCTTCTTTATTCAAATCGAACCCAAGGTCCTCGGCGCGTTGGTGCAACGCGTGCCGGCCGCTGTGCTTGCCCAGCACCAGCTTGCTCGCCGGAACGCCGACCAGGTGCGGATCGATGATCTCGTAAGTGGTACGCTCCTTCAAATATCCGTCTTGATGAATGCCCGCCTCGTGTGCAAACGCGTTCTCACCCACGATGGCTTTATTGGGCTGCGGCCCAAATGTGATGGTCTGCGCCAGGAGCTGACTGACGGAATAAATATGCTCGGTGACGATCTTCGTCTCGTACGGAAGTTTGTCCGGGCGGGTCTTGAACGCCATCACGATCTCTTCCAGCGCCGCGTTGCCGGCCCGCTCGCCGATCCCGTTGATGGTGCATTCGATCTGCCGCGCGCCGGCCTGCACCGCGGCCAGCGAATTGGCGACCGCCAGTCCAAGGTCGTCGTGACAATGAACGCTGACGATGGCGCTATCGCCCAGCGCCCGCGCCATTCGCCCGATCAATGCCCCATATTCTTCGGGGATGGAATAGCCGACGGTGTCCGGAAGGTTCACGGTTCGCGCGCCCGCGGCCACCACGGCGCGGCAAATTTCTTCAAGGTAATCCCAATCCGTTCGGGTCGCGTCTTCAGCGGAAAACTCCACGTCGTCCGCATAACTTCGCGCCAGTGTAACCGCCGCCACCGCTTCATCCAGCACTTGCTGCTGCGATTTCTTCAGCTTGTACTTCAGATGGATGTCGCTGGTGGCGATGAAGGTGTGAATACGCGGGCGCTTGGCGAATTTGAGGGCCGCCGCCGCGCGCTCGATATCCGGAGTGTTGGCGCGGGCCAGCGCTGCTACTTGAACCCAGGAGAACTCACGGCTGATCGCGTCCACCGCTTCGTAATCTCCGTCGGACGCGATGGGAAACCCGGCCTCGAGAATGTCGACGCCAAGTTCCACAAGTTTCGCCGCCAGCCGCATCTTCTCGGGTACGGTCATGCTGCAGCCGGGCGATTGCTCACCGTCCCGGAGCGTGGTGTCAAAGAGGTAGACTCGGTCCGCCATGAATCCTCCAGTGCCTTCCTAAATTATCGGCAGCCCCGCTGGATTTAGCCAATTTATAATGCTGAGCATTGAAATAACACTTGATGATGTTATCATAGTGATATAAAAATAACTTATGGAACTCTACCCTTTGAAAGTCTTCCTCACCGTATCCACGGAGAAGAGCTTTTCTCGCGCTGCCGAAAAGTTGAGACGAACCCAACCGGCTATCTCCCTTGCGATTCAGAAGCTTGAGTCGGATTTGCAGGAAAAACTGATCGACCGTTCGGGCAAGGAGCTCATGCTGACCGACGCCGGCCGGATCGTCCGCGATTTCGCGCATCGCTTCGAAAACCTGGGCGCCGAGCTGGAAAATGCGCTAGCGGAACTGCGCGACAACTCCGCTGGACGGCTGATAGTGGGCGCCAACGAGTCCACGTCGCTCTATTTGTTGGGGCACATCGAGCGCTATCGGCACCTCTATCCGAAGGTTCGAGTGCAGGTGCGGCGCTGCCTGTCGAGCAAGATTCCGTCGCAGTTGATCGACGGCGACTTGGAACTGGGGGTCATCAGTTACGATCCCGAGGATGACCGGCTGCAATCGATGGTGCTCTTCACCGATCACCTGTCGTTCGTGGTTTCTCCCGAGCACAGGCTCGCAAATCGAAAAAGCGTGTCAATCGCGGAATTGGGGATGGAAACATTCATCGCCCACAACGTCTTGTCGCCATATCGCGCCGTGGTGTTGAAGGAGTTCCAACGTCACAAGGTGCCGTTGAACATGGACGTCGAGATGCCGACGGTTGAAACCATCCGCAAAATGGTGCAGCGCAACGAGGGCGTCGCCTTTCTGCCGCGGATGTGCGTGGAGCAGGAAGTAAAGCAGGACACTCTGCGAGAGATCAAAGTGACGGAGCTGAACGTGGATCGCAAGATTCACCTGGTGTGTCCATCGAAGCGAAGCTTGAGTCATGCGGCGAAAGCGTTTTTGGAATTAGTACGAAGTTCTTAGCGGCCCGGCTTCGCTTAGCGGATTCCGGTGGGCGTAGTCGGCATTTACCACCCACTGAAAAGATACTCAGGTTGTCCGGATTATGACTTGGGCCGCGACTGGTTTCACGGGCGGGATGGTAACCCGCTCGGAAGACCATTTGCTTTCCAAAAAACACTAGCGCGCTCGCCATGCTTGTTTTGAGGCGCCGCCAGGAGTGCTCGATCGCCTGCCGGTGCGCCGCTTCCTTCTGTCCGGCTCTTTCCCGATTTCGCTCGGTAGCCGGCAAGCCGGGAATTAGGCGCACCGATTGTCCGTGCCGCCGCCGGGCGCGCATCCGGATTTCCGTTTTGATTACGGGGATCAGGATGCGGCGGCGAATATCATCGTATTCCGCCAAAAAGAGAAACGCCTGCTCAGCCTCGGCCGCTCCTAGGAATCCGGCGCGCACGAACGACATGGAACAAATCAGACCCACAGTGCCGGCCGGTAATAGCGCCCTGCAACGCGTGCGGAGCATTGATTGTCCCCACCAAACAACAGCAACTCCCATAAACAAGCTTGCCATCCCGCGCGTGCGCGATCAGCGCGGCGAGACGCTCATCGGAATATAGCTTGAGCCAGGAACGGATGGGCTGCTTCAGATCGCGAAGTATTGCTTGCCTCGCGCTTGGCAACAAGCCTCGTGGAAAACTTCTACTTGTCCGCTTGGCCACGAGCGTTTTTCGAGTCCCCTACTTGTGAGCTGACAAGCAGAAGCGTCGAGGATGCTCGTACCCAAGCACCAGTCTCCTCTAGAACTGTCGCCAGGAGCACATTAGGGATTCATAGACCCTCCCCCTCAGTGATGTTTAGCGGTCGGATAATTCGTAATTAGAGTCAAGAGGTTGTGGTTTCATGGTGATAGCGGGGCCGGAAAGGGCAGTTGAGGGATTTGAAAAACGAAGCCAAGTGAGTCTGGCCGGGGAATGGCCTTTGACTCTCGGGCAATGAGAGCGGAGTGCCATTGCCTACCCTCTCCTTGCCAAGGCTATTTGCCCAGCGCCTCTGCCGCCAGAGAACGGGTTAGTTCCGTCTCCTTGGAGTCCCTGGCGATTCGGCCCAGTTGTGCTGCAAACTTAGTCCGTACGTCCTTAGGAAACATGCGGATGACATCCACTGCAGTCTGGCGTATCCAGTGGTCAGTGCTATTAAGACTGATATCGATAAAGTCGAGAGCTTCTGCCGTCAGACGATTCTCAAGATTCAATCCTCTAAGCGCGCTTATCGTGACCGTTCCCTCCGAACGCTTCGTCACGAACATTAGAACTTTGTGAAGCATTGCCGGATCTGAGGAGGACGCTGCGAGCAGCGAAAAGACAATAGCCTCCGTGTCTTCTTGCGAATTGCTCTTATCCTCCAGGTGAGCTGCCACCGTTGAGATCCATTTCCTCGATACTTCAGTTCGAGTTGTCAGCATGACCAAAACAGTTCGCCTGAACAAGCTCTGGGGCTCATTTAGAAAAGCTCCCAGTTCGTCGATATAGCGATCCATCAGACGGGGACCATCCCGTCTAACGCTGATCGTCATGATAAGTGAGATCCCAGCATCGCGCGCCTCAGGGCGGTGAGACCGAATGCATTGCATGCCGAGTGGTAGAAGGGACTCGATCTCGGCGTCCGTCAGGTCACGTGTGGCATCATCCAGGTCCAATGTAAAGGCTTGCGATCCGAGATGCCTAGCATCGGACGGCTCGCTTAAGACCGACTGGAGCATCTGTCGGACGAGATTTGTGTCGGCCCAGCTACAGGAAATGCTGAGCATCAAGCAGACTAGCAGGTTCTTCGTATGAATCCTCCTGTAGATACCAATTGTTGGTTCAGCGCGCCGGGACTTGTTTAACAAGGGACTGGCCGCTCATTTGCGTAAACGAATTTAAAAGACAATACCTTAGGTAGGCTGTGTCATTACGCGTAGGTTGATACTCATAAACCATCATTCCATTTACCTTCACAATGTGTGCTGGGTAACAACTATGTGTATAGAAAACCTGGGCCATAGGTTGGGTGGGGTTTGAATCATCAACCACAACTGTCATGTTCCACCTAATCTTCGCGGCCGCCGACTCTAGCGGATTAGACGTAGATCCGTAGAGGTTAAGTTGCACCTTAGCGTTTGTAGGGTAGGAAACACCGTTTCCTTGCATATCGGTGGTGGCGCCGATTCCGGACAGATGCCAAAGGTAGCAATCACCCGGGATATTATCCTCGTCGACTCCGAGCCACTGACCGCCGCCTGACAGGGTCCCGAAGATATCAGAGCCCCCGACCCCTGAACCATAGCCATAGCTCCTGGTCTCACCAGTTCCGGCAAAGAAGTTCTTGGCTACCTGGAAGTCGGGCACTAGGAACATTGATTGAGTGGCCCGATAAGTTCCACGGGATTTGTCACCTAGGTATAATTTGTCGATGAAAGGGTGAGTGATCAAATGTGAGGTGTAGTTACAGGTGGTTGGCCCAGGTAAATGATCTACCGGGATATAGGCGGAGTACGAAACGCTGAATCTCGGCGTTGTAGAGGCCCAGGTCGTTCCCCCCTGTATTTGCTTTGGCTTGAAATCTCTTCGGGCATTCAGGGAAAGGCTGGCTGTGGTGGCTTCCACTTCCGCGATTGAGCCATTCTGGCTAGAGCTTAGAGCAGTTATCGAGGAACCGCCGCCGGTAGAAGAGATATTGCCATGGCCGGCACTGCAGGAGGCGCCAGACAATGTCACAACATTGCTGAATGAGCTAGGGACCGGAACCCCACAAGCGTCCATACTTACTGATGGATTCGTCGCACTTAGATGGAATACCGCCGACGAAGTTCCGTTGGAATTTCCCGTCACCGGGTAGTCGACTTGGCCACCGTTGCATTCGGAAGGCGTGTTGGGATTGTCTATCTGAAAGAACGACAGCGTTCCAGAGAGCGAGTTGTCAGGTTGCTGCTGAAGAGTCCACTTTACACTGTTTTGAGGGCTGTTCGTGTCATGTTCAATCCAAATGCCCGAGATGTCATTGCACGTTATGAATCGTGCTGGTGCGGTGAAGGAATTGGGGACACTTGGAAATGACGTACTTTCATTATAGCCCATCGGGGCGTCCGCAACGTTATACCTCAAAGTTGGTACGGCAGCGACACCGCCAACGTACCACTGTTCGGTCCAGCTCCCAGCAACGTTTTTTGTTGCGGTCAACGTGAAATTGCCACTTGTGTCTGTTGTACCCATCGATGTGCTGCCTTGGTTCGCGCCATCCAGAGTGGTTGTGACGCTGACTGGCTGGTTGGCTCGGCTGGCCCCCGCAGTGATTGATAATAGATAAGAATCAGTGGCGATATAATCGGGGGCCACCTCCGAGTTCGACGTGTTGGTGAGTGACACAAACGGCGCCGCGGAGAAGTACCGGCTTCCAAGACCCTCAAAATTTCCCGCGTCGTCGTAGACGTTCCAGCTTATGGTGTGCAGTCCATTGTGGTATCCATTGTTGACAGGATCAGGATTCAGGATCGTCGTATCAAGGCGGTAGTACCCGACTGGACCCGGTGGTTGGCCGTTTAGGGCGCAGTTGGCTGAGCCACTGTTCATTAGGTTCGGGAATATACTGCCAACATCACAGCGGCTAAGGTTGTAGTTCGGGTGGCCAACCATTTGGCCGTCCACGATGACATCGATTGTAGAGCCATCTGTCGGGATCATGTTCGGCTGCGGAGTGAGAGCCCAGCCAAAGTTCACATAGTTCGTCCCGGTCGCGAGTCCTCCCGCGGTAGGGGTATCGATAGTTCCAAATGGCTTGTGCGAATGCGCGTTATCTACAGTAATGGTGACTTGCGCAAAATCCGTGCTGTAGTTCAAGGAGTCATATGCGAAAATGTGTAACGTATAGGTTCCGTTGCCATGGCCGCCGTCTCCATTGCTGTCGCGAAGTTGATTGGAGAGCACCAGGGTTCCCCATCCCCAATCGTTGCGTGGGCAACTGGGGCAATTTGGTGGTATATCTGGCCTGGCTCCGGCAATTAAGGGGGCGTCCTGCACATATATCAACCCACTCTCGCCGGATACTGCGTTGCGGTAAATGGCCACTCGAACGACCGTGTTCTGACTCAATGCCCACCCGGTCACGTTAATGGCGCCCGCCAATCCGTTCACGGGGCAATCGGGCCTGGTGACTGACGGACAGTCCAGGTAGCCGAAAGGTTGTGCTAGCAGTAGTGCCGGCAGCGTCAAGAGGAATAGCGCCACCACGCCATAGCGACATATCAAATTAGGCTTTTCGTATAGGGATTTCATCATACACTTCCAAACCTTCATTTAGAACCAATCCCAGCCGTGACTCGGACCGCTCCCGCCGCGGATCCAGGTTGAAGAAATACCAAGTCGAAATCGCCTTTATATGCATTTGGCACCTGCCAATAGAGGATGCTCTTCTTTTTGTCAATGCTTGCACCCACTGGTAGCGCTCTGCACTTCGAATTCACCATTAAGCACGCCATGTGGTCCGCAACCGCGATACGCGGGAGATGTATCTCTATTCGCTCCCAATGCTTGGTACTCGTGCGGCTCATGCCAGTTGCATCCGCGGCAACATTCGCCAAAGGAGCGTTGGTGTCGAAGCCGTGCCGAATCTGAACCGGAACATTGGCGAGCCGAAGTCCCGAAGCCCAAGCGTCTTCAATTGCCTTGGCCTCGCTCGGCAAGAGTTGTCCGAAGGACAAAGCCGCCTGTTGTCCAGCCGCCTGTTGTCCATAGGACAAAACCGTCATGGATGAAATGGTTAGCAGAAAGCCGATTGTCTTCATTACAGTCTCCTTTATTGAACTTGAAAAAAGTCATTGCAGTTGGCTTTTCGCAACGATCAAAGGCTTGAATCGATCAGGACTGCAAGCTGGATAGTACGCTTGGTCAGGCGCGTGGACTTGGCGACACATGCTTCGGCAATTCTGGCTTCCGGTCGCCTTAACCTGAATTTGCGTTTGCATCACGTTTTTAGTGCTAGTCTTATGTGAAACTAACGTATGATGACTATACAGTTTCCTGGTTTACATGTCAACTAGGGTAAGACATTTTCCTGTAACAAACAGCGCAAGGCTCTAAAAAACAAGGAGATTGAGTTGCCAAAGAAATCGCCAGGACAAACGATGCTGACCGTGATGCTACCCGTTGAACTCCACGCCCACGTCAAGAGTAAAGCTGCGCTGGAGCGTATGGCATTACAAGAAGTTGTGCAGAAGGCGCTGGAGAAATGGCTTGCTGGTATTAGCGCATCAGGTACAGGCGGCGGGAAGAGAGAACGAACATCCGTGAATGCGAGCGGGCTGAATATTCCGCAGTCGATGGTTCCACTGATCGAATGGCTGCTCGATCTGTTCGCGGAAAAAGGGGATCATGATGAAGAAATGTTGAAGGACACTTTGAGATTATTAACTGCACGTCGGGCAGCCGATCTCAAGCGGACCGCGCAGCCTAAGGAGCGCACTTCTTGACCCCACTACCCAGGGGATCGCGTCATACGTTCTGATATACTTCCGAGGTAGTCAGCGGCCTCTTGACAATTCGGGCGGTTCTCGAATATTCTTCCATTCATGCTCCGGTTTCGTAAAAATTCGGGCGCTTATCACGAGCTAGACCAGGATATCTCCAAAGCCCTCTGCGGGTTGATATCAAAGCGCGCTGACCGGCTCGGATACTTGATTCCAGGCGGCGGGCGCTTTGAGAAAGATCCCTCGCCGGTCGGTTTACGCTATGACCCAATGAAGCGTCGCCTAGTCGAGGACCGCGTCATGGCTCGAATTGGTTTTGGGTTCGAAGATGTGCGAACTGTTTCTAAACAAAACAGGCAATTCTATTACGAATACCTGCAAAGCCTTACCATCGAAACGCGCTACGCCCGAACGCTACGCTCGGGAGCTCTCACCGCGACCGGTAAGTGGGACTTCCGAGCCGCATTTGGAGACGCACTGCTTTTTGAAAGCACCCTCCTAATGCTTCACTTTCAGGCTTGGCGACATGCGTTACGGATAACTGTCGGGCGGTGAGCGAGTGTCGCGATGCTTCGATCTGCTCGCCGGGCGAATCCCGCTCATTTCCGAAGCGCTTTGAAAACTTCGCGCAAATCCTGATAGCGCCGCTCGGCTTCCGCAATTTCGATTTCCGAGAGAGTTGCCGAGTAGGGAACCTTCTCGCCATCGCGCGTCAAAAGCAACGCCCAGGCTATCGCGCAGGCGATTCTCCCCAAAAACAGAATTCGATTCGTGATCACCATCGGACCGGAACCGAAGGGCACGGCCTGTGTTGGAATGTCGTGAAGCAAATTGACCATCAGCATCCCGCTGACATGGACACCAAAATATATGAGCAGGATTGCGCCGTGGCGAAATACATTCGGTCTGGTGGGGACACGATGGGCTGGATAGAAAAACCATGCCGCGAAGACCAAAAGCGCGGCCGCAAGGACGGTTGATGTGGAGCGGTCTAGAAGGACAATCAATTGCAGGGCGGGCCGGTGCCAGTCGATTCCATGAAAATCCGGTCCGAGCGTGAGAATGGTCAACGTGCTGGCGATCGCCAGCGCCACGCCTAGCAAGAGTCTAGCCGACTTTCCGACGCCGGGATAATGGTCGCAAAGCCGGCGAAATAATTCCAGGACGATGACCACCCATGATGCGATCATCAACGGCTGACTTATCATCCAACTTATGGCATAGATCCGAGTTGCAGGACCGGGTAATAATCGTAGAACGATGTCCTCGAGGAAGTTGTACACCAGAAACGCGGTGAAGACAGGAAACGATGGCGCAAGTCCACGCGCGACAAGCGCGATTAACGCCAAGCCGTCAGCAGCGATAGAAATCCACCAGAGAGTCTGATCCAGCAAACGAAAACCCCGCGGCCAAACAGCACCGTAGGACTTCCATTGTGTCAGGATTGGCGTGACGCTGGCAATTGCTTTACTTCCCTATATACGGCCAGCACGGTGGGACGGGAGCGTCCGCCACGGAGATCGCTGAAGTCGCCACGAGAGCGAGCAGCGAAAAGAGGAGCACGTGAATCGGTCGTTTCATTTGGATACTACCTTTCTGCTGGGGCATCGCCCAGCGATCGGATAGTACCAGCAGTACTGATTAATTCAAGCCCGGATTGTGTTTTGATGCACTCGCAAGCGACATATGGAGAGAGAGGCAGTTATTGCTGTCATCGTTCTGCTACTCGCGAGCGGACTCGGATGCCGGCAGACGAAAGAGCGTGCATCCCGGCGACACTACACGAAAGCGACAGCATTGGCGCCTCGATGCCCCGCTCGCAGGGAACAAGGGGTGAGATTATGAGCACGTTCGGAGACTTTGATTGAGGCCGTCATGATCTAGCATGGCGGCCGACTTCGGAGAGGCGAGCAAACTTAGGTCGGCCGATCCTCCAGATTCGTAATACGTTGCTCGTGAGCATGTGCGATTCGCGCCAGGCTGTTAATGCTCTCAAGCACCTGGGTCATCAGAATCTGGTTTTTTTCAAGCGTTTCCCGGTTCTTCTCGTGCTCTTCGCGATTCTTCTCATGCTCTTCGCGGTTCTTCTGGAAAGCCTCCTGCTGCGCGTGAATCAGCAACTCTACGCTTTGCGTCAGCGCCTCGTGCCGCTCGGTAAGCCGGTCCAAACGCTCCTCCATGTTCATTCTGGTTCTAGTATAGTCCCTTGTTCCGTTGTATTCGAGATTCCCATTTCGGTTACAGGGTCAAATGATCGGGCCAATAAAGTGGCCACAACTTTCATGAAAAGTAAACCGAGCCGGGCTTCTCATGCGATAGAATCAAACCGATGAATGAATTAGTCCTAACCACCAAAGACGGCGAGATTGGAATTCTCACTGTCAACAACCCACCGGTGAACGCGCTCAGTCCGGGAGTGCCCGAAGGAATTATCGCCGGCATCGAGGCCTTCGAAAAAGACGGCGACGTGAAAGCCATGGTGCTTATTGGCGGCGGGCGCACCTTCATCGCCGGCGCCGATATTCGCGAGTTTGGAAAGATCACTTCCGGCGGCGACCGCAAGCGCGGGCCGGGCTTCGTGGGCATCCTCGATCGCGTGGAAAACAGTTCGAAGCCCATCGTGGCCGCCATTCACGGCACAGCGCTGGGCGGCGGACTCGAAACGGCCATGGCGTGTCATTACCGCGTGGCTGTTCCTTCGGCGCAGGTTGGCCAGCCCGAGGTCAAGCTCGGAATTATTCCGGGAGCCGCGGGGACGCAACGCCTGCCGCGGCTGGCCGGTGTGGCCAAGGCGGTGGAGATGTGCGCGGTGGGCGATCCCATCGGCGCGGCCGAGGCGTTTAAGGCCGGCATCGTCGATCAGGTTGTGGAAGGCGACCTGTTGCAAGGCGCCATCGTGTTCGCCCGCGCTAAAATTGGGCGGCCGCGGCGCACGCGCGACTTGAACGATAAGCTCGGCGACGAAGCGGGCAACGCTCAGGCTTTCGCTGCCGCTCGCGACAACGCCAAAAAGAAGCAGCGGAATCTGATGGCGCCCCAGGCGGCGATCACTGCCGTGGAAGCCGCCACCAAAATGACTTTCGATGAAGGCGTGAAGCGCGAAGCCGAGCTGTTTCAGGAGTGCCTTTTCTCGGATCAGTCCAAGGGAATGATCCATGTGTTCTTCGGCGAACGGGAAGTCGCCAAAATTCCGGGTATTCCGAAAGACATTCCGCAAATTCCCGTCCAGAAAGCTGCCGTGGTCGGCGCGGGCACCATGGGCGGTGGCATCGCGATGGTGCTGGCGAACGCGGGCATTCCGGTATTGCTGAAAGAAACCGATCAAGCGGCGCTCGACCGCGGGCTGGCGACCATCCGCAAGAACTACGCGAATTCGGTGAGCAAGGGCCGATTTAGCCAGCAGGCGATGGACGAGCGCTTGGCTCGCATCACTCCCACGCTCGCTTACGATGGCTTTGGCGATGTTGACATGGTCATCGAAGCGGTGTTCGAAGGGATGGCCCTCAAGAAACAGATCTTCGCCGATCTCGACAAAGTAGTGAAGCAGGGCGCAATTCTCGCGTCGAACACATCCACTCTGAACATCGATGAAATCGCATCGGCTACAACGCGGCCGGAGTGGGTGATCGGCACGCACTTCTTCAGCCCCGCGAACGTGATGCGTTTGCTCGAGATCGTGCGCGGAAAAGCAACGTCGAAAGA
>CATPCJ010000493.1 GCA_955652915.1 uncultured Bryobacteraceae bacterium
ATGCCCAGCCGTTCCTGATCGGCTTTGGTCTTCGGCTCTATGGCGAGCTGGATCACTGGCTCGGGGAAATCGATCGATTCGAGCAGCACGGGATGATCGCCGTCGCATATGGTGTCGCCGGTGACGACGTTCTTTAACCCCACCGCGGCGCAAATGTCGCCAGCTAGAATTTCCTGAATGTCTTCGCGCTTATTGGCGTGCATCTTCACTAAACGGCCGATGCGCTCTCTGCGATTCTTGGCGACGTTGAACACGGACTCGCCCGCTCCCAGACGGCCGGAATAAACCCGTATGTATGCTAATTGGCCAACGAACGGGTCCGTCATGATCTTGAAGACCAACGCCGAAAATGGTGCGTCATCTTTGGCGGGGCGCTCTTCGACCACGTCAAGATTTCCGGGCAGGGTGCCTTTAACCGGTGGAATATCCAGCGCAGAGGGAAGATAATCCACGACTGCGTCCAACAGGTTCTGGATGCCTTTGTTCTTGAAAGCCGTGCCGCAGATCACCGGGAAGATTTTTTGAGCGATGGTCGCCGTACGGACACCGGCGGCAATTTCGGTCTCGGAAATCGGCGTGCCTTCCACGAACTTGGCGAACAGGTTGTCGTCGGACTCGGCGATGGCTTCGATCATTTGCTCGCGAAATGCTTTGGCTTTGTCGAGCAGATCGGCCGGAATTTCTTCATCGTCGTATTCGGCGCCCAGAGTTTCATCGCGCCAAACGCGGGCGCGCATCTTTACCAGATCGACAACGCCCTTGAACTGATCTTCTGCTCCGATCGGAATCTGAATCGCGACCGGCCGGCATTTCAGACGGTCCACGATAGTATCCACGGCGTGGTAGAAATCGGCTCCCACGCGATCCATCTTGTTGATGAAGCAAATGCGCGGGACACCATACTTGTCAGCTTGACGCCAGACGGTTTCCGACTGCGGCTGCACGCCGGCCACCGCATCGAACACCGCCACCGCGCCATCCAGCACGCGCAGGCTGCGCTCCACTTCGGCGGTGAAATCCACGTGGCCGGGTGTGTCGATAATGTTGATCGTGTAATCGCGCCACTCGCAGGTGGTGGCAGCGGAGGTGATGGTGATGCCACGCTCCTGCTCCTGCTCCATCCAATCCATAATGGCGGTACCTTCATGCACTTCACCGATCTTGTGGGTGCGGCCGGTGTAATACAAAACGCGCTCGGTAGTCGTGGTTTTGCCGGCATCGATGTGGGCCATGATGCCGATGTTTCTCATCCTTTCGATCGGTATAGTTCGCATATAAGCTAATCCCTTGAAACTTACCAGCACTTACCACCGGTAATGCGCAAAAGCCTTATTCGCCTCCGCCATACGATGCACGTCATCCTTTTTCTTAATCGCTCCGCCGCGCAGGTTGGCCGCATCTGTCAGTTCGTTGGCCAGTTTCTCCGGCATGCTCTTCTCCGGACGGCTGCGCGCATTTGTGAGGATCCAGCGGATCGCCAGACTAACCCGGCGATTCTGGGGAACCTCCACCGGCACCTGGTAGTTGGCGCCGCCAACGCGCCGTGTTTTCACTTCCAGCAGCGGCTTGGCGTTCTCGATCGCCTTCTTGAAAAGCTTGAGCGGATCGTCGGCCGTGCGCTCCCGGATTTTGTCCATGGCAACGTAGAAAATCCTCTGCGACGTGTTCTTCTTTCCGTCCCACATCATCGAATTGACGAATTTCTCGGCCAGGGTCGAGTTGTAAACCGGGTCCGGCAGGATCTCTCGTGGTTCTGGTCTGCGTCTACGTGGCATAGTCTATTTGGGCCCTTTCGGCCTCTTTGCTCCGTATTTCGATCGGCTCTGCTTGCGATCCGTAACACCGGCGGCGTCGAGCGTCCCACGAACAACGTGATAGCGGACACCAGGCAGATCCTTCACGCGTCCACCACGGATCAGCACGATGGAGTGTTCCTGCAGGTTGTGTCCGACGCCCGGAATGTAAGTTGTCACTTCAATTCCATTGGTTAATCGCACACGAGCTACTTTCCGCAACGCCGAATTCGGCTTCTTCGGAGTGGTAGTGTACACGCGCGTACATACGCCGCGCTTCTGCGGACAAGCCTGCAATGCCGGACTGGCGGTCTTGTACCGTGGCGGTTTCCGCCCTTTTCGTACGAGTTGGTTAAACGTCGGCACGAATTTCCTCTCTAGACGTTAGGTTGTTCGTTTTGCACACAACGGCAGGCCAATGCCTAACCGCTAAAAAAGCCAAAAACAGCTATCTGCGAGGGTACAACTTTGGACTAGCCCATGCCCTCAACGGCTCAAAACTCCGTTAAGCACCTCGGGGCCGACCCCCGGACGGACCTCCATACAAGAAGGCGGTAACCGGGAGCAGTGACACAACTCGCGAACTCTTTAAAGAATACCGGACCTGGGCGGGGGTTGTCAAATCAAGTTGGTGAGGGTATCAGTGCGCCAGTTTGGCACGACAAGGCCAATCTAGACTTAGCCCGATAATCGGGCTAAGATGAGAGCATGGCCACCATAGTGAACATGCACGTTGCCAAGACCAGCTTGTCGAAGCTCGTGAAGCGTGCCGCCGCTGGGGAAGAGATCCTCATCGCGAATCACGGAAAGCCCGTTGCAATGCTTACGCGGATTCCAAGCGATGACAAGAGTTTGCCTTGGGACATATTCAAAGGAGAGATTCAGATGACCGATGATTTCGACGCTCCGCTAGATGAGTTCAAGGACTACGTTTGAGCGAATCGCTCTTGTTAGACACCCACGTAGTAATCTGGCTCATTTCATCGAGCGATCGAATCTCAGTTCCAGCCAGGCGAGCGATGTCCCAGCCCGGAGTGGCAATATTCGTTAGCGTCGTCAGCGTCTGGGAAATCGTACTCAAACATCAGGCAGGGAAACTGCTATTCGCAAGGGATCTTAAAGAGATCGTGAACCAGATCTTGTACCGCTCGACTTGGACCATTTTGCCGATCAGTCCGGAACATCTTCCAGTACTGGCATCGCTGCCCATGCTGCATAAGGATCTCTTCGACCGGCTGCTCATCGCCCAGGTGCAGCATACGGGTATGGTGATTCTGACAGCGGACGAAAACATCAAGAAGTATGGCATTCGTACTATTTGGTAACCGCACGTCGATCCGGTAAAATCTGACTTGCTCCCATGCCCGATTGGGTAACCTCGCTTCGTTTTGTCCGGGACAACATTACACTCCTGGTATTTGTGGTCTTGTTGACCGTCGTGGGAGGCGCCTGGATTGTGTTTGAAGCCTTTCGCAGCCATAAGAACCGGGAAGAGGTCGACAGGCTCAGAAGAAGATTGAGCGATCTCAACAGCGAGATCAACCGGGAACGAGCTACCCCCAGGCCCAGCTTCACCGATCCCGTAGTGTTGTCGAGCCGATGGATACGAAGCGGCGCCGCGGCAACCACCACCGACGGCGGCTGCTTACTTTATGTCAACAAAGTTTCCACCGCGTCAAGGTTCGCGGACCTCACCATCCGTATAGATGGTTACGCGGTTTTCCAGAATCACAGCGTTGGTGTAGGCGAAAGGTTGGAGGCCAGCGGCAAATATGGAACCTATATCCTGGAACTCTCCGCGGTCGACGGAGTGCAGGCAAGTGTGGCCATCGCCCTTCGAAATCGCCACAAGGAAATGTAGTGCTTGTAGGGCAGGTTGGTAACCTGCCGCCGATTGTAAATCGGCCTTCGCCGCCGAGTTTTTACCGTATAGGCCGATTGCCATCGGCCGGCAGGATACTATCCTGCCCCACATGAGTTAGACTGATTCAAGCTAAATGCGTCATACCAGAATCGCCGCTTTCTTCCTGGGGGCTTGGCTGCTCGGCACGCTCTTCATGATATTCGTCGCCACGCAGAATTTCGCAACCGTCGACCGGGTAATGAAGAATCCGCCGCCGGAAGCCTACAAAATGATTGGCGCCCTCGGCAACGATAATGCGCGCCAGCTATTGCGCTACGCGGCCGGCGAAGAAAATCGGTACTTTTTTGAAAACTGGGAACTGGCGCAGCTTGTTCTAGGAGTCCTGCTGACCGGAGTTCTTGTTTTTGGAGTGGAGAGCCGGATGCTGGCGGGATTCTCGGGCGCGATGCTCATCTTGACAATCTTTGAACACCTCAAAATAACGCCGGAAATGACTTGGTTGGGACGCTCCTTCGATTTCCTGCCCTGGACGGCGGAATCCTTGGACCGCGATAAGTTCTGGAAATTGCACGGGGTGTACTCGGCCATCGAGATCGTAAAAATGCTGCTGGCGGTCGTCATTGCCGGTTTTCTATTTCAACTTCGGCAGCGCCGTCCCAAGCAACGGGTCCAGGTCAAGGCGGTCGATTATCCCCAACACCGCCATGTCGATGGGTGATTCCGGCCGGCCAACACTGGTCATTGCGCTGAATCCTTCAGTCACCAGCAGCACCCGGTCGCCCACCCCCGCATCCACGGCATCGAGCGCGATCACCGCATCGCCGCGATCCGTGCCATCCAAATCGAGCGGCTGAACGATCAGCGCTTTGCGCCCCACGTGACTCTTGTGCTTGTGGGTGGACACGAGCTCGCCTATCACCCGCGCGATAAGCATCTAGCGGCCTCGTTCGAGATGCAACTCGTCGACAAACCCGACGATCGTGCCATCGCTCGGGACCTGTTCCGGCAAGAATGGAAAGCTGGATTCCTTGCCGCGGCACCAGTAGATCAATTCGCCCGGGCCGGCTCCAGTGCAATCCAGCAAAACCAGGCGTTTGCCCGTCGCTGAGAGATCCGGCTTCACGGGCTGCACAATCAATAAGCGCTGACCTATTAGAGCGGCGTCCTTGACGGTGGAAACGACAGTACCAACGACACGCCCCAGGAACATTTATTTGTCCAGGCTCACGGTGTCGACGATTCCCACGATACTGGCGTCGATCGGCTTGTCCTTGCACCCATCCACCATGCGCGCGGAGCTGCCGGAAACAACCAGCACGGTTTCCTTGGATCCGGCGCTGACCGTATCGACGGCGATGACGTAGCCCGATTCATCCTTGCCATCGGGAGCGATAGGCTTCACGATCAGAAGCTTGAAACCTTCCAGGCGGGGATCTTTGCGCGTGGCAACGATGGTGCCGACTACGCGGCCGAGGATCATGAATTCCTACTTGCTGTTTGCACGGGCCTTGCCGATCGGCAAGACGTCTTCGAGACTCGGATGGGGCCGGGGAATTACGTGAACGGAGATCAGTTCACCCACGCGCCTTGCCGCGGCTGCTCCCGCATCGGTGGCGGAGCGCACGGAGGCGACATCACCGCGCACCAGCGCCGTAACGTAACCGGAGCCGATCTTCTCCCAACCAACCACTTGCACGTTGGCGGCCTTCACCATGGCGTCGGCGGCTTCTATCATCGCCACCAACCCGCGGGTCTCGATCATTCCTAAGGCTTCACCCATTCGACCTCCTGGACTACATTACGCTAGCACGCCGCGCGCGCGCAACGCTTCATCCACCAGCGCGATCAACTCCCGGCGCGTCACCTGGAACCGCTCCTCGCCCTGCTCCACATCCTCCGCCACGATCGGACACCCCGGCTCCATGCTGCTCCGCGACTTCACCCCATAGCGTGTACGCGAATCGAACAGCTTGTCCACTTCGTCCTTAGGAAGAACTCTGGGCCCGCCCAGCAACTCCGCTACCAGCGCGATGCGCGCGAAATGCTCCACTGTCTCCATCTTGAAAAAAGCTTTGTACACATCTTCGCCATAACAGACCGAGCCGTGATTCCCCATCAGGATCGCGTCGTACTTTGGAATGTACGGCAGCATGCCGTCGGTGAGGGCGGAAGTACCAGGCAAGCCATAGTCCGCCAGCGGCACGCATCCGAGACCGATAATTACCTCGGGAAGCAGCGCCAGATTCAACGGGCGCCCGGCCACGGCAAAACCAGTGGCCACCGGCGGATGGGCATGCAGCACGGAGAAAATATCCGGCCGCATGCGGTAGATCGTCAGGTGCATGGCGAGCTCGGAAGTGCGCTCGCGGGAACCCTCCAGTTTGTTGCCATCCAGATCGCAAACCACCAGATCATCTGGCTTCATCATTCCCTTGCAGATGCCCGCGCAAGTGCACAGCACGCGATTCTTGTCCAAGCGGATGCTGATATTGCCGTCGTTGGCCGCAACCCAACCCTTTTGAAACACCAGTTTTCCGATATCTATGATGTCCTGGCGGTACTCCTGCTCCGTTTTCATTTGGAAACTTGATTGTACCAAGCCAGGCGTAACTGACTATTCGCCGCCCGTTTGCGTCTACTGAGCGGAGACATGATCTGAAGCATCTTGCTTTTTTCGCTGTACTGATTCTTGCCGCTATTCCCGGACGGGCACAGGTATCCGCGGCCAGTTATCAACCTGTGGTGGCGCCCAATTCGTTGGCGTCGCTGTTTGGCTCGGGATACACGGAATCGACGGTATCCGCCCAACTCGATGCCAATGGACAGTTGCCTACAAAATTGGGAGGCCTCTCTGTCCTGATCGACGGCGTGGCGGCGCCGCTGCTGTTTGTTTCGCCGTTGCAGATCAACCTACTCGTCCCCGCTTCTACCGATATCGGCACGGCCGATGTGGTCGTCCAAACCTCAACTCCGGGCAAGCAATTCCAATACTCAATGCAGGTTCGCAACGTTGCTCCGGCGTTGTTTTCCCGCGATGCCTCGGGCCATGGCCCGGGCGCAATCCTAAATGCCACGACGTTCGTGGCTGAGCCTTTCCTGGTGGAGACAGCAGAGAATCCGGGCAGTGACAAGCGAACGCGGCTGGCTGTGTTCGGAACTGGATTGCGGTACGCGGGCAATGCCTTGCAAGACGCTTCGAAGCCTAACGTTGCGGGACAAGTTCAAGCGCGGGATAACGCGGGCAATGTCTATACCGTGGAGTACGCCGGTCCCGCTCCTGGCTTCTTCGGTTTGGATCAAATCAACCTGCTGGTTCCGGCCGCGGCGGATGGCGCAGGCGAAGTTTCATTGACAATCGCCGCGGAGAATGCCGTTTCAAATAACGTGACATTTAACATGGCCAGTCTTCCGTCAACCGCCATCCACTTGACCGGCCTTACCCTGTCGAAGACATCCGTGACAGGCGGCAACGATCTCATAGGCGCCTTGCTTTTGAACGGCCGCGCCAGGGCCGGCGGATACACGGTGAATCTCACCAGCAATGGTTTCGATCTAAAGGTCCCGAATTCCTTTACGGTTATCGAAGGCCAGGCATCGGGCGATTTCACCGTGCATACCACGGCCACGACAACCACCCGAACGGAGACGCTTACAGCTTTCGCCAATGGGTTTTCGTCGACGGCAAGTGTTCAGGTTGTTTCCGTGAACGCCCCGCGTCTCACTGGCCTTTCTCTGAGCGCCAACCCAGTCAAGGGCGGCAACAATCTCACGGGCTCTTTGTCGTTCACGGGAAGCTTACCGATCGATGGCATCACAGTCCAGCTTGCCAGTAACAACCCGAGCGTGCAGACGCCGCCGGCGACCACGCTCTCCTTCCCTCAGACGCTGGCATCTTTTCCAATTACAACGACTGCCGTGACCGAGGCCCAAACGGCGACGATTACAGCCAGCTTCGCGGAAACCACCGTATCGGCAAACTTGACCGTACGGCCGGCGCTCACCATCCAATTGACGGCGGCCGGAGTTACAGGCGGCAGCCCGGTGGAGGGAACGATCACGTTGGCCGAGGCGGCTCCCCTTGGCGGAGTAACCGTCACCCTGCATTCGAGCAACTCGGTATTCGCCTCGGCGCCGGCTGCCGTGACGGTTCCAGGTGGTCAGATCTCAGCGTCGTTTACGGTTTCAACGCTCATCGTGAATTCTCCGCAGACCGTGCTTATTTCCGCAACCGCCGCGGGCGCGACAGCTTCTTCCGCGCTGGTCATCAATCCGGCGAATCTTCCCACGCTGGTCAATCTAACGATCGCGCCGGCGATCGTTCCAGGTGGAATTACCGCCCTTGCCACCATCACCCTGTCGGGGCCGGCGCCTGCGAGCGGTTTAACCGTGGATCTGCAAAGCGACAATCCGTTCATCGCGCAGGTTCCCGCGTTTGTCTTGGTTCCAGCCAGTTCGACGAGCGCGAGCGTCCCGGTCAAGACAACAAAAGTCTCGTCGCCACAAACAGCCACTATCACCGCCGCCGCGGGCGCGGTTTCCAGGCACGCCACGCTCACGGTTCAATGAGGCGACTTCTACAGTTACAATTACTCTAAGTGGATAAACGACGGATGTGCCCCAATTGCCGGGCCTTTGTGACGACCAGCGATAAAGTCTGCCCCTATTGCGACGCACAGATGGGCCCCCGGGCCATTGAGCAGCGTAGTCCCAGCGACGTCCTAGGCGGACTAATACCGAGCGTGCGGTTCATCACGGTCATGATCCTGCTGCTCAATGGCGCGCTTTTCCTCGCTGACACTTTGAGCCCTCAATCCGGAATCACTGCCATGGGGGCGAGCATACCCTGGCCGTTGATGCAGATGCAGGGCCAGTGGTGGCGCTTGATTACCGCGGGCTTCTTGCATGGCGGTGTTTTGCACATCATGATGAACTCTTGGGTGCTCTTCGACCTGGGCGCGGAAGTAGAGCAAATATATGGCGCCAGCCGCTTGATCGTTTTTTATTTCGTTACCACAATCACCGGATTCATGACCAGCTCTTATTTCGGTCACTTTTCGGTGGGTTCTTCGGCTGGGATTTTCGGTCTGATCGGCGCGATGCTCGCGTTTGGCGTCTTCGATCAGTCTGCGCTGGCGGCTCAGGTGAAGGCTTTGTACATGCGCTGGGTGATTTACGGCTTAGTGATGAGTTTCATTCCGGGCGTTGATTTTTGGGCGCATATCGGAGGCTTGGCCGGTGGCTTCGTCGCTGGATGGCTGGCCAGCACACCGCGCGCGCGCCTGATGTGGAAAGAGACGCTATTGAAAGCGCTGGCCGGGGTTTCGCTGGCTCTAACGGCATTAGCTTTCGGCATGCTCTACTTAGCAATCTCGCGCGCCTGAACGGGTTTCAGAACCGCGACCGCCGGCTAGAGGATTCCTCCTCGACCCACCTTGTCCGCTGACAAGCTGAGGCATTGCGCGTGCCCCTCGCCAAGGAAGCGCTCGCTACTTCCGGCCTCGACGATTCTCCAAGATTTTGACAAACGACCTCCCCCGCAATTCTTCCAACGTCAACCCCGATGCACAGGCCTCGTCTTCCCTAAGCGCCCCACAATTAATCCCGCGAATAAAGA
>CATPCJ010000494.1 GCA_955652915.1 uncultured Bryobacteraceae bacterium
GGTCTCTGCTCCGTACTTGAGATGCATTCTTTTCTCATGTGCCCAATACTTCAGCCCGGCAGCGACCGCCCAAGCCCAAGAGTCAATTGCCGGAGTTCAGTTCTCCTCCGCAAAAGGTCCGCGTTCTTCGATCCACGAAGCGAACCTTGATCACGACTTTTTTGGACAGGGGCAGCACTCCGATCAATCCTTTTCGGGGCTCAATAGCCCGGCCCAGCGAGCCCTTGTCTACGCTTCGACTGAAACTTCCGGCACTCCAAGACTCAGAGTCGGGTTGGGAGTCGCTTTCTCCATTCCTGTAGGCTCTTTCATCCCCTACAACATGCCGGTTTACCCCGGCGCACGCCGCAATCCCAGCTCGAACTTCGCCCTTTGATTCACAGCGACCGAAACCGGTTACATGGGACCGTTTGGTTCCAACCAGGCCGGTTAGAATTAAGCGCTTATTCAGTCTTCGGCAGCAACTCGCGCAGGTTCAAGTCGCGCACGAGCCTGTGTAGATTGTTCGGATGAATTGCCAGTGACTCGGCGGCCTTGATGAAGTTGCCGTTGGCTTTTTCCACCGCCTGGAGCACGATCTGTCTTCGTGCTTCCCGCACCGCTTCATGGTAGGAACGCGCGCTCCCTGGAGTGCCCGCCGGAGGAGGCCCGGCAAGCATCGAGTCCGGCAGATCCTCGGGTAGAATCTCATCCGTCAATCCCATTACTACCGCGCGTTCGACGGCGTTGCGCAGCTCCCGCACGTTCCCTGGCCAGCGGTAGTTCACCAGCCAAGAGAGGGCGTCCGGTGAAATGCAGCGGATACGGCGGTTACATTGGCTGCTGAACTCCCGCATAAACCGCTCGGCCAGTAAAGGAATATCTTCGGCCCGTTCCCGCAGTGGCGGCATCGTCAGAGTTACCACGTTCAAACGATAGTACAGATCCTCCCGAAATCTCCCTTGCTGGACCTCCTCCAACAAATTCCGGTGGGTCGCTGTAATCAACCGGACATCGACTTTGATCGTATGAGTGCCGCCCAGCCGCTCGAATCCTCGTGTTTCTAGAAATCGCAGCAGCTTGGCCTGCAAGACGGGCGAGAGTTCTCCTACCTCATCCAGAAAGAGAGTGCCTCCATGAGCGAGCTCAAATTTCCCTTTCTTCTGAACTACGGCGCCAGTGAACGCGCCACGTTCGTGTCCGAATAATTCGCTTTCCAGCAGGTTCTCATTGATCACCGCGCAACTGATGGCTATGACAGGTTTCCCGGCCCGCGCGCTGTTCTCGATGATTGCCCGCGCGGCGAGTTCCTTGCCGGTCCCGCTCTCGCCCCCGATCATGACCGTCACATCGGAGCGGCACACCTTGCTAATGCCGCGGTACACCTCAACCATCGCCGGGTGGTGGCCAACCATGTCGTGCTTCAATCGCAGCTCTTGTTCCAGTATGCGTTTCTGCTCTTCCAGGGCTTCCAGGCGGCAAGCATTCTCGATGGCTGCCGCGGCGAGCCCCGCAATAGTAGTCGCGAACCGCAAATGATGTTCGTCGAAGCTTCCGCCAGCACGGCAATTCTGCAGGTAGATCACTCCGATAGCCTGGCCGTCTACAAGCAAAGGAGCCACCAGAACCGACAGCGCCGGGGAGGCCGACAGACTCTCAATCGAGCCGAGCGTCTCCGAGTTGCGCACATTGTTGGTGACGATCGCTTCGTGGTTCGACGAGACGCGCCGGACTAGCGTGCGGCTCAAGACGAAGGGGCGTTCTTCCGTGTTCCGTCCATTGCGGGAAACGATGGAGAGCTCGCGCCCCGATTCATCCGTCAGAACGATAGCGCCCTGGTCGGCGGGCACTCTGTCCAAAAGCTGGAGGAGCACAAGCTGCTGCACGTTGTTTGTTCCGCGCGTCCCTTGCAGATGGGTGGCCACTTGGATCAGGGCGCGCAAATCCTGTTCGTAGCGGTTCGAAGGCGGCAGGAACCTGGCAAGGTTCTCGGGCTGCAACTCGAGCACGTCGACGCGCGGAATCCTGATAGTGGACTGAAAATCATGTCCGTCCTCCGCCCGCACCACGCTGCTTGAAAGATCCCGTTCGGGCAGCAGGAATACGAAACAGGAGTCTCCGATCTGGATCTGTTCATCGCCCTCGAGCGCCCTGACATACGCGCGCACCTATTGATCCGATTCCGATTTCGATATTCAACAGGCCTTCTGGGGAATCACTTTGCGATCCGCCCGCCGATGACCGGTTGCGACATTCCTCTTGGGTCCGGCGATTGGAATTATCGCGGCACTGGCGGGAGCGACGGCACTCCGATCATCGATATCAAGCCGGTTATCGAACACACTGCGACTCTTGAAGACCGCTTTTGGCGGATCGCCTACTCAGAAATGTCCTTGCGCCCCTTCGCCCGTTCGCGTCCGGCGGCTTCCTTCGCGCGGAACTTCGCGATGCGTCCGATCAACTGAACCGGGACCGGCTGCGAGAGCGGGAAACGGATCGTGCCCTTGTTCACCTGGTACCGCGCGAGATCCTTCTTGAATGCCGCGACGACGTGAACGGTTGCCGGATAGAGCGAGTAGTGCTGCTTCCATCCCGCAAAGTACAGCACCACGCCACCGTGCATTTTGTAAGTGGGAATCTGATACGAGATCATTTCCTCGGCTTGCGGCACGGCCTTGCGAATGGCGCTTCGCACGCGCTCGAGTATGACTTGAACAGCCTCGGGTTGCGAGGCAATGTAGTCGTCCACGGACTTGAAGCCGGTCTTGGCCATCGTGAATCCAGTTTAACGATTATCTTACTGCGAATCCGTTCATCTTCAGGACTGGCTAGTCGCTGCAAAATCCAACCTTGAAACACGCGTGGACGCTGAGGAACAATGGCGCCAAAGACTACAGCGCCGGGCTTCCACGGTTCTCGAATTCCTGCTCTTCCAACCGCCGGACGGATGCCGCCGTAGCCTCGCCGGTCACAACCTTCTGAGATTCCCCAAGCTGAGGTCCCCCAGGCGGAAGCGCGCGGACCACGTTGATTAACGACTCTTCCTGTTCGGCTAGCAAGTGAGTTTCAGAAGCGCGTGAACTTCTAAACCGATTTACAGCGCGCCGCCAGGAGGCCCGTGGCCGCGGTGAGGTCGATGTCCGCGATGAGCAACCCTTGTTTACCGTATGGCTGGTAGCTGAGCAGCGTCCCATCGGGCCGCACCACGGCTGAAGTCGTCGGCGACCCCGCGCTGGCACAGTTCACACTTGCGAAATAGCACGTGTTCTCGGCGGCGCGGCACAAGGCAGCTTTCTCATGGAACGAGTTCGCCGGATCGGCGAAACTCGAGGGCCGGTAACTGCCGGGCTCGGCCTCGTGGAAATGAGGGTGGAACACGATTTGCGCGCCGCGCCGGGCGGCCCAACGGACCGTTTCCGGATAGCGCCAACCTTCATGGCAAATGGCGACACCGAATGTCAGCGGAACGGTTTGGAAAATGCGCCTCCCTGAGCCGGGCGAATAGGTTCCCTCCTCGGAGGGATCAAGTTGGACCTTGTCTTGGAACCCGGCGACCGTCCCGTCCCGATTGATGACCAGGGCGGTGATCAACAGCGCACCATCGACGATGCGTTCGGTGCCGAGAACGACCGCGAGATCTGCTTTCGCGGCGGCCGCTGCAACGGCGGACCAGGCGCGTTCGAGAAACACCGGATCGGGGGGCGGCACTAGCTTCCCCATGAGCCGGTAACCGGGAATGAAGCATTCCGGAAAGCAGATGAGGCCGGCGCGATCGAGGGACGCTTGCGCGATGGCTTGTTCAGCCAACGCGATCGACTCCTCGGGCGTCGCCGGGAACTGGATGTTGGCGAGTGCGATTCGAAACATGCTCAATAATCCAGGTTAACGTGTTCGCCTGCGCTTCTCGAACCAATACAATGCAGCCCCCAGTAAATTCGCGCCCACCGCCACGCCCACGATTTTGGCGCCAAACGAAAACCAACTGGTCACCTGGATGATTGGGAATATCGACAGAACGCAGAAAAGCAGCGTCATCGCCAGGCCCGAATACGCCGCGGCGCGCAGCCAGATTGGAGGGCGCACTTTGGCGGCGCGGAATCCGGCGATCGGAATCGCGAACATGACGAGATATGTGAGCGCGTAAAAAATATTGGATGCGCTGTCGAGAATCTGAAACGCTTCCTGCTGTCCAACGCCCGCGAGGCTGGCCAAGCCGACGCCTAAGATCATCGCCGCCACGAACAAAATCGAATTTACCGGCGTTCTATATTTCGGATGGAGCTTGGAAAACCAGCCCGGAAGTAGATTGTCCCAACCCGCGACCATCGGCAGCCTGGTGCTTCCAGCCACGGCCAGAGTGCAAGCTCCAAGCTGCCGGCCCACCAGCAGAAGAATCACGATGGGACCTATGAAGCCCGCCCACGGGAAGCGCCGGAAGGCGATCGCCAGGACTTGGGGAATCGGCCCGACCAGGTCCACTTGTTCCGGCGTTAGGTACGCCAGGATGGAACTGGTGCCGAGAATGAACATGAGCGCAATGATTGGCGAGGCGATGAGGACCGACCGTCCGATGCTGCGCGCCGGGTTTTTACATTCGCCCGCCAGGATCGCTACATACTCGAAACCGCTGAATGCTCCGAACGAAATCTTGCCGAGGATATTCAGACTGAAAAGCGAAAACGCGGGCATGGCCACGGCCAGCGGGTGATACTCGCGCAAGGCGCCGGTCTTCAGGCTAAGCAGCGGAATCAGAAGCAGCGTTCCGAAGGTGATAATCTGCGCGACGCCGCCGGCGTTTTGAAACCATTTCCCAACGCCCAGACCAAGCACCGTCACCACGATCAGGAATCCAACCAGCGAGCACGTCACCAGCAGGATGAACCACTTGTTCGCGCCCAGTCCGTCGACACCGAATGCATAGGCGATATTGGTGGCGATGGTCATTCCTTGCGATGACATAAACACTATGATGTAGAGCCACAGGTTCCAGCCGACCAAAAATCCGATGAAATTATTGAAGCCCAATTTCGCCCATTGGTACAGTCCCCCTTCCAGCGGCATGACGCGGTTGAGATAAATGACCACCGCTATCAAAGGCACGTAGAACCAAACCATGGCGAGCAGCCAAAAAACGATTTGCGAGGGTCCCAGCTTGGCGGCGGTGCCAACCCAGTGCGAGCCGACCACGTACAGGATCTGGGTAAGGATGAGATCGCCCAGACCGAGTTCTTTCTTCAGTTCGGCGCTATGACTTTGGATGCTGTCGGCGGAAGCCATCGATGGATCAACGACTGTATCACACCGCTAGCTGGATGAGGATGCGTGGCGCCGGACCCTCGGGCTGCGGCCTCGAGACTTGTCTCGAGGCTCTTCGCAACCCCGTAGCAACGCCGGAGCATCGAGACGAGTCTCGATGCTGCAGCCTGAGAGGCCGCGCTACGTTATGTCAATTGCAAGAAACTGTGAGAGAATTACGTCCGGTTTCGCTCTAACTGCTTGTGAGAAACAATCCAGGAATCCGGTGCCCCAATTGCGGATCGCGAGACGTTCGCCATTCCCGTCGAACTGGATTGCTAACCAGGCTGCTTTGCCGTTTCTTGAGCGATCCGCGTCGCTGCCGCAGTTGCCGGCATCGATTCTTCCGCCCCTTGAGCCCGCGATTTCTGAAAATGGAAGCTCTCGCGCTGCGTCCAGCGATAACTCTGCCTCCCGCGTCTCAGGTAAAGCTGCGTATGGCCGCGGCTTCGTCTTCGAAAACCTCGAATACCGTGTAAAGCTTGGTGATTTGCAACAGATCCTTGACGCGCTTGCTCAAACCGAGCAGCTTGAGCTGACCTCCGTGATTGGTTACGGTGGTGAAGCCGGAAACCATTTCACCGATTCCCGAACTGTCGATATAAGAGACGTCGCTCAAGTTTACGAGCAGCTTCTTGTCGCCTTTGGTAGCCAGATCGCGGATCGCATCCCGAAAAGTGCTTGCGCCTTCGCCTAGCGTGATACGGCCTGTGGCATCGATTACGGTTACGTCGCCTACTTGGCGGATCGTCAGTTTAACGCTCACGAATTGAACCTCCCTGCATTCTCTAAGAACTTGTCAACTGGCCTTAGCCAGGTACTTCACCATTCGTACTTCGGTTCCGCCGGGCTGCCCGCGGCGAACCTGAAATTCATCCACGAAGGCCTGGATCAAAAGAAGGCCCCTGCCGGATTGACGAAGCAGGTTTTCTTCCGCCAGCGGATTCGGCAAGGCGTTCAAATCGAATCCCTCGCCTTCATCCGCGATCACCACGGTCAATCGATCCGGCGCTTTCAACACGGAAAGATGAACCTTCTTGCGCGCGTTGTACCGGTTTCCATGCACCACCGCGTTCACCATGGTCTCCCGCACCGCCATTCCGATCTGGTGCAAATCTTCCTCCGCGAATCCTATTTCCTGGGCATCGTGCAGCACCGCATCTTCCGCGATTTCCACGCTGTCGAGAGTGGAATCGAGCAGTAGGTCTCGTTCTACCATAGTTTCGGATGCGCGCCGCAGCGTGGCCAAGTCGAATGCTTACAGTAAAATACTAAGACAGGCAAAGTCAAGAACGGACGAATTCCCGGCTGGCTTGTTTGCTCACTTGCGCCGGCCAATCTACCATTAATCATGCGCGCTTTCGTCACCGGGGCAACCGGACTGCTCGGCAGCAATCTCGTTCACTCTCTTCTCGATCGGGGACATGAGGTGCGCGGCCTGGTCCGCTCCAAGGACAAAGCCCAGCGTGTCTTTCCGGATCGGAAGGTCGATTTCGTGACCGGCGACATGAGCGACGTCGCTTCGTTTGCGCCCAGTATGGCGGGCTGCGACGTCCTTTTTCACACGGCCGCCTACTTCCGCGAGTATTATCAGCCCGGCGACCACAAGGCCACGCTCGAAAAAATCAACGTGCAGGGCACCGTGGATCTTTTGATCGCGGCGGAAAAGCAGGGAGTGAAGAAAGCGATTCACATCAGCTCTTCGGGCGTGATCGGCCGAAAGGCGGACGGCGGCGCCGGCGACGAGAATAGTTTGCCCGACGATCATGCGACGTCCAATCTATACTTCAGCAGCAAGATCGATACGGAACTGGCGATCAAACGCTTCCTGAAGGAGCGGGCGCTGCCGGTCGTCATGATTTTGCCATCGTGGATGTGGGGACCCGGCGACTCGGGGCCTACGTCCAGCGGAAAGCTGCTGCTGGATTTCCTGAAGAAGAAGATTCCCGGGATTGTGGATGGCGGCTCCTCGATCGTGGATGCGCGTGACGTGGCGCTTGCGACGATTACCGCCGCGGATCGCGGAAGGTGCGGTGAACGCTACATCGTGGGCGGCAAATATTTCGACTTCGCCGGAGTCCTGGCCACGCTCGAGCGCGTGACCGGTGTACCTGCTCCCACGCGGAAAATTCCATATGCCCTGTCGCTCGCGGTAGGCGCCGCTATGCAAACCTGGGCGCGATTGACCGGAGGTAAAGCGCTGGTAACGCTGGCAGGCGTTCGAACGATCCACGGGAAGAACGAAGTGGATTCCAGCAAGGCGATCCGTGAATTGTCAGCGGCGTTTCGGCCGTTCGAGGAGACGGTGCGGGATGAAGTTGAGTGGTTCCGCAACCACGGCTACTAAAACCGGCGTGGCGCGTACACTCGTGTCCGCGCCACGGCAGCGAATCCCACGAACGAACATTCGAGCCCGGGACGCCTCCGCGA
>CATPCJ010000495.1 GCA_955652915.1 uncultured Bryobacteraceae bacterium
CGGCGCTGCGCGCCGACACTGGAGGGGATGAAAACTGTTCGTTGGGCGGCGTGACGTGCGAGTACGGCAAGGCCGTTCGATGGAACTTATGGGAAGCATTGGTGGTTCGAGTGCTCGTTTTCTAACGACTGGGATCGGGAGGCTGGCTGAAGGTGGCGCTGCGGACACCACTCCGACGCGAACCGGTTATAGAGTCATCGACGGTCGTCAATTTTCCGGTTCTCCGATGCTGGGACGGGACGACGACGAAGCGTCCGTGCGGATTCCCACTGCGCCTCGCGCGTTTCTGGAGGGCCGCCGTACACCGTCTATCGAATCAAGCTCTGACCTATTGGCATCTCTGCGAGTATCCTCAGGTAGGTCTCGGGTAGTTGCAAGGCAACTGCGTTTTCGCGTAACCACTTCTGATGCTATATTTTGATTTCGGGTGCGACATGGAATCCGTCGTGTTACAACTGCAGCGGGAATGCCTCGATTCAAGCGTTCCGATACTGGACATTTTGCGAAAGGCACTGGTGGTAGCGCGGAAACTGTTACTGGTAGACGCACAAGCCTGGATTGAGAAAGAACTGAACGGCTACCAGAGTGGTGACGCACGGCCGCCCCACCGACTCTTGACGGGTCAGATCCGGGTGCGAAACCCTTACCACGGATGGCAACCTCTAATATTCGATGATCCGGTGGAAGCCAACTACCTTTCCAAATGTTTCTCAGGTCAACCCATCGGAGAACTTGAGCACCTGATAAAGAGTGGTGACGGCCTTCTTGAATTTCCATTCGATCCAGCAACACTGAAGCGGCTGATGGGAGGAATGGACCTTCCGTTGCCGCCAACGCGAATTCTGGACCGTGCATCTATGCGCGGTATCTTGGATGCCGTGCGCAATATGTTGCTGGAATGGACGCTGAAGCTTGAGAACGACGGCATTATGGGAGAGGGTTTGGGATTCACATCGGAAGAGAAGGAAGCCGCTTCCCACGGGCATTACACGATCAACTACAACGCACCCGTAGCAAACTCTCAGATCCAACAGGGTAGCTACGGGTCGAAGCAGTCAATTTCCATCGCGCCATCTGATTTCCAAGCACTCGGAGAATTCATCGCGAATCTGAAGAGTCAGATTCGCGAGCTCCAACTAGACCCTGCGGATAACGCCCAACTGAACGCGGACGCGGATGGCGTGGACAGCCAACTGGCATCGCCACGTCCGAACAGGATGGTCATCGAACAGTTGATGAAATCCATTACGAACATTCTGGAAGGATGCACCGGGAGCTTGCTCGCATCTGGATTTCTTAACAGGCTCGCGGGATTAGGATCATAAATCTGGATCGTGCAACTCCTAACCTTGGCCGTGCCAAAGCACGTTAGGAGTGTCCCAAGACTCCGTGCGGCTGGTACGGTTCCGCCAGCGATTTTAATTCGGACTTGTCCAGCTTCAGACTCAGCGCCGCGACGGCATCATCCAAATGCTGCATCTTGCTCGCGCCGATGATCGGCGAGGTGACGCCGGGCTGGGCCAGAATCCAGGCTAGCGCCAATTGGGCGTTCGGCACGCCGCGCTTGGCGGCAATTTCAGAGAGACGATTCACTACCGCGAAATCGGAGGGCTGATAGTAGAGGCGTTGCGCGTAATCGTCCGTCTTGGCGCGAATTGTGTCGCCGAAATCCTCCGGCCTGCGGTTGCCTGCCAGAAAGCCGCGCGCCAAGGGACTCCATGGAAGAACGCCGACGCCTTCTTCAACACATAGCGGAATCATCTCCCGTTCTTCTTCGCGATAGATCAGGTTGTAGTGATTCTGCATAGTCACAAATCGGGTGAGCCTTAGCTTGTCCGCTGTGTAGAGCATCTTGGCGAATTGCCAGGCGAACATCGACGACGCGCCGATGTAGAGGGCCTTGCCCACTTTGACCACGTCGTGCAGCGCTTCCACCGTTTCCTCAATCGGCGTGTGGTAATCGAAGCGGTGGATTTGATAGAGGTCGACGTAATCGGTGCCAAGACGGCGCAGGCTGTCGTCGATGGCATGCATGATGTGCTTGCGCGAGAGGCCTTTTTGATTCGGATCGTGGCCCATGGCGTTGAAGACTTTGGTGGCGATCACCACGCGGTCGCGAGATGGGCCGAATTCCTTGAGGGCGCGGCCCAGGATTTCTTCACTCACGCCCACGGAATACATGTCGGCGGTGTCGAAAAAGTTGATGCCTAGTTCCAGGGCATGGCGGATGAAGGGGCGGCTTTCTTCTTCCTCTAAAACCCACTCGCGCCAGCTTTTCGAGCCGTAGGTCATCGCGCCCAGACAGAGGCGGGAGACTTTTAGGCCGGTGGATCCGAGATTGACGTAGTCCATGATTTGAATGCTACTGCGAGGGGAAAGTTGAAGTAAAGAGCATCGAGACGAGTCTCGATGCCGCAGCCTAAGAGGCCGCGCCACAAAAAACTTCGGTTTTAGTTTTGGACTGGTTCGATCGTTACTACTTGGCCGTTGTCCAGGCGGATGGTGGCTAGCGGTTTTCCGTTGGCACGGTACTGGTAGGTTTCCAGCATGTGCCCTTCCTCCGGAATTGTGATGCGTGACGTGGGCTGACCGAGCGCCGCCACCAAATCCTTTTCCGTTGTACCGATCTGGATCAGCGCTAATTCTTCCGCCGTCGCCTGCTTTACAGGTGGTTCGACCGGGACGATGGTGAACCGTTGCTCGGGCATTGGTACAGAGGCCGTGGACTCGCTATGAGGCGCCCGATGACGCGATGCGGAACCGCCGCCCGACGCCGCGGGGCCTGAACTTGCTGAGACGCCGAGGTCCGGGATCTTTGCGGCCGGAGTCTCACTCTTGGGTTTCGTCAAAGGCTTGCTGGGATTCCTGGCGGCCTTCTCAGCGTCGCTATTCACCTGGCCGAAAATTTTAGTAATGGCGTCACTCAGCGGTTTTCCAGCGGCAGTACCGATAGTGGCGCCGGAGGCCGCCGCGGTGTGTTCCGCAAGGCTTTGAGCTTGGACACCGTAGCTCACGATCAGGACGGCGATGGATGCGAGCGAACGCATAATATTTTCCCTCTATTCGCATACTACGGGCTACGGATGGGGTTCCGCCAGACTCGAATCACCTTAGAGTAGGCGGGTAAAAGTACCTGGGAACACTCCAGAATGCTATTCTTCCCTCGTGAAGTTAAACGTTGCCGCCCTGTTGGCGCTGTCTGTTCCGTGCTTTGCTCAACAAGATCCCAATGCCGTGGAAGCGGGACGGCTGGTGTTTCGGATGTCATGCGCGGGATGTCATGGCCTGCACGCCACCGGTGGACGAGGCGGGCCGGATCTCACGCGTGGAACCTATTCAACCGGCGATGCGGACAAGGACCTGTTCTCGGTCATCTCGAACGGCGTGCCGGGTACGGAAATGCCCAGCTTCCGCGGAGCTTTGGAGGACGCCAACATTTCGCGGCTGGTGGCGTACGTTCGCTCGCTTTCGCATGCCGGCGCCGTGCCGGTTAAAGGCGACCGGACCGCCGGCGAGAAGCTGTTCTGGGGTAAAGGGAGCTGCGGACAATGCCATCGAGTGGGAATGCGCGGCACCGCGATCGGACCGGATTTGACGCGGGCCGGCAAGCAGCGAAGCCTGGCGTACCTTCGGGAATCGGTGGTGGCGCCGGATGCGGACTTGACGCCCGGCTACGCAACCATCGTGGTGGTTACGCGCGACGGCGCCAAGATCACCGGCGTGGAAAAGGGTTTCGACAATTTCTCGGCCCGGCTGATCGATCTCTCCGGGCGTTACTATTCTTTTCTAAAAGACGATGTGAAGTCGATGGAGCGCGAGTATCGGTCCGTCATGCCATCCAATTACGGACGCATGTTCAGTGCGAACGATCTCGACGATTTGCTCGCTTACCTGGCGAGCCTGGGAGGGGAACGATGACACGTCTGAGTTTGGCGTTGCTTCTTCCGGCCGCGATGTTGGCGCAAAGCGGCGCCGCCGACTGGAAAACATACGGGCAAAATTCCCAGGGTTGGCGCTATAGCGACCTGAATCAGATCGACACCAAGAGCGTCTCTAAGCTAGCCCCGCGCTGGATTTTTCAGTCGGGTATGGCGGGCGGCTTTGAGACCACGCCCCTGGTATTCAATGGCCAGATGTTCATCGCCGGACCTTCGAACAATTCCTGGGCGCTGGATTTGTTGACGGGCAAGCCGCTGTGGCACGTCAAGAAAACTCCACCGGCGCGCTTGAATCTCTGTTGCGGCGAAGTGAATCGCGGGTTCGCGGTGCTGGGCGACCGGCTGTTCCGTGTCAATATCGAGGGCACGCTGGTTGCGCTCGATATCCGGACTGGGGCGACACTTTGGGAGACCCAACTGGCGGACTACAAAAAAGGGTATAGCGCCACGGCGGCGCCACTGATCGTGAAAAATCTTGTCGTGACTGGAATTGCAGGCGCGGAGTTCGGTACGCGAGGTTTTGTGGATGCGTACAATCCTGAAACCGGAAAGCTGGTGTGGCGCTTCAACACAGTTCCCGGTGAGGGCGAGCCGGGCAGCGAAACGTGGTCCGGCGAATCCTGGAAGCTCGGAGGCGGTTCCACTTGGATCACGGGAACGTACGATCCGGGGCTGAACCTGATTTATTGGGGCGTTGGAAATCCCGGGCCCGACATGGATGGCGACGTCCGCCGCGGCGACAATTTGTATTCGTGCAGCGTGGTGGCGATCGACGCCGACACCGGAAAGCTGAAATGGTATTACCAAGCGACTCCGCACGACGTACACGATTGGGATGCGATCAGCGATCCGGTTGTGGTGGATCTTACGATGCAGGGGCGCGCGGTGAAGGCGTTGATTCAAGCCAATCGCAACGGCTTTTTCTATACGCTCGATCGAGCCACCGGCAAAGTTCTGGTGGCCAAGACATACACCAAGGTGACGTGGGCGAAGGGAATTGGAGCGGACGGGCGTCCGATTTTGATCCCCAACCAGGAGCCAACCGAGGAAGGCAATTTTGTGTGTCCCGGATTGGGCGGGGGACATAACTGGTCGGCCACCGCGTACAGTCCGCAGACCGGGCTGTACTATTTCCATTCGAGCGAAGATTGCCATTTATTCTACAAAACCAAGCAAGGTTTCACGGAAGGGCAGTGGTATCAGGCCAGCAATGTGGAAGGCCGCGCCGGGGATCATGGCACAGGCAGGCTTCTTGCGGTCGATCCGGCCACGGGCGAGACGAAGTGGCGTTTCGACATGGTCAGCTCGACATCGGCCGGTGTGCTGGCAACCGCGGGAGGGCTGGTATTCAGCGGCGATGGACAAGGTTATTTAATTGCATTTGATGCGCGAACCGGCAAGGTTTTGTGGAAATTCCAGACTGGCGGGGGGATGGTGGCGCCGCCTATCAGTTACGCGTTGGAAGGCAAGCAGTATATTGCAATCGCGGCGGGCGGGTCGATTATGACATTCGCGCTGCCGTAGTTCTGTGTATACGATCGCGTTGGGAGGACATGCTGCATGATGGTAGGGTGGAGAGGTGTGGGAGTAGACGGCGGGATTGTGGATAGCGTTGAAAAGCGACGAGATTTAGCTGGGGGAACGAGTGAAAGAGGTGACTGGCACCTCTTTCACCTCTTATTCATGCTGGCACTGCTCGGCGGGTCTGCATTCGCGGCTCAGATTCCCAGGAAGTCGCCGGAGTTCGCGATCCAACTTCCCGACGGGAAGCAGTTGTTGGTTAGCAGTTACCGCGGCAAAGTATTGTGCCTGGTGTTCATTCTCACCACTTGACCGCATTGCCAAAAAACCACTCAGGTCTTGAGTGGCATAGCGACGGATCTGAAGCCCAAGGGATTCGAGGTCGCTGAGGCGGCGGTGAATGAGGACGGTAACGTTCCCGATTTCATCAAGACTTACAATCCTCCTTTTCCCGTTGGAAAGGCGGGCGGTCTGAATGCGTTGGAGTATTTGCAATGGCCGCCCAAAGAACGGCCGCTGGTGCCTTTCATGGTCTTCATCGATCGCCAAGGAATGATTCGCGCACAGTTCACCGGCGTGGACGCCAAGTTTTTTGACGACGCGCTGGAAAAGAATATTCGCGAGCAAGCACAGAAGCTGCTCAACGAAGGTAAGACCAAACGAAAAGTGCCGGCGAAGTAGGGCCGATCATTGCCGGATTTCGCGCAGCCGAATATTCCGGAACATCACCCAACTGAAGCGATCGTGCAACTGCAGGCCAATCGGTCCGGTCTTGGATCTTTCCGGATCGCCGGGATGTTCCGCCGTCACTTCACCGTTCACTCGCACTCGAATCATGTCGTGGCGGGACTCGATGTCCAGCATGTTCCAGTCGTCCGTGTGCTGAACACCCTTCTTTGCGGAAACAAAAAGATAAATACTGCCGGACGGATACTTCTCGGTGTCCGAATCGATAATCTGGATTTCATAGCCGATATGGGAAGGCGTGCGCTGGGCGTCGTGCTCGGCGCCCACCAATGCGTAGCGTCCGCGTGACGAATCGCGGATGGAGACGCCGCTATTGCCGCCGGGAGGAATCCAATATTCGAGGTGTAGATCGAATTGGTCGAACTCCGCCTTCGAGTAGAGCCAAGCCTGCGGCTCAGCCCAGTCGCGATATTTCTGGCGCATCACCGGCCAGCCGCCGAACGGATCGCCAGGTGGATGCGGCCGTTGCCCCACCAGCACACCGTCTTTCATCTGGGTCCATATTGCATCGCCGCGCACTTCCCAACCATCCAGATTTTTACCGTTGAAGAGCGGCCGCCAATCCTGCGCGGAGAGCAGCAGACCGGAAAGCAACGGGATCGCACAATGCAGTTTCATTGCACCCGATTATACGCCCGGCAATTCCACAACTGGTATCCTCACGAATGAATGAGTGCAAGAGTTCTGGATGGAAAATGGGTGCGCGATCAGATCCTGTCGGAGCTGCGTCCGCGCGTCGAGCGAATCACCAGGGATCATCGGCCGCCAGGGCTAGCCGTGGTTCTGGTGGGGAACGATCCCGCTTCCGAGATATACGTGCGCAACAAGATAAGGACTTGCGGCGAACTGGGAATCTACAGCGAAAAACTGGCTCTTCCCGACACCATCACGACCGGAGATCTGCTGGGAATGATCGAGGGTTTGAATCAGCGGAACGAAATCGACGGCATTCTGGTTCAGGTGCCGCTGCCTCCGCACGTGGACAAGCATCGCATTCTGCTGAGCGTTCTGCCGGACAAAGATGTCGACGGATTTCATCCCGTGAACATCGGGAATCTGGTGGCTAACAGTTCCGGTTCCAAAGCCTGCACGCCGGCTGGAATCATGGAGCTACTGCGCCGTTATGAAATTCCCATCGCAGGGAAAAACGCGGTCGTGGTGGGCCGCAGCGATATTGTCGGCAAGCCCATGGCCATGCTGTTGCTGCACCAGAACGCTACCGTGACGATCTGCCATTCGAAAACGTCTAACCTCGCGGAAGAATGCCGGCGAGGAGAAATACTGGTTGGGGCTATCGGAAAGCCCGCCTTTCTAACCACGGAATTTATTCGTCCCGGGGCCACGGTCATCGATGTCGGCACGAATCGCCAGGCTGATGGAAAGCTGATCGGCGACGTCAATCCGGACGACGTGAAAGCAGTGGCGGGGGCGTACACTCCGGTTCCCGGTGGAGTGGGCCCGTTGACTATAGCAATGCTCATGGCCAACACGGTGCAAGCGGCCGAGCATCATTTATGCTGCGGGTAGGACTCACCGGCGGGCTGGCCAGCGGCAAGAGTTTCGTAGGACACACGCTGGCCGGTCTCGGATGCCACCTGATCCAAGCCGATGAACTTGGTCATCAGGTGCTGCTGCCGGGCGCCGAGGCATATGATGAAGTGATCCTGCAATTCGGCGATGACATTCCGGATCAGGACGGATTTATCAATCGGAAGAAGCTGGGTGAGCTTGTTTTCGGAAGGCCCGAATTACTCGAAAAGCTCAGCAAAATCGTGCATCCGCATGTTGGGGCGCGCCAGAAGCGCCTGATCGAGGAAATCGTCCAGGCAGATCCGAAGGCCATCATAGTTGTCGAGGCGGCGATTCTGGTTGAAACTGGAAGTTATAAGAAGTGCGATCGTTTGATCGTCGCGGTTTGCAGCGATGAACAACAAATGGAACGCGCCATGAAGCGCGGTGCGTATACCAGAGAAGAGGTGCTGGCGCGACTTAGCCGCCAGTTGCCTCTGGAAGAGAAATTGAAGGTGGCCGATTATGTGGTGGATACGTCGGGCACCAAGGAAAATACTATCGAACAGGTGCGGGCCGTTTACGACTCGCTACGGAGCTTATCGATATGAGATCTCGCATTTTGCTAATCACCGCCCTCTTCGTCGGCGGTTTCCTGTTGATTACTTCCAGAACAAATTGGGGACAACACCGGATCTTCGAGCCGATTTCGCATGCCGGCAGGTTCTGGACCGGCCCCGATGTAGCGCGGAGCGCGGGACTGAGTTCCGATGAAGTCAACAACATCGACATCTACAAGACGGCGCACGTGGCCACGGTGAATGTAACCAGTACGGTCTATCGCAGAAGCATCTTCTGGGAAGTTTACCCATCCAAGGATCAAGGATCGGGATTCCTGATCGGCACAGATGGCAAGATCCTTACCAACAGCCACGTAGTCGCGACCGAGGACCAGATCGAGGTGACGCTCTCCGACCAGACGCAATATAAGGCGAAACTGTTGAGCCGCGATTCAGCCAACGATTTGGCGTTACTGCAGATTTCGCCGCGCAAAAAATTACCGTGGCTGCGCCTGGGGGATTCCGATAGTTTGCAGGTGGGTCAAAAAGTGCTGGCGATCGGGAATCCGTTCGGTCTGGACGGAACGCTCACGACCGGTGTGGTCAGCTCGCTGGGACGCTCTATTCGCGGCGAGAACAATCAAAAACTGGAAGGCTTAATCCAGACCGACGCGGCCATCAACCAGGGCAACAGCGGCGGCCCGCTGCTGAACTCGGCCGGCGACGTTATCGGCATCAACACCGCGATTTTAGGCCCGAACGGCGGCAACATCGGAATCGGTTTTGCGATGCCGATCAATCGCGCAAAGTTGATGCTGGACGATTTCCAGGCTGGGCGCAAGCGGCCCCGTCTGGGCGTTTCGGTGGTGCCGGTAGCGGGCGATTATGCCGATGCGCTGAGTCTTCCTACCCAGGGCGGTTTGCTGATCCAGGAGGTTGAGGCGGGCTCGGCGGCGGAGCATGCGGGTTTGCGCGGCGGCAGGCAAGTGGTGACGATCGGCAACGCGCAATTGTTGACGGGGGGCGATCTCATCATGTCTATCGACGGGCAGCCGGTGGATCGGGATGACGCCATTAGCCGCACGCTGGCGCACAAGCACGCGGGCGACACGATTGAGCTGACGGTTTTTCGCGGGGGGCGCACCATCAATGTGCGAGTGAAGCTGAGTGAAGCGGATTCGAGGATTTAGCACAGGCAACGTGGCGCGGACTTCAGTCTTGACTTCAGTCTGTGGCCTCGATACTCGTATCGAGGCTCTGGAGTTGTGTGCCGAGCATGTTCGGCAGTTTGGAAGTGTAAGTCTTCTACCCAACCTGATGGAGGTGAAGGGTTAGTGAAGCGCAACGGCGTCTTCGCGAGGCGGGGTCGGAAGGAAGCGTGGAGCAAACGTGCGAGCCGATGAACAATATAGCGGATATGAGGCGTGAGCGTCAGACGAGCGGTCAACTCACCGCAAAGTCTGTATCCATCAAAGGCGCAAAGCGTAAATCCGA
>CATPCJ010000496.1 GCA_955652915.1 uncultured Bryobacteraceae bacterium
CCCGCGGTGCTTCCCCAAACATTGCTCAGATCGTTTGTGCCGAGCACCGGGCCGGAGATCGGTGCGATGACCTGGGAGGGCAGGAGCAGCCCAAAGGTGTTGTTCCGTGTCGCGCGATTCACGCCGGCGATCGCATCCACGCGCGGCAAATACGCGGTCCGCGCCAATTGGATGCCGGCGGCGGCTGCTGTGACTTGCTCCTGCGAAACTCGTACGGAAGGATAGCGCGCAATCGCTTGTGTGACCGCCTGCTCTAAGTTCAGGGCGGGAGTGCTCTGAGCCAAGCTTCTCAGTCCGCCGAGGCAAAGCAGAAGACAAAGGGCGTAAGGTTGATTTCTCAATCGCAACGTCATTCCTCCAGGAGCTCCCCAAAGAGCTCGCGGACCCGTTCCTTTGCGGCTTTCAAAGCTTTTCGCCCCGCTGGTGTGGCGGCGTAGAAGCGGCGCTCGGTTCCCGCTTGGCGTTTGAGAGTCGAGCGGAGGAACCCTTTCTTTTCCATCCCATGCAAAAGCGGATAAAGCGTGCCGGCGCTCATCTTGTAGCCGTGACGCGCCAGTTCTTCAAGCATCCCGAGCCCGAATATAGGTGGCTCATGGACCGCGTGGTGGAGGATATGAAGCCGGATGAGGCCGGAGTAGAGATACCGGTCTTGTGTTCTTGCGGGATCGACAACTCGAAATCCGATATCGAACTTCGACTTCATCGTGTCCATCATAGCAGGTGTGGCACGGGCATTCTTGCCGGTGTGGATCTTAGAGCGATTTTTCACAACCCGTTACGAGCGCGCTCGCGCCTGGCGATAGGACGGAATTACTCTTGTAATTTGCTTTAATCGTATGATTGAATGATCGTCTGGAGGAGTATATGCGCTTAAAGCGCCCTGTAGCCGTTCTATTTGCGTCGATTGCGGTGGCGTGTCTCGGTAGCTGCGGCGGAGATCCGCTGGACTACGAAACAGCCCTGAACCTGCTGCGGGAACGGGCCACCGATCCGGTTCGAACCAGCTTTAGCGCTTCGCCGCGCTTTGAGACCCAGGATCAGAAAGTGACTGAGGCGTATCAGCGGCTTCAGGATGCACATGTAATTGTGTGCAAGGAGACTGCGGGAGTGGGGGCCTTTTGCGAGCCAGGCCCCGCGGGCGATGCCATCACACAGACCGACATGTCGGTTCTTTCACTGGTGGCTGGACGATGGGTGCCATCGGCAATCATCGGAATCCGCCGCACGGGGCGGGGAAGCGCGGAGGCCGAGGTGCGGATGTTGTTTGAACCCAGCGAGCTTTTTCGGGAACTGGAAGACGCGTTCGATCAAATCCAAGGTCCGGGAGCAATGGTTGCGTTGGGATCCAGAAAGCAGGGGAAAATAGTCCGGGTTAAGTACCAGCGGTATGACGACGGCTGGCATGTCGAGAGTATCGACTGAAGATAAGGAGCCCCCGGGTTCCGTTAAGCGTTTGCCGAAAGAAGGAGTCGCTTGACGAGTAATCCATCCGCGCTTGGATTGGATTGCTGAGAGGTAAATATTTCATGGGGGGACTTTTTTTCTTGTAGATTCTTCATGGTGGGACTTTGAGGGCCTCCTAAACTCTTAGTCAAACGCTTGAATCCGTTGGATCCCCAGGGGCTCACTAACTTTTTGGACACTAGTGCTAATGCAATTAACCGACCGCTGCAAGCTGTGAAAAAACGCTCTACGACCAACACAGGCGTAGCACAGGCATTCTTGCCTGTGTTCTTCTTAGAACGCGTTACACCGCGTAAGAACAGAGATCGTCGATAGCGACGTTCCCACCACAAAGCACCAACACGATTTTCGAAGCCGGCGTGAACCGGTCCCGCAAGCGGTCGGCGGCGGCAAGGGTGCAGGAGGCGGCCGGCTCGGTGAGCACTTTGGTTCGCTCCAACAGAAAACGAAGCGACCGGGCGGCCTCGACATCCGGCACCACCGTGACGCTCTCCACGTACTTTTTCGCCATGGCCAATGTTCGCTCGGATACAGAGGGGGCGCCCAAGGTGCGCGCGATGGAAGTAATGGCTGGGAGTTGCACGGGATGGCCGGCGGCTAGAGCTTGCGCCATAGCGTCGGCGCCTTCCGTTTCCACCCCCCAGATTCGACAGGATGGCTTCAGCGCTTTTACTGCGGTCGCGACGCCCGCGATGAATCCGCCTCCGCCGATGCTGACCAACACATCGGTCACGCCAGGCAGATCCTCCACTATTTCGAGGCCAACGGTCCCCTGGCCGGCCATGACCAGGGGATCGTCGAAAGGATGCACTGAAGTCCAACCGTCGCTCTCATAGGCGGCAACTCTTTGGAAAGCTTCAGTTGTATTCGGCACCAGAATTACTTCGGCGCCGTAACCTTGTGTGGCTTCGACATAGTTTCGTGGCGTCTTCTGCGGCATAAGAATGACGGCAGGCAAGCCGAGTTCTTTGCCCACATAAGCGACGGCTTGCGCATGGTTCCCGCCGCTCACGCCCACCAGTCCCCGGCCCCGCTGCGCTTCCGGAATGCTGAGGACCTTATTGAATGCCCCGCGAACCTTGAACGAACCGGTCTTTTGAAAAAGCTCGAGCTTTAGATAAACGTCGGCGCCGAGCCGGGCGCTGAGCGATTCGCTGGAAACCAGAGCGGTCCTTTTTACGCGGCCCACGATGCGCTCACGGGCGCTTCGAACATCATCGAGAGTGATCATTTGAAATATAAGATTAATCGCGCTTGGAGAGGCCGCGAATCAGTATGTCCTTGAAGCGCATATTACCGTGGCCTCCGGAATGGAGTTGCAAGGCGATGCCACCGTCGGCGCCAAAAGGTTTGGGGTCGGTATAGTCGACCATTTGGACGCCATTCAGACGCGCCACATATCGATTGCCTTCCACTTTCAGAAGGTACTCGTTCCAGTCGTCGGGCCGGATTACGGTTTCGTTCTCCGGCGCCGGCCACACCAGCCATTGCCGGCCCACGTCGTAGATACCGCCGGTGTGTTTGCCGATGGTGCAATCGATCTCGAATTGCGGACCCTGGGTCACGTCCGGAGTGCCCGGCTTGAATTCCACGTGGAAAAAGACACCGCTGTTGCCATCGCCTTCACATTTGAATCGCAGCGACATGTGGAAATCCTTGTAGTTCTTTTCGGTTCGCAGGTATCCGTAAGCTTTGGTGATCGCCAAGCCGTGAATAGTGCCGCTTTCGACCTCCCACTTCTCGTTTCCGATTTTTGTCCAACCGGTTAGGTCCTTGCCGTTGAACAAGGCGACCCAGTCTTCGCCCGGAGGTTTGGGCTTGGGAGTTTGAGCGAACAGCGTAGCGGCCAGCAGTGGGAACCAGAAAAGGCGCATGAATTTATTCTGCACCTAATTCAGCGCGGATTTGAGAAGCGATGCGATTGGCGAAGTTTTCCACGCGCTCCTGGTCGGGCCCTTCCACCATTACACGGGCGAGAGGCTCGGTGCCGGAGAAGCGAACCAGAACGCGGCCGGTATCCCCGAAGGATGCCTCCGCGGCGCGAATTTCCGCCTTCACGGAGGGCAAGTCTTCCAGCGGCTTCCGTTCCTTCACGCGGACGTTCACCAAAAGCTGCGGGTATACTTTCAGACCCGCGGTCAGTTCATCGAGTCCCACGCCTGCATTCCGCATTACTTCGAAAACACGCAACGCCGTCAGCATTCCATCTCCAGTGGTGGCGTACTCGCGGAAAATAACGTGTCCGGATTGCTCGCCGCCCAACATTGCGCCAGTGCGAAGCATTTCCTCCAGGACATACTTGTCGCCCACCGGAGTCCGCAACATCTTAATCCCCTGGGCGGCCAGCGCCCGCTCCAGGCCGAGATTCGACATGACGGTCGCGACCACTATCCGGCCGGGCAGCCGATCCAGATCCTTAAGATAACGGGCCGTCAAAAGCAGCACCGCGTCGCCGTCGACAATTCGGCCGGAGCGGGATACGAACAAGGCCCGATCCGCGTCGCCATCGAATGCCACGCCGGCATCGGCCGATTCTTGGAGCACCGCTTCGCGGAGATTCTCCAGATGCAGCGAACCGGAATTGAGATTGATATTGCGTCCATCGGGCGAGCAACTGATGCGATGCACCGAGGCGCCTAGCCGTTCGAACAGCTCCGGTGCGAGAAACGAAGCTGAACCATTGGCGCAATCCACCACGATTCGTAACCCGTCGAGTCCGCCCGGGAACGTTCCAGCCAGATGGTCGATATAGGCATGGTCGAGATCTTCATCGATCGGCAGCGGGGCAGGCGATGGCACGAAGCCGTCGCGAAGAAGCGAAAAGATTTCCGATTCGAGCTGCTCTTCTGCCTCGTCCGGCAACTTGTAGCCCGTGTGCGCGATCAACTTGATGCCGTTGTCCCGATACGGATTGTGGGAGGCTGAGATCATGACGCCGGCGGCGAACGGTCCGGTTCGCGCCAGATACGCGACGCCTGGAGTGGTGGTGACACCCGCGAAATCCGACGTCACGCCATGGCGCGCTAGCCCTCCGGCTACTTCGGCGGCCAGCCAGGAACCCGACTCACGAGTGTCCATTCCGAGGATCACCCGACGCTCCTGCGCGGATTTCACGACCAGTTTTCCGAGCGCGGCGCCAACTGCGTGGGCGGTCTTGGAATCCAACGGATAGGTTCCGGCCAAGCCCCGGATACC
Source organism: uncultured Bryobacteraceae bacterium (assembly GCA_955652915.1). GTDB lineage: Bacteria > Acidobacteriota > Terriglobia > Bryobacterales > Bryobacteraceae > Palsa-89. Next base: position 4,660 of record CATPCJ010000496.1, read on the forward strand.
ATCCGTGCCGAAAAGCACACGTGCCATTAATTCAATTCTTTCTGGCTATTTTTCTCAAGTGTCACTTTAAGCGTGATCGCCTTGGGTGTTTCAAGTCTCACTTGAGGATCGCCCAGGTTGACTGCGGTGCGAAACTCCTTCTGACTGACGACGCCGCTCAAGTCCACCGGGTCGGTTCCAACTCTGGCGATGCCCTTCACTCGCTCCTCCGGGCCGCGAATCCGGACACGCGCCGGTTGGAGCTGATATGCCCGGACCCGGTAGCCTTCAGGCGTTTTCGAATAGACGGGAACAACCGGCACTTCGACGGTCATTACACGGTCGAAGCGCAGCGTGATTTGGGAGGGGACGGCGCGATAGAAAGCCACGCCGGACGGCAGATTTGTGTTGTAGGGATGGACCGTATAGGTGCGCTCGCCGACATGGGCGTCCGATAGATCCAAAACGACCGCCAGATCGGAAAGATTGTCGCGCGACAGCCGTCCCGACGGACCGCGCACTTCAATGTGGATACGATCCGGCACATTGGAGCCGATGTCGAGATCGTCGGAAATGTTCTTGAATTGAATGGGCACCGAGAGAGACGTGGCCAGCTCCGGCTCGCGCGCGATAGCGATCCAGAGCGCAAAGGCAATCAGAAGCGATGCAAGTTTCCAGCCGGGATTCCTCGTGAGGAGTGGCATCATGGACGGTATTCTCGAACGGCTTGCGAGCTATGGGTGACGGCGGGAGAGCTGAGCATGTCGCGCCGATCCAGTTTTCCGGTAAGAAACTCAGAGACGCGGTCGATGCCGGCGTCGAGTTCGATTTCGCCGAATGCGGCGATGGAGATTCTTCCGGTTTCAGAAACAATCACCGCGAGGCAATCGGATTCCTCCGTGATGCCGAGTCCCGCTCGATGGCGCGTTCCCAGTTCGGTAATGAGGTGGGTATTGGCCGTGAGCGGCAGGAAGCAGGCGGCGGCCGCGATTCGATCGCCTTGAATAATAACGGCGCCATCATGCATCGCTCCGCCGGCCTGGAAAATGGCGCACAGCAGATCGCGCGAAATGGCGGCGTCCAGATTCACGCCGCTTTCGACGAAGGTTCGAAGACCGATCTTCCGTTCCACAACGATCAGGGCGCCGGCTCGAATGTGGGAAAGGTGGCCGATGGCCAGCAGGATTTCCTGCGTGTACTCGCGGCGTTCCAACTGGCTGACTCCCAGAAAGGGCTTGCGGCCGAGCCGCGCCAGCGTGCGGCGCAGCTCCGACTGAAACATCACGATCAGCGCGATGGCGGTGTAGGGAACCAGAGTGGCGAGAATGGTGCGCAGAACTTCGAGCCGGGCCCAAATGGCGGCGAGGTAAATCACGCCGAGAATGCAGACGCCGAAAAGCACGTTGACGGCGCGGCGCCCGCGGATGATCATCAGGAATTGGTAAATCAGAACGGCGACGATGAGGATGTCGAGGGCCGCGGTGATGGTGAGCTCGGGAATTTCAGAGAAGGGCAGTGAGAAGAAGCGGACCATGCATCTTGATTATCGCTTGAAGCGCGGAGCTGAAGAGTACCCGCCAATATTTGCGGGCACTGGACAGGCGTCGCCACGTGGCGCGGACACTCGTGTCCCCAGCCTCGAGACTCTTGTCTCGCCGAGCATCGAGACGAATCTCGATGCAGCAGCCTGAGAGGCCGCGCTACGTGGTTAGGAAACGGCCGACAGGACGGGCTCGCGGCAGATCTCCAGGATTTCACCAGCCAGCCGATGCCAACCGTCCAAATCGGTCGGCTTCGTGCGATAGAGGCGGACTCCCAACCTCTGTACCTCGACCTCATCCCTCGGGCTGATCATGCTGGTGAGAGCGACCACGTGCACATGCGCCAAGCCCGGCGCTTTTCTAATGCTCTGTAACACTAGACTCCCATCGTGTTTTGGCAGATGCCAGTCCAGCACTATGACGCAAGGCTCCGGTTCGCTGGTAGCCCATTGCTCGTTCACGAACCGGATGGCCTCGGCGCCGTCGCGAAGTATATCCAATATGTAATCCGGCTCATGCTGATCTAAGGCGAGCCGGAGTAGAAGTACATCTCCTGGATTATCTTCCACCAGGAGAATTCGGGCGGGGCTGGGTTTAGTTTTGCTCAAAAGCTTTCCTCGTTGCGCTCCGATTCTAACTTCGCAGGTTAGATGCAACTGTCACAAGAATTGTTACACCCAGTTAGCCTGGTTCATTTACTAGTAACCACTGCATCTGTCTTTCGCCATTTCTCGAACCAAGCCTGCAAGTAGAGTTGCTGCAGCAGGCGATGGGACGGGCGGCGCCAGCCGTGAAATTCCTCCGGCATCCGCACCATCAGGGTTTCTTTGTGCAGGATCTTCAAGGCGCGATAGAACTCTTCACTTTGCACAATGGGTGTGCGCATATCGGATTCGCCGGTCATCACCATGGTTGGCGTGGTGACGTTGGCAACGTAGTGTAATGGCGAACGGACCGCATACTCCACCGGATCTTCCCATGGGTATTTGTGGAACTGGAAGTACCAGGACGGTCCATCCGTGATGCCGACGAACGAGCTCCAGTCGATCACGGGCCGCATGGAAACGGCGGCGCGGAATCGATTCGTGTGGCCGACGATCCAGGCCGTAAGCACACCGCCGCCCGACCCGCCGCACACAAACAGATTGTCGGCATCGACGAAGCCCTTGGCGATTGCGGCGTCCACGCCGGCCATCAAGTCGTCGTAATCTTTGCCCGGATAAGAATACTGGATGCCATTGACGAACTCCTGGCCGTAGCCGGTGGATCCGCGGGGGTTCAAATACAACACGGCATATCCATTCGCGGCGAAATTCTGCCAGTCCCAATTAAATGCAACCGTGTAGAGCGACCATGGACCTCCGTGGATGTAAAGCAGCAGCGGATACTTCTTGCCCGGCTCGAAATTCGCCGGCCTCATCAGCCAACCTTGAATTTTCCAGCCGTCCTTGGATGGAAACCACATTTCCTCGACGTCACCCAGCTTCACGCCGTTCAAGACGCCGGCGTTCACGTCCACCAGTTTCTTGATCTCGCCCGGATTGTTGAGAGAGAAAGTCACCAGCGTGCCCGGCTCCTTGAAACTGGATCGCACGGCCGCGACTTGTCCGTTTTCGGCAACGGATACTCCGGTGAGAGTGTGGACTCCAGACGTAACCTTGCGAGGTTTACCGCCAGCGGCGTTGACGGGCGAAAAATACAGGTTCGACACGCCCGCTTCCGTAACCGAGAAATACACGCCCGAGTTATCATGCGCCCAATGAACCTCCGTGGGAGAATTCGCCAGGTTGTCCGCCCAGACTTGTTTGTGCCCGCCGTTCGAATCCATTAGATAAAGGCTGGCGAGATGGCTGGTGTAGCCGCGATCGTCGGAGCCTGTGTATGCTATCCATTTACCGTCGGGTGAAATGCGCGGATTGTTGTCGGGTCCTTTGCGATCTGTCAAGGCCTTTACCGCCAGCGTCTCGACATCGATCGCGTAGATTTCCGAATCGTTGCGCAGATACTCCGCGTCGGGCTTGCGCATGCCGGAGACGTAGATGGTCTTTCCATCGGCGGCCCATTCCGGATCGCTATGGTTGTAGTTTCCTTGCGTGATTTGGCGGGGCGTGCCGCCCAGGCTGGAATCGACCACGAAGACGTGGTTATACTCTTTGACGGTCGGGCCGAATCCGTCGCGGCCCCAACTCAAGCGGTCGACGATCACCGCGGGCTTCGCCAGTTGCGCGCCTTTCGGGAGTTTTGGCAAGCGCACCGGCAGCAGATTCGTTTCGTCCGGCAGTGCCACGGTAAAGGCGATCCATTTTCCGTCGGGCGACCAGCGCAGGTTGGCGGGCGCGCGCTCGACATGGGTCAACTGCGAGACCTCGTGCGTGTCAATCCACATGACGTGGATTTGGCGAGTACCGGAGCGATCGGACAGGAACGCGATGCGCTTGCCGTCGGCGGACCAAGCGGCCGCCGAATCGCGCCACGCGCCTTGAGTCAGCTCGCGCGGACGCTGGCCGTTGATGTCCACCAGCCACAGATTCGCCTGCTCCTGATCTTTCATCGCATCCGCCCAGCCGCGGCTGAACACGATCTGGCTGCCATCGGGCGAGATGCTAGGATTCGCGATCGACTCCATCTGGAAGAACGTTTCTTTGTCCAGTACTTTGGCTTTCTGATCCGCGGAGAATGCCGCGGACGACAGCATAGTCAGGACGAAGAATAGACGATTGGAATTGGTTCTCATGCAGGACCTCCCGGAAGAGGCCAGCATACAACAGATCGCGATTTGGCGCTGTGAAAAAACGCAAAGCAAAGGCAAGAACGCATGTGCCTGGAGTTTGGACATTCCTATGTGGGGCAGGATGGCATCCTGCGGCGGATTGGTCCGCCTGTGTTGGATCCGGAATTACTTACGGCCGATTGCCAATCGGCGGCAGGTTACCAACGAGTTACCCACCTGCCCCACACAGGCAAGAATGCCTGTGCCACGATACCATAGCGCTATGACTCGACGGACTTTTTTCCCCGCCCTGACCGCGGCTGGAGCGGCGCCGGTGCTGGCCTTCCAGGAAGGCGATCAAGCGGTGCGCCGAAAGGGTAGGTTGAAACAATCGGTGACCAACGGCGTCTTCCCTCGTGGCAGGTCCTTGGAGGAAAATGCTCGCGATGCGGCGAGGCTGGGCGCCAAGGGTTACGATCTGATCGGGCCGAAAGATTGGCCGGTTTTGAAGAAACACGGGCTGGTTCCCGCCATGGTTCCCGGCTTCGGCGGAACGATCCCGGATGCGCTGAACCGAAGAGAGAATCACGACGCGATCGAGAAATCAATGAATGCGGGCATCGAGCTCTGCGCACAAGAGGGTGCTCCGAACCTGATCACTTTTTCGGGAAATCGGCGGGGCATGTCCGATGCGGAGGGCGCCGACAACTGCGTGCTGTTCCTGAACAAGGTGAAGGCGCACGCCGAAGACAAAGGCGTCACCATTTGCATGGAATTGCTCAACAGCAAAGTGAACCACAAGGACTACATGTGCGATCACGCGTCCTGGGGAGTGGAGGTCATTAAACGCGTGAACTCGGCAAGGGTGAAATTGTTGTACGACATTTATCACATGCAGATCATGGACGGGGATATCGTACGCACCCTACGCGAGAATATCCGATACATCGCGCATTTCCACACGGGCGGCGTGCCGGGCCGGCATGAGATCGACGAAACGCAGGAACTGAATTACCGCTTCGTGGCGCGAGCCATCGCCGATCTTGGATTTAGCGGATTCATCGCGCACGAATACAGCCCGGCCGAGGGGCACGATGCGCTGAAGTCGCTGGAGCAGGCGATGGATCTCGTGGACGTTTGATTTGAGGGGATTGAAGATCGGTGCCGTTCATGCGATATTCTGCTCGTGTTGGAAGTGGGCACGCTCCCTTGGCGAGAGGCACTGGCAAACCCTCAGCTTGTCAGCGGACAAGGTCGGTGGGGGAGGAAGAACGTTGCCGACGGTCGCGGTTCTGAAAACCTGAGAGCCTGAAAGCGTGACGGAATTCCTGGGGAAATGGCTGCGGGGCGGGGAGGACCTGGACGCCCACAGCCATATCAAGCATCGGCAGCATCCCTGGTACCTGGTAATCTGGCTGACCGGCGTCGACTATTTTTCGACGCTCGGCTATCAACCCGGCATCGCGCTGTTGGCAGCCGGCGCATTGTCTCCATTGGCTACCGCCATTCTGGTCGCGGTGACGCTGGGCTGTGCGCTGCCTATTTACATGCAGGTGGCCGGCAGATCCTATGTGGGACAAGGTTCGATCGCCATGCTGGAGAACCTTCTGCCGAGTTGGGCGGGGAAGATTCTGGTGCTGGTATTACTGGGCTTTGCCGGCACGGATTTTGTGATCACCATGACCCTGTCGGCCGCCGATGCGGCGACGCACGCGACCAAGAATCCATATCTGCATCCATTCCTGCATGACCATCAAATGACCATCACGCTTATATTGCTGCTGCTGCTGGCGCTGGTGTTCTTGAAAGGATTCACGGAAGCAATCGAGTTGGCCACACTGGTGTGCGTACCTTACCTGCTGATGAATATCGCGGTGCTGGTGCGCGCTCTGGCCGCGGTAGCGGGTCATCCCACGCTGCTGGGCGATTGGAAATCGTCGCTTTTTCGACAACACAACGATTGGACAGGATTGGCGATCGCATCGCTGATTGTCTTTCCGAAATTGGCGCTCGGCTTGAGCGGATTCGAGACCGGTGTTTCGGTGATGCCGCTCATCCAGGGGGATGCGGGCGAGGTCGAGAATTCCACCGCTCGTCCACTGGGACGCATCCGCAATACACGAAAATTGCTGGCCAGCGCGGCCTTGATTATGAGCGTGCTGCTGATCGTGTCGAGTTTCGTGACGGCGCTGCTCATTCCGGAACATGCTTACCGGGAGGGTGGGCCAGCCAGCGGACGCGCTATAGCGTACCTGGCTCACTTGTATCTGGGAAATACTTTCGGAACCGTTTACGATATTTCCACCATTCTAGTGTTGTGGTTCGCGGGCGCCTCCGCCATGGCGGGCCTGCTGCACCTGATTCCCCGCTACATGCCGCGGGTGGGAATGGCGCCGAGCTGGGTGGCAAACGCTCGTCCGCTGGTGTTGCTGTTGTTCGGGATCAATGTATTGATCACTCTGATTTTCCGCGCGAACGTTGAAAAACAGGGCGGCGCGTATGCTACCGGCGTGTTGGTGCTGATGTCGTCGGCGGCGGTGGCGGCGGCCCTGGCGCTGTGGAAGGAGAAGCGCCGCCAACTGAGCCTGTACTGCTGGATGGTTACGGTGGTGTTCGCGTACACTACCATCGCCAACATCTTCGAGCGGCCGGACGGGATCGCCGTCGCCAGCGCATTCATTGCTTTCATCCTGATTGTCAGCGGAACGAGCCGCTATCTGCGATCGACGGAACTGAGGGTGGCGGGCATCATGTTCGCCGATCCGGAATCGGAGAAATTGTGGAAGGCAATCATCAGAGAGAAAGTGAATCTGGTGCCGATTCGCAGTCTGGCCAAGCGGGCCTGCAACGCGCGAATAGAGAAAATTACAGCCAATTACAAGTTGGATGGGCCATTAGCCTTTCTGCACGTGTCTCAACTGGACAACCGCAGCGAATTCCTTTCTCCGCTGGAGATTCAAGTGACGATGGATGGGGACGCCTTTCTAGTGGAGGCTTCGCAGGCTGTCGCGATTGCGAATGCGGTGGCTTATCTCAGTGAGACGCTGCATCCGCGAAGCATCTTTTTGGGACTCAGCCGGCAGAATTTGATGCGGCAGTCTTTTAAGTATTTTTTGCTGGGGGAGGGTGAGATTGGGCTGATGGTTTATGCGATTCTGCAAAAATATTGGGCGATGACGCCGGGGGAGGATGAGCGGCCTTGTATTTTTTTGATGAGTGATTAGGTGGGACGCATCGCGGAGCGTGCTCGAGGGTTCGATGAGTGGGCGGATTGTCATTCCCATTCACAACGAGCGGAGAGAGTTGGGAGCCTTTACGGGCCGTTCCCTAGCAGGCGCTGAAAAAGGCATTTGGGCCGCCGATGAACGCCGATGGACGCAGATAAGGCATTTCTTTTGAATCTGCGTTGATCAGCGTTCCTCTGCGGCCAGCAATTCAGGGACTCTAGGTCGCGCTCCTGCGTGGGCGGGCCGGGGAGCCGGGTCTCCACGTTGCTGGGCGGAGCTCCCGGATCACTTCCACGGCGAGGTATCGATCCACATCCACGGTTTGGGCGTTAAACGGCAAGTTGACCGCCCACTGCCCAACTTCCGAATGGCCCGTGATCCGCTCGGAGTTGCGTCGTGGGGGGGCGGCCGGAAGCACGCTTCGTCCTATTTCTGTTTGGGTCCGTCATCAAATGTAAGCACCCGCCCGTCCAACGGAATCTCGTCCCTTACTCCCATGCTGTCGCGCACGAATGAGTCAAAAACATATGGCATGCCGTCGGAAGTGAACGGCCAGGGACCGTCGGTGACTTGAAAGTGCAGATGCGGGTACGGCGAGCCCGAGTTCCCGACGAGTCCCAGCACGTCGCCAGTCTGTACACGGTCTCCCTCCTTGACTCGGATCGACCGTGGCTGCAGATGCATGTAGCCCGCAAAATAACCGTCCCCCAAATCGAGAATCACTCGATTACCGCCCAAATTATCCAGGGTGTCCGGCAGGGCATTGCTCTTCGCTTGACCCGGGTTCTCGGGAATACCGTCTCGCACGGCCACGACTCGCGCATTGGCAACAGCAAGCACTTCAGCGCCATAACAGCGATAGTTGTGGACATCCTTGCGATCCCCATGGAACATCTCGCGATCCTCGTAGATCCGCACAAAATCGATCGCGAAACGCTGCGGGACTCGAACACGCCCTTCAAATTGCATAACCCCGGCAGTGTGATGGTTGTTGGCCCCAGGCCCATTGGTTGCCACCCACGAATCGCCACGCAACGGCGGGTGAATGCGCAGGGAATTTCTGCGGACCGGCGTCGCCGGGTATCGGATCTCGGTATCCCGCGGCTCTCCCTCAACGCGAAATCGGATCCGGTGATCGAGGAACGCAGGCACCTCATCGATCACTCCTGAGAGCACCAGCATCGTGGATTGGCGTGGTAGTAACAGCCCCTTCTGGGGGTTCAAATACGAAAATGCTCGATCGAGTGATTCACCTTCCAGACTGGCTGGGCTGCTGTCGCCGACCAGAATCTGAACTCCTCTGATGGTTATATTCTTGTCGTACCAATTGGTAACGAACACCTCGTACGCTAGCAGGTACCCGCCGTCCGTCTGCACCGCCACCGGTGGCGTGCGGATATCTACCGATACGTAAGGTAAATCCCCGCTGATGTCCTGCGACAACCCAGCACTGGCGAGAATTCCAATTAGCAGCGCGCATTTCCACATGGTATTCAGGATAAGCGCATGGCAAGTTCAGCGCACGCGGACTAGCCGTTTATTACGTCGTTTTCGGCTCCGTCCGGTTGGTCGGCAAACGGCCGATTGAAAAGTGGCGCCCAACGCGCGGCATCACAAGAGAGCATAGGGCGCGATACGGCCAAGTGCCAGCGATCGTGGGCCGCCGGCCTGCGGCTCGTCCAGATGCCCGCCGCACGCAATCGCCCTGCCAATACCTGCTGAGCCGCTTCCTGTATGCAGCCTATTTCCTCATTCGTCATGGCAACCGTTAGCCGGGATTCTTATAGCGGCCATACTGGTGGAACTTTTCTGCCGGCATTGCGTAAGTGTTCAGGAGGAGAACTAATGCGAACACTTCTGATCTGCCTTCTTGCGCCTGCCGCCATCGCGCTGGCCCAAGACAATCCGCTCAGCGCATTCAATAAGCGCGGCTACGGACAGTTGAAGGTTTGGGTGCTCGGCTCCGCCGAAAAAATGCCCGAGGAGAATTACGACTTTAAGCCCACGGATGCAGTCCGCAGCTTCGGCCAGGTGGTTGGACACGTGGCCGACGCACAGTACCTATTTTGTTCCGTCGTGCTCGGCGAGAAGAATCCCGCTCCGAAAATCGAGCAGACCAAGACCTCGAAAGCGGATCTAATCACCGCGCTCAAGGACGCCTTCGCCTACTGCGACAAGGCCTACGACGGCATGACCGACGCGGCCGGGGTTGAAAAGGTGAAGCTCTTCGGAGGCGACACGCCGAGACTAAGTGTGTTGACTGTCAACTGCATGCACAGCGCGGAACACTACGGCAACCTCGTCGTTTACATGCGGCTGAAGAACATCGTTCCTCCAAGCAGCGAACCGGCGCCTCAGCCACAGCCGAAGAAATAGTAGTGTTTTTTGGGCCGGGCGGCGATGTGGGTACACATTGATAGGTTCAGGGGCTTTGGTATCTTGATGTCTTGCGCCGGGAATTTATCGTCGTCGCGCTCTTTGTGTTGGCTTTGCGGTTGCCCTTCCTGAATCAAGCGATTCAGGGCGACGACATCAATTATCTCCATGGAGCGGAGCACGCGCAGATCGATCCCCTGCATCCCACGCATGTGAGTTATGCATTCATGGGAAAGATCGTGGACATGCGCGGGCATCCGCATCCGCCGCTCAACGCCTGGTATCTGGCGCTGCTGTTGGCCGTCTTCAAGGACGTCTCCGAAGTACCCTTTCATGCGGCTTACATTCTGTTCTCGCTGATTGCGGGATTCAGTGCGCTGTGGCTGGCGCGCGGCTTCAGTCCGCATCCGCTGGCCGCGACGTTGCTTTTTCTGGTGACACCGGCGTTCGTTGTCAACGGAAGTTCGCTTGAGGCCGATGTGCCGTTTACAGCGTTTTGGCTGCTTTCGGTTGCTTTATTCGTGGCGGCGGTGGATCGCCGCTCCACGCCATTGCTGGCCGTATCGTCGCTGGGCATGGCGCTGGCGGCGCTCTCCGCGTATCAAGCCCTGCTGCTGGTGCCGATCTTGTTTTTGTACGGCCGTAGGTGGCGAGCCTCGTGGATCGCCTTGCTAACGGCGCCTGTGGCGCCTGTCGTCTGGCAACTTTACGAGCGGTTCTCGAGCGGGGCGATGCCCGCTCGCGTGCTGGCCGGTTACATGCAGACCTATGGATTTCAGGCCGCGGATCAGAAGTTGAAGAGTGCTGTAGCGCTTACAGGACATCTGGCCTGGATGGTTTTCCCGAGCCTATGGTTGCCGCCGCTGCTTGCGATTCCGGCCGCGATCGGGGCGGCGTTCTACGATTTGAATCCCCTGTTCTGGGGATCGATCGCAATCGGTGTTGGCATCCTGATCTGGTGCGCGGGCAACTGGCGGGATTTTCTCGCGCAGTGGGTGCTGATCTTTTTTGCCGGTGCGCTGGCGATCTTCTTTGCCGGCTCGGCGCGCTACCTCTTGCCGGTAGCGTTGCCGCTGGCGATTCTCGCGACGCGCCGAGCGAAACTGGTCTGGATTAAAGTGGCATTCGGCGCAGGGCTCGCGCTGAGCGTCACGCTGGCTATCGTCAATTATCAACACTGGGATGGATACCGCCAGTTCGCTCGCGAGCTGAAGAGCGAAACAGAATCGAAGCGCGTTTGGGTAAATGGCGAATGGGGATTGAAATACTACTTCGAGTCGGAAGGCGCGCTGCCGTTGTTGGAAGGTCAAGCGTTGCACCCGGGCGAAATGGTGGTTTCAAGCTCCCTGGCGTACCCCTCGCAATTCACTACCGGAGGCGGAATGTTGGCGCCTGCGGCGGAGCGGACCATTACTTCCACCATTCCACTTCGGTTGGTGGCGTTGAATGGGCGGTCGGCGTATTCCAGCACGAGATGGGGACTTCGTCCGTTTGATATTTCACCGGGGGCAATTGATCGGCTTCGCGCGGAAATCATGGTGGAGCGCAAACCGGCGCTTTCGGATCTAGCGATGAATGCTCCGGAGGCGGAGCAGCAGATCGTCAGCGGAGTCTATCAACTCGAAAGCGGCCAATGGCGTTGGATGAGCCAGACGGCTGCGATCCTTTTGAAGCCTGTGGGGAAGCCGGCAGTGGTTTCGGTGCAGTTCTTTATTCCGGAGCAGTCGCCCGCGCGTCAGGTTTCGATGGATGTGAATGGCCAGCGCGTGGCTTCAGAAACCTTTGCTGGGCCGGGCCGGCATGTGCTCTCTAGCGCGCCACTGAAACTGGATGGAGATAGCGCCACGGTTACGCTTAGCGTCGACAAAACGTTTTCGGTTCAAGGGGATGCGCGGCGGCTTGGGGTGGTCTTAGAGCGGGTTTCAATTGGTGATTGAGGTGACTGTCACCTCTGGCACTCATTGTTTCTTGTAGGCTGGTAGGATGATCACGCTAAAGATCAACGGGGCTAATCGCCAATTCGATGGGGATCCGGAGATGCCGCTGTTGTGGTATCTCCGCGACATCCTCGATATGACCGGGACGAAATTTGGTTGCGGCGCGGGACTCTGTGGAGCTTGCACGGTTCACGTCGATGGGGCTGCCGCGCGCAGTTGTACTACTGCGATGAAGGATGCCGCCGGCAAGAGCATCACCACTATTGAAGGGCTGAGCGCGCACGGGGATCATCCGGTGCAGAAGGCTTGGATGGCCAATAACGTTCCGCAGTGCGGCTATTGCCAAAGCGGGCAAATCATGCAAGCCGCGGCTTTGCTCAAAGATAAACCGAAGCCAACGGATAACGATATCGACCAGGCCATGCAAGGAAACATTTGCCGCTGTGGAACCTATCAGCGGATTCGACAGGCTATCAAACAAGCCGCGGGGGTGAAAGCATGAACGGCATCCATATTGTCAGCCGCCGCGGATTTCTGGAAGGCGTGGTTTCGGCCGGTGCGTTGATATTGGGGGCGCCACTGCTGAAGGCGGGCGAGGCCGATAATGCGGCGTTTCATCCCAGCGTGTATCTTGGCATCCAGCCCGACGGCACGGTCATCATCGTGAGCCACCGCTCGGAAATGGGCACGGGGATACGCAGCGTCCTTCCCATGGTTGCGGCCGATGAACTGGACGCCGACTGGAAGCGGGTCAAAGTGGAGCAGGCCATCGGCGATCAAAAATATGGCTCGCAAAATACCGATGGGTCATGCTCGATCCGCGATTTCTATATTGCTTTCCGTCAGGCGGGCGCCACCGCGCGAGTGATGTTGCAAGGCGCGGCGGCGGCGAAGTGGAATGTCTCTCCAACGGACTGCAAGGTGCAGTTGCACGAAGTGATTCACCCGGCGTCAGGACGCAAAGCCGGATTCGGCGAGCTGGTGGCGTTGGCGGCGCGGCAGCCGGTTCCGAAGAAAGAAGACTTGGTATTCAAGTCCCCCGCCGAGTACCGTTATGTCGGCAAAGATATGCCCATCATCGACCGCGATGACCTATGCATGGGCCGCGGGAAATTCGGCATGGATATCAAAGTACCGGGCATGGTTTACGCTTCCATCGAGCGCCCGCCCGTACTCGGCGGCAAGCTGCTGTCATTTGACGACACCGAAGCCAAGAAAGTGAAGGGCGTGCAGCAGACGGTCGCGCTGGATGGCTGGAAGCCGCCCTATGGGTTCCAGGCGCTGGGCGGAGTGGCGGTAATCGCCGATAACACGTGGACGGCAATGCAGGCGCGCAAGAAGCTCAAGATCGAATGGGATCTTGGGGAACATGCGGCATACGAGTCCGAAGCTTATAAGAAATCTCTGTTCGATACCGCGCATAAGCCTGGCAAGGTTGCGCGCAACAACGGCGACGTGGATGCGGAGTTCGCACGCGCCACCACGGTTCACGAGGCCGATTACTATGTTCCGCTGCTGGCTCACGCTCCGATGGAGCCGCCGGTTGCCGTGGCGGATTTCAAGGACGGCAAGGTGGTGATCCATACCGCAACGCAGAATCCGCAGGCGGTGCAGGACACTGTCGCTTCGGCGGTGGGCATCGATAAGAAGAACGTCATCTGCAACGTGACGCTGCTGGGCGGAGGATTCGGGCGCAAATCGAAACCGGATTACGTGGCGGAAGCGGCCATATTATCGAAGAAACTCGGCAAGCCGGTGAAAGTGGTTTGGAGCCGTGAAGACGATCTGCGGTTCGACTATTATCACGCCGTAGCGGGCATGTACATGAAGGCTGCGACCGACGCCAAAGGCCGGCCCACAGCGTGGCTGCAGCGAAGTGTATTTCCGAGCATCGGATCTCTATTCAGTGCGTCGGCCGAATACGGCGCTCCTTTCGAACTGGGCATGGGCTGGAACAATTTGCCTTTCGACATTCCGAATCATCGCGCTGAAAATGGACCGGCGAAGAACCACACACGTATTGGTTGGCTGCGATCGGTGGCGAACATTTATCACGCGTTCGCCACGCACTCGTTTGTGGATGAACTAGCCGCGGCGGCGAATCGCGATCGCGTGGAATATCTTCTGGATCTGTTGGGCCCCGATCGTAGGCTGAACATGAAACCGGACGGTCCGCATCTTATTGGACCCGGTGACAAGGTGGATAATTTTCCTTTGGACACGGGTCGCTTGCGCCGGGTGATCGAGCTGGTTGCCGAGCGCTCCAATTGGGCCAACAAGAAACCTACACACGGGCGTGCGCTGGGGATTGCGGCGCACTGGTCGTTCTATACCTACGTTGCGGCGGTGGTGGAAGTGGAAATCGATCAACGCGGACAGCTTCGCATTCCACGCGCCGATATGGCGGTCGATCCGGGGATGATCATCAATCCGGACCGGGTAAAAGCTCAGTTCGAAGGGGCCGCGGTGTTCGGAACGAGTCTGGCGATGATGGGTGAGATCACGGCGGTGGACGGCAAGATTCAACAATCCAATTTCCATAATTATCCGGTGGCGCGGATGTCCGAGGCTCCGCGTGAGACTCGCGTTCACATTGTGGCGAGTACCGAGGCTCCGGCGGGTGTCGGAGAGCCGGGGGTCCCGGTGATGGCTCCTGCGATTTGCAATGCGGTGTTTGCGGCGACGGGGAAGCGGATTCGGGAGCTGCCCCTCAAGAAGACTAAATTGGTTTAAGGCGTGGCGCGGACCCTCGGCCTGCGGCCTCGAGAATCGTCTTGAGGCTCTTTCCCGGAGCATCGAGACGAGTCTCGATGCAGCAGACTGAAGTCCGCGCTACGAAGCTCTGAGGTCATTTACTGCTTTTAAGACCTGATCGACTTGGATCTGTGCCAGGTTGCCGCTGATTATTCGCACTTGCTCGCCGCGTGGGGCCCATATTGCTGGATCTGTCGGGCCGAAAACTGCCACTATTGGAATGCCTACTGCTGCGGCCAAGTGGGTGATGCCGGAATCGTTGCCGAGGTAGATTTGTGCTGTCGCCAGCCAGCATGCAAGATCGTACAGATTTGCTATTCGAACTGCGTTCTCCAGTTGTTCTTCGGGTCCGGCGCACCATTTGACCGGCATGCCTACCCGGCGCGCCAATTCCTGGTAGCGGTCCAGCGGCCAGTTCTTGCGAGGGCTGCTGGAGAACGGATGGATCACGATAAAGTCCTGTCTGTCGTTGGGAGGGCAGTGGATTCGGGGCACGGCTTGTCCTGCCGGCGATGCGGGAAAGAACTCAAACGGGAGTTCAAGCCGCCGCACTTGTGAGCGAAACTCGTCGCGATTCGAGCCGTACCAGGAAACGATCGAATCGAAGCCCCGGAGTCGATCCAGTAGTGCGGACGGGGGCTGTGTGTCCGGCAGGCCCATTAAATCTAGTCCTGTGGACGCAATCGATCGAACGCAATCGGCGAAACGAATCAGCGGAACTATCTGCGATGGGACCCACACTTCGGTGTAGTCCGTCTTGAGATCCTCAAGTGCCGGCAGCGAGAGAATGCAATCGCCGATCGCGCCAGGTCGAATCAACAGGCGGCGCAAGCGGGATTACTTTACAGGATGGCTGAGCTCGAACAAAGGCCCGTCCAGATCCTGAATGCTGAGGTGAAACTGCTTGGCACCGTCCAGATCTTTAATGGGAATATCGAATCGCGCCGCCACCATGCGATCGATTTTTGAGTGGGGCAAAACCTTGTCCTTCATGGCCAAGGTATCGTTGAATTGGTCGCCCAGAAAACGGTTGAATTGGAAAACTTGATGTATGTCGATCTTGGAAATGATCGCGGCTTGTGTTGTATTTCCATCCGCTTTGTCGAGGGTTACTTCCACTTGCCGGACAACGAACGGAACATCCGACGAATTTTCGAGGCGCAGGTCCAGCACCAGAATGCTGTCCTGATCGCTTAGGGCTCCGGTGCGAACCTTGAGAATTTCTCCCTTCAGCACCAGGTGGGATCCTTTGTTGGAATACAAAATACCGAAGACGGCGCCCGCCACCAGCAAGATGCCAACGCCGAAGAGGATCAGAAACTGTTTGCTCATTTGGAAACGATATCGGTATCTAGTCGCCTAAGAGTTTGCCGTATCCCCGCAGGCTGCTGACATTATCGCAGACGGCTTTGAAGGCGGCGGTAATGGGGATCGCAAGCAGCAGGCCGATGCCGCCCCATAAGGTTCCCCAAAACATCAATGCGATCGTTACCACCAGCGGATTCAAGTGTACGCGCGCGCCCACCAGCTTGGGGTAAAGCAGGTTGATGGCGGTCAGATGGAGTATCGCGACCACCACCGCGATCATCACGTAAATCGCGGGCTGCGTGTAGGTAATCAATCCGGCCATCAACGGCGGAAGGATCGCAAGCGGCAATCCAACGTAGGGCACCAGGCTGAGAAATCCACTGAGTGGTCCAATGAGCGGCCAATAAGGAAGATGGATGGTGAAAAAGAAAAGGCAACTTACAAGGGAGATCAACAAGCCCAGAATAAAGTTACCGATGACGTACGCCCGCACCATGTTGGCCACGCCTTCCCAACTTTTCCCCGCCACTTGGCGGCCGGGTCCGCTGAACAGATACAGGAAGCTGCGGCGCATATGATCGCGCCAGCTCAGCATGAAATAAACCAGGAACGGAACAAAGCTGGCCATCAGCACTACGTCGTAAAACGAGCTCAGGTAGCCGTATACGTACGGCAGGATGGGCGTCGGTTCGGGGTGAATGCGAACTTCCTGAATGGTGGAGGGCGACGCGGCTGGATCGGCCGCCGTCTTCGCCGCTCTCTTGCGCCGGGCGCTTTCCGGAGGCTGCGTTCCGGGAAGCTGCGGTTCCTTCTCCTGGAACCGCTTGGGCACCATTATCTGATAACTTTGCTTTTCGAACTGATCCACCTGCGTGGCGATGTTGTCCACCATCTGGTTCATGCGCTTGCTGTAAGCGGGAAGGTCCTCGACGAATCCGGAGAATTCCGTATACAAGCCGAGCCCCAGCAGATACAGAGCCAGGAGCGCAATGCTGCACACGATGAAACTTGCGACGGCGCGAGGCAGCCGCAGTTTCACGAAGACGGTCACGATGGGATCCAGCAGGAAGGCGATGATACTCGCGATCAGAACCGTGATGAAGAAGACGTGCCCGTAGTACAGCAGCGCGATGCTCGCGGCCAAGGCAAGCACCTTGATGCTGGTCTGCCCCGCTGTTCGAGTTACTTCCGGTGATGTAAGTGTGGACATCCGGGCGACAAGAGCCTCTGCTTCTATGATGAAATGAAACCATAAGAGACAGCAAACTGCGCAAAAATCCAGCCTTGGGAAATCACTCGTGAATCAACGCCGCATATTGGCTCTCGATCTTGGCAAACGGCGCATTGGTTTGGCGCTGAGCGACGAGTTGGGAATCTCCGCGCAGGGCCTGGAAACTCTGGAGCGCACAAATATCCGCGAGGACCTGGCGCGGCTGTCACAACTGGTTTTGGAAAGAGGCGTCACTCTGATATTGATCGGCAATCCTCTGCACATGAGTGGCCGCGAAGGGCGTCAAGCCGAGCATGCGCGGGAGTTTGGCGCGCGTCTGAAATCCGCCACGGGTCTTCCCGTAGAGTTCTGGGATGAACGATTGACGACGGTGGAAGCGCAACGGGTGCTGCGCGAAAGCGGGATCAGTATCGAGAAACGCGCCAAGGCAGTGGACCGGCTGGCCGCCGTCATTCTGCTGAGCAGCTATCTGGATTCGCGAAACTTATGACGCGCCGCCGTTCTCGCGCCGGGTGTTTTTCCCGGTTAGCCGCAATCCTACTCGTGTTGGCGGCGATTGCCGCCGGCGCCGCTTATGTTTCGCTCAGTTCGCCATACAAGGCATTCGATCAAGCTGTCGTTCTCCAATTTCCGAAGGGCACCAGTACGCAGTCGATGGGCCAGAAGTTGGCGAATGCCGGCGTGATTCACTATCCCTGGCAATTCCTGCTGGCGCGGGCGCTGCATCCGAATGCGCGATTGATGGCAGGCGAATATGAGTTTACACGCGAGGCCTCCGCGCTCACGGTGTTCAACCGCATCGCGCGCGGCGACGTGTTCTTCTATGAAGTGGCGGTGCCGGAAGGCAGCAACATCTTCGACATCGCCGGAATAGCGGGCCGGGCCGGTTTTCTCAAGAGCGCGGATTTTTTGAATGCCGCTCGCGATGCAGGGCTGATTCGCGATCTCGATCCTGCCGCGCGCACGCTGGAAGGCTATTTATTCCCGTCGACGTACCATATTACGCGCACGACGACGGTTCACCAATTGTGCGGCATGATGACCGACCAGTTTCGCAAACACTGGCACGAACTGCGGAAACCAGGGGATACCGCGTCGGTGCATGCCACGGTCACGCTAGCGTCGTTGATTGAAAAGGAAAGTGCCGTGGCGGAGGAGCGGCCGGTGGTGGCATCCGTTTACTTGAACCGTCTGCGGCTGGGCATGCAGCTTGAGTGCGATCCCACCACAATTTATGCCGCATTGATCGAGGGACGCTATCGTGGCGTGATCCATCGTTCCGATCTCGACAGCACGAACCCCTACAATACTTATCGGCATGCGGGACTTCCGCCGGGGCCGATCGCGAACCCCGGTCTGCTATCGCTGAAGGCTGCGCTTGCGCCTGCCGAGACTGATTATCTATTTTTTGTGGCGAAGGCGGACGGATCGGGGAGGCATCGGTTTTCGAGGACGCTGGCAGAGCATGGGAAGGCGGTGCAGGAGTACCGGCAGTCGCACGGCAGGTAGATCTGCCGTGGTGCGGCCTCTCAGGCTGGTGCATCGAGATTCGTCTCGATGCTCCGCGGGGAAAGAGCCTCGAGACGAGTCTCGAGGCCGCAGACCGAGGGTCCGCGCCACGTTATCATGACTTCTTGATGTCACTGCCTGAGTCGGCTGCGGCTTTTATCAGCGGTCAAATCGATCGCTTGCGGTGCGTGAAGCCGAAGCGGCGCATTGTGTTTCCCGAAGGCGACGATGCGCGGGTACGCACCGCGGCGGATCGGTTGCGGTCCGAGGGGCTGGTGGAGCCGATTCTGCTGAAAGGCGGCGTCGCGGTATCCGATCAGGACGCACGAAAATATGCGCGGCTCTATTTCGAGCGGCGGCGGGCCAAGGGAATTACCGAAATCGAAGCCGCCGAGATTGCCGCCAAGCCGCTCTACACCGCCGCGCTCATGGTGGCCGCCGGCGATGCCGATGGATTTGTCGGCGGAGCCGTCAACACGACCGCCGAGACGGTGCGGGCGGCGCTGCACTGCATCGGCACCGCTCCTTCTGTCCGCACTGTTTCGAGCGCGTTCATCATCGCGGCGCAATCCCGGTCATTCGGGCACAACGGGCTGCTCGCGTTCGCCGACTGCGCCATTGTCATCGACCCGTCTCCGGTGGAACTGGCGGACATCGCGATCGCGACCGCGGCTACCACCCGGGCACTCATTGGCGCGGAGCCGATTGTCGCGCTGCTTTCGTTCTCTACCAAGGGAAGCGCCCAACACAAGTGGATCGACAAAGTAGTGGAGGCGTTACGCATCGTGCGGGAGCGCGCTCCGGCACTGCGGATTGACGGCGAATTGCAAGCCGACGCCGCACTGGTGGAATCGGTCGGGGATTCGAAGGCGCCGGGGTCCACGGTGGCGGGCAGGGCCAACACTCTGATCTTTCCCGACATCGCCAGCGGCAACATTGGAGTAAAACTGGTGGAGCGACTGGGAGGCGCCGCGTCGTTGGGCCCGTTCCTGCAAGGACTCGCCAAACCGGCCAACGATCTTTCGCGCGGATGCTCGGCTGAAGACATTTACGGCTCGGCGATCGTCACCGCGCTTCAATCGGCGAATGCTCCCGTTTAAGCTGGTCTACCATCCCGGCTACGATCTAAACCTCGGCGAACACGTCTTTCC
>CATPCJ010000497.1 GCA_955652915.1 uncultured Bryobacteraceae bacterium
AATAGTTTTTCGCCCTCCGCCGGATTCTTCGTAGAGACCAGGTGCCCCAGATTTCTCAACGAGGAGCCTATCGCAAGATTTCCAGGCCCATATGACTTTCTCTTGATTTCGAGCGACTTCCGGTAGTCTGACTCAGCCGCGGCGCGATTGCCGATGGCGTTATATAGGAAGCCGCGATTGTTTAAGAACGTGGCATACATGGGATGCTGTTCTCCGATTTGCGCCTTCAACAGTCCATCCGCCTCGTTGTAAACCTTCTCGGCCATCGCGTAGTTCCCCATGTCCGTTTGCAGATATGCAAGGCCGATCAGACTGATGGAGTACGAAGGGCTGTCGACGCCAGGCATCTTCCGAAGCACCGCCAAGCCCTTTTGGAAAAGCTCCACGGCTTTGGAATACTTCCCCATGCGCTGATAGTTGCCCGCCATATTTACGCAAAGAGTGCCGTACTCGGGATCGGGATGGGCGGGGTCCAGATGAGATTCGTGGATGGCGAGAGCTTCCTCGAATCGGGATGCGGCTTGCTCGTACTGGCCCTGATACGAATGAATAGTTGCGAGTGTGTTCAGCGTCTCGGCGAGAAGTGGACTGGTCTTGCCGAGTACGCGCGATCGTATGGCAATAGATTCCTGGGCCAATGCCACAGCTTCCGGAAACCGATCCGTGTCGCGGCAAAGCAGCGCGAGGTCATTCGCGGTCTCGGCATAATCCGCCGTATCGGGACCGACTTTAGTTTTACGAAGCTGGAGCGATTGCCGCAAGAACGATTCCCCGTCCTTCAAATTGCCGGACGAGTAATACAGGAAGCCTAAGCGGTCCAAACTGCGCCCAGACTGCTTGGGATTGGAAGCCGCTTCCAAGGCGACCTTGGCCAAGCGGATGGATTCGGGAAGATCGCCCTTGAGAAAGGCTTGTTCAATTTGTTGGTCGAGGGACTCCCAGGTTTGGGAAAAAACGGACTGGGAAAAGAGAAAAACAAAAAAAGCCAGCTTGGTGAACACTGGATTACTTCAAGCCTTTGACGCGTGCCAGATTGGCATTGACAGATTTCCGGGATTCTCCCGCCGAGCCGTCCGGCGCGCGCAACGCTTCACCGTAATACCGCGCCGCCTTTTGAAAATCGCCGCGAAGCTCGGCTGCCACTCCTAGATTGTTGAGGCTCTCGGTACTCAGTTTGCCCGCCTGATTTAGCCGGGCTTCCGCCCGCTGGTAGTCTCCCCGCAACAAATAGAGGGCCGCAAGACTGTTGAGAGCCTCCGGTTCCTGGGGCGCGGCAGCGTCATAATGCCGCAGTGCCGCATCGAGTGCTCCGGTCTGGTACTCCAGCGCCGCGATTCTTTCCAGGAGCTTCCCATTGTTTTCAAGCTGGGCCAGCGCTTTTTCCGCAACGTCGAGCGCTTTTTTCAAGTCGCCACGCGCGGTCAGGGCGTCCACTTGCTGCAACACAGCCGACAAATATGCGGGGCCGCCGGTGCGAACCTCGTCGCCCACGCGAATTGTTTCGCCTGCGTCGATCCGGCCGCGCGCGTAATCGCGAAAGATGGTGGTAACGACGATGGAGCCGACGAGTTTACCATCACGGAAGACACTCAGTTGGGTGCCCTTGGCCAGGCCGTCTAACGAACCCAAATTTACCGTTGGCAACTTTTCTTCAATGGCCAGGATCGAGCCTCGCTGCCGAGGCGGCCGGCTCTCGGGTTCGGAGCCGCGGAAAATCGGGGCGGCGGAGGACCCGTGCCGCAACTGGCTAGCAAGAAGAATTGGTTGTGCACCGTTCCTGGAAGAATCGAGCGTCGGCTTCAACGTCACATGCGCGGTGGTTGCCGTGCTCTTTTGGGTTGGCGCGGGCGGCTTCAAGTAAAACGTGAACAGCGCGATGGCAGCGGCGATGGAGCCAACGATTGCGAATATCCTGACATTCGATCTGGGGCTTTTCGACACGGCGTTTCGAAACGTGGCATCGTCCAAGCCTTTTTCCACCGTGGCATGAGTGGCCAATGCGTCAAACAGTTGCTCATTGTTTAGGGCCTCTCGCGCCAGCTTCCGTTCTTCAAGCGGTGACAGGCGGCCGCTCACGTAGCGCTCGAGGATTTCGTCGTTGCTCTCCGAGCTGACGGGCCGGGAGGCCTGTCCCACCGCAGCCTTTGCCAATGCCACGCAGTTGAGTTCCTCGAACAAATCGGGGCGGTTGAGGGATTCTTGCGCCAAGGCACGGGCGTCCGCCAGGCTGAGTTCGCCTCGCGCATAGAGATCGATTTGGCGTTCAAGATCCTGCTGCATCGATTCAGGCATTCGGCTGTATACCTCGTCGTTCCGTCCTTCTCCGAACGCATTGCGCTAAAGTTCTAATCCCGCGGCTGACCCAACTGGCAACGGTATTCTCACTCACGCCCAATTGGAGCGCGATCTCGCCATACTTAAGTCCACTGGCACGCATCTTCAGGACTTCCCGATATTCAGAATCCAACGCCGGCAGGCACTCCACCACAATCTCCTGCAATTCCTGCTGTATCATCCTATCAAGTTGGCCGGGCGCAGGATCGGGCGGGTCCAAGTGGCCATTCGATCCAGCCGCCAGCACTTCTCTTCGATTGCTAACCCGATTATGCTCCTCCCGGACGACAAAGTGAAGCACTCCGTGCAACCAGGCGAATAGTCGATCGAGTGGCCACTCCGGAGCGATGGAGTTTGGGGGCAGCTCATCGCTGAAGTAGTATTCAATGGCGGATTGCGAGCGAGGGTCTTCCAGCGACCGCCGCAGCGTTTCTTGCGCGGCACTCTCCGGATCCTTGGATCCGAGCCATCTTGCCCTTGACTCCAACGTTCCGTGCAGGCGACGATATTCGATCTTTACATCTCGCATCTGCATCAAGGAAGACAGCCCTGACGGTCATGATACCAAGGGAAGGGCAATGCAGGGAAAAAACTGTGCGCCCTGGTGGAAGGCGATAGAAGTGACAGATGTTTCCACGTGCTGGCTTGATGAGGCTATGGAACCGCGGCCGTAAGGGAGTGCCCATGGGCCTCGCGCCCATCAAAGTTGATGAAGGCGCGCGTGGCTCATGGTAGAGGGGCACGCTTCCTTAACGGTCGCGGTTCAATGCCGACTTCCTGTGTGAGCCGCGAATGTGCAGACAAGATCCGATCCATTGTCTCGCCGGCGGCCAGTTTTTCCAAAATGAGTTCGACTGTGATTCGGGTTCCGGCAACCACTGGCTTACCCATCATGATCCCGTGGCCGGCGGTGATCAAGTGCTTATCCATTGCGGACTGCCGGCACCGTCTACGACGCTACCTCTGCTGCAACCGAGGGCGTGACCGGCGCGGTCTGCCTTTGCATCCACACCACCAACAGCGCGCAAAGATATAGCCCGGCGCCAACCAGAACCGTGGACCGCAGGCCAATGTAGATCGCCAGAAAAATCGCGGCCGCGGAGCCGAGCACGCTCGCCGCGGCGTTCAGTGCCCAGGCCCAACGCACGGCTTGCGGATAGCGCGCTTCCAGCCGGGTCAAACCGGTGGGAAACGGAATGCCCATCAGAAATCCGGCGGGCGCAATCAGACAAACAGTCACAAGCATTTTGAGCGGTAACGGCCATCCTACGCCGAATTCGCTGATCGGCGCCGCGACGAAGGCGAGCACCGAAACTGTAGCGGCCACCGCCAGCAGTGCGACGCTCAGACGATTGCGGTCCGATCCCCGGATCAACCGGCGGCTGTAAAAGCTGCCGAGTCCGCTGGAAATCAGCATCGAAAAAATTATGACCGTCAACGCGTATGTAGGATGGCCCAGAAAGAGAACGAACTTCTGTATCAGCGCAACCTGGATCATGATGTAGCCCGCGCCCAGGCACACAAAATAGAGCAGGAATCCTCGCAACCCTTTTTCCACGGGAAGCCGCGTGCCAAGCAACAATGGCGGCAGCGCGAGCACGATCAAAGTAGCCACCAGGCTGACACCCATCAAGTCAAATAGCAGCGGCACGGCCTTATTGATCTTGTAATCGGCGGCGTTCTTGATCTGACTTACATATTTCCACACGTCGCCGGACTGCACGGTATAAAAGAAAAATGGACGATCGTCGTCCACGGGCGAAACATCGTAGGCATAGGACGCCCAGAACTTCTCCGGATCCGGGCTGCGCAGCAACTGCCCGAATGGGTTCACGGGCTGGTCCCCGGGAAGGTATATCAGTTGAAGCTGGCCATGCGACGCAGCAGTGCGCGCGCGCGTGAAATCGTCGTTTGAAATTGGTTTGCGGAAGATGACGACAGTATCCTGCGCGCCCCAACCCGCGAGATTCTTGGTATCTTCACGCACCACCATTACGTGTCGCCACGGCTGCGTCTCACCCAGATCCTCAAGCGCCGCCATGGCCAGCGAAATGAGGCGAAGCGATTCACGCGGCGGATCGAAACCCCAACGCGTGAACACCATTAGACCGTCGTCAGTGAGATGGTTGAGATAATCCCGGAAGGCATCCGTTGTGTACAGATTGTTTTCCGAAAGCGCGAACGCTCCCGCCGCCGTGGAGGCCCACGTGTCCACCAGCGTGGCCTGCAGCACCTGATATTTGTCCTTGCTGCGCCGAACGAAGCTACGGCCGTCTTCGACGAAAATATGCACCTCGGGCCGAAAATACAGATCGTGGCTAAGCTTCCTGAATTTATCGCGCATCACCGTATTAGCAATGATCGGATTGATCTCGACGGCGGTAACATCTTTGCTGCCCGAAGTGAGCGAGCGCAAGACGTCGAAGCCACCGCCGGGTCCGATCACCAACGTTTTCGCCGCGGGCCGTAGGACATAAGAGAAACCGGGACCCTGATACAGCAGGTTGAATATTTCGTTTGGAGCCAGATGCTCCAGGTCCAGACCCGCGATACCGGTGGAAGCATCCGCGTCGATAATGAGGCCCATCATACTCTCGTCCTGGACCAGAGCGATTCGCGAAAAACTGTTCCATTGAACGAACAACTCCTTGGGAAGCGGTCTTCCCTTGGCATAACGGATATCGACCGAATGCTGTTTGCCGTTATAAACAATGAGCACGACAAATGCGAGCGCCAGCGCTACCGCGCCCACTCGTCCGCGCTGGGTGCCCGCCAGGTTATACCAGATGGCCGCCGAGACCGCGAACAGCACGGAGGCCGCCAAGACCGCGTTCGGTCCGCCAAAGAAATTAAGCAGCGGTACTAAGGCCAGGCAGCCGGCCGCGGCCCCGAGCAGGTCGAAGAAGTATACGCGATCCACTCGCTGAATGCCTTCAGAGACGGCCAGCGACACGATCGTCCCGGAGAAAAAGAAGGGCAAAGCGGTGGCAAAGTAGACCACGGCCAGCGTCTGATTGTTCAGCTCGCCGGGACGCGTGAGCAGATAAACCAGGGAGAAGACGACAGCGGCGCTACTCAACATCGCCAGTGTTCCGAGTTTGAAATAAATATTCCCGCGCCAGCCCGCCACCACGTAGGAGAACACGCCGCCCGCGCCCAGGCCGAACAGAGCGATGGAAATCGCGAGAAACGCAAGGTGATAGTAAAAGACGACGGAAAAAATGCGGGTGAGAGACAACTCCAAAATCAAGGTGGCCAGCGTAGTGAATCCCACGCCCAAATAAATCTGGGACCAGCTTGTTTTGTTCGGCGCAGATGCGGAACTTATTCGAGTCAATAGACCATGTTAAAGGATCGCCGCTGGAACCGCACCAGACCGGCCGCTGAAGCGTAAAGCAGATCCGCCATACAGCGGCCGATCCTTCTTCCCTAAGCTTCAGACGGCCTATCCAGCAACCCAGTTACGAAGAATTACAAGCGGGACAGGCCTCCTGGCCCGTCACTAGATTTGAACATTGTGATTTTGTCCAACCTGCGGCCGATTGGAAATCGGCCGGATCCGATATACCAGGCGGATTACCAATCCGCGGCAGGATGCCATCCTGCCCCACATAAGAATGTCCAAACTCCAGGCACAAGCACGAAGAATTACATCATCGCCGAAGGGGGCGCCGGATCCTCCGGCCGTCCCGCATTTGCCAGTGGAAGGCGCACCAGCAACACGCCCAACATCACGATAATCGCGAAGCCGAATATGTAGGACGGGGTTTCGAAGATCTTCCACAGAGGCCACTCGAAATAGCGGAAGGTTGCGATTACCAGGCCCATCAGCGCCTCGCCCGCAATCAATCCCGATGCAGTTAGAATGCCCACGTTTTCGATTCTGGCCTGCTGTGCTTCGTTGCAGCCTCGTCTTTTACGCATGGAGTCCGTGACCCAACGAAAAACTCCACCGGTGAAAATAGCAAAGGTGGTGTTGATGGGCAGATACATACCCACCGCGACCAGCATTGGGCTGCGCACCTTCACCATGATCATCACGATGCCGAACATGATGCCCACCACCACCAAGGGCCAAGGCATATCATGGCCAACGATGCCTTGCGCCAGAGTCGCCATCAATCCGGCCTGGGGCGCCGCAAGTTTGGGATCGCCGAAACCGGTTCCCCCGCCTTTGACGTTGGCGGCTTGCAGAACATACAGGGGCCAGTACATCACGGCACTGGCAACGACCACGGCAATGAGTTCGGTGAGCTGAATCGTGCGGGGAGTTCCACCGAGAATGTATCCGACTTTGAAATCCTGAAGCAGCTCGCCTGCAACAGCGGACGATACACATGCGACGGCCGCGATGCCCAGTACTACAGCGACTCCGCCCGGTCCGGAGACGCCCATCGATACCACCAGCAGCGCCGCGATGATCAAGGTGGTCAAGGTGAGTCCCGAAATCGGATTGTTCGTGGAGCCGATCATGCCCACCAGATATCCAGACACCGTGGCGAAGAAGAATGCAATGATCAGCATTACAATCGCGGCCACCAACCCGATCATCCATTGGCCGGACAAGTAAACATAGAGGGCTATCATCAACCCGAACATAATCGCAATCAGCAGGAACACGGTCTTGGAGCTCATGTATTGCTCGTTGCGGCTGACCTCTTTGGCCTGCGCGGCGGTAACCTTTAGATCTGAGATGGCGCGCTTCAATCCGTCGAAGAGACCCTTGCGCATTCGAAACAACGTGAACGCCGCGCCCACCATCATTCCGCCTACCGCGATGGGCCGCACAATATAGCGCCAGACGCCGTTGGCCAATCCGAGCCAGGATTCGTCGGTCGATCCTGCCGGCAGAAAATTCTGGAGCTGCGGTCCCAGAAAATAGATCAGCAGCGGTACCATCAGTCCCCATGCCAGAACGCCGCCGGCGAAATTCAAAGACGCCAGCTCCGGTCCGATGATGTAGCCCACGCCGATGTATGCCGGACTCACGCTCGGCCCCGACGCCACCGCAATGCCGCCGGTTGGCAGCGTTCGTGCCGCAGCACCCAATTTCACCGTGCTCTTTCCCAGCAGTCCTAGCGGGATAAAGAAATTCCGGTCCACGGCGAAAAGTTGTATCTCGCCCAGGAATTGAATGACGGCTCCGAGGCCAATATTATAGAAAAGATACTTGGCCGCTTCCGCGCCACGCCGTCCGGCCTTGTGA
>CATPCJ010000498.1 GCA_955652915.1 uncultured Bryobacteraceae bacterium
CGCCACAACCAGTTCAGCCCACACGCTCTGGCAGTGCTCGAAAAGCGCTTCCTGCAACGCGATCAAAATGGACATTTGGTCGAAGATCCTCCGGGGCTTTTTCGACGAGTAGCCAAGGCCATTGCAGCCGTGGACGATACCTATCGCGATTTCGGGCGCGAAGAATCGGAGGAGATATTCGTCCATCTGATGAGCTCGCTGAAGTTCCTCCCCAATTCTCCGACGCTCATGAATGCGGGACTTGCCCGTGGACAATTATCGGGATGCTTTGTACTTCCGGTGGAAGACTCGATGGAATCGATTTATGGAACGCTGCGGGATGCCGCGCTGATCCAGAAAAGCGGCGGCGGTACCGGATTTTCGTTCTCCAAACTGCGTCCGCGCGGCGCTTACATCAGTTCCACGCGGGGAATTTCGAGCGGTCCGGTTTCGTTCATGCGGCTCTACGACTATTCAACGCAGATCAATCGCATGGGCGGGACGCGGGCGGGCGCGAATATGGCGGTGCTGCGGCATGACCATCCAGACATACGCGAGTTTGTGAATTCGAAGAAAAATACGGACAGCCTCACATCGTTCAACATTTCCGTGATGGTCACGGACGAATTCATGCGCGCGGCGGACGCAGGCCACAACAACGCTAAGACACTGTTCGACGAGATTGTTTCGAATGCCTGGGAGACGGGCGATCCCGGGCTTTTGTTCTACGACCGCATTAACGCCGCGAATCCGACACCGCAGCTTGGCCCTATCGAGGCCACGAATCCGTGCGGGGAACAGCCGCTGCTGCCTTACGAATCCTGCAATCTGGGATCCATCAACGTCGCCCGATTTGTGCGCAACGGCGGCGTCGATTACGACGATCTGCGCGGTGTCGTCGCGCACGCCGTCCACTTTCTCGACAACGTTTTGGATGCGAACTGGTATCCGGTGGAGGCAGTTCGCAAAGTGACGCTGGGCAATCGCAAGATCGGACTCGGGATCATGGGCTTCGCCGACCTTCTAGTGGAACTGGCCACGCCGTATGCATCGGCGGCCGCGGTGGGAATCGCAACGGAACTGATGAGCTTCATCCAGCATGCAGCCAAGGCCGCATCCGCGAGGCTGGCAAAATCGCGGGGACATTTCCCGGCGATGGCCGGCGAAACACTGGCAATGCGCAACGCCTGCGTCACCTCCATCGCCCCCACGGGAACAATCGGCTTGTTGGCCGATTGCTCCAGCGGCATCGAGCCCTTCTTCGCGCTGAGCTACCGCCGTGAAGTGATCGGCACAACCAAGACCATCGACGTACATCCGGCGCTGGTGGCAAAGCTGCAATCGGAAGTTTCAGATCCTGAGCCGCTCTTGAAACAGGTGCGTTCGACTGGACGCCTGCCCAACGCCGCCTCACTCAGATTACGAACGCTATTCGCGACCGCGCATGAGATCGCTCCGGAGTGGCATGTTAAAATGCAGGCAGCATTCCAGCAGCACACCGACACCGCCGTAAGCAAAACCATCAACTTGGTACACAGCGCTCAGCCGAAAGATATCGCCGCGGCCTACCGGTTGGCATTCGAGACTGGTTGTAAAGGCGTCACCGTTTTTCGCGATGGTTGCAAGACCGATCAGGTATTGCGCGCGGGACAGGAAGAGAGCGACCGATGTCCGGAATGCGAAGAGCCGCTGGTGATGCAAGCCGGATGTAAGAACTGCGCGTCCTGCGGCTATAGCGTCTGCACTATATGA
This sequence comes from uncultured Bryobacteraceae bacterium, assembly GCA_955652915.1. Taxonomy (GTDB): domain Bacteria; phylum Acidobacteriota; class Terriglobia; order Bryobacterales; family Bryobacteraceae; genus Palsa-89. Next base: position 1,732 of record CATPCJ010000498.1, read on the forward strand.
ATACTTTCTTCTACGATCCCGGCGATTCCGAGTTTAAGCGGCACTATCGCGACGAAGTACAGATGGTTTTTTCCGCCATGGACTGCATGCTGCACGGCGGCGATGTTATCTATGCCAGCAGTGAGCTGACCAGCGGCAACAGATTGCGCACAGCCCTAATCGAACATAAACTGAGGACCGCCGCGGAGCTCAAGCAGAAGCTCGGGAGCGAGTGGTTCAACAAAAACATCTGGGACGTAAATGTAAAGGCGGCCGTCGATTTCGCGGAAGCAGTGCGCGCCATCGCCCCGAATAAGACTCTGGTGATTACGCCTGCGCCATTCACCGCGCCAGGCTGGAGCCAACCCGAATATCTCGCGTTCTGGGAAACGCTGCTGCGGACTCGCGTGCGGTCGGTCTGGTTCAATCGCAATTGGCAATACAGCAATGGCTGCGCTTTCGAGTTTGCCGTGGCCCAGGATGCAGGTTTACCAACCTATGACTACAAGGGTGAGATTCTGGATCGAGAAACCGGAATCACACTCCTCAAGAGCGCAATCGATCTGATGGAGTCAGATGGATTCGACACGAAGGGGCTCCGCGAAAACGTAGCCCGCTTGCTGGCACCGAGGAATTAAAGGCCGACAGCCTGTGCACGCAACCGCGGGAGTTCGACTTCAGTCTCAATTTCGGGCGGCTTCGCCAACGGCGCTTCGAATTCCGTGGGACAGCCGTTGGGACAGATCAGCCACAAACTTCCGCCTTGATCTTCCAACTCCATTTGCCCGAAGCAAACAGGGCATTCGACTTGGCCGGTCTCCATCAAGGTTGACTCTGATGGAAGCCTAGCACCATTCGCTAGTGGTAACAAGGGTTTCTTGGATCGAAACCAACAACATTGACGATCCGAAATGTTAGAATAAACGCTCGGACGCAGTTCCTTGTAAATGATCGGCCAGACCCTTCGGCATTACCGCATCGAAACAAAGCTCGGGGCGGGAGGGATGGGTGTGGTTTATCGCGCCCTCGACACCCACCTCGACCGGCCCGTGGCCATCAAGGTGTTGCATGCCGCCGCGGTTGGGAACGCCGATAAACGAGCGCGGTTCGGTCAGGAAGCCAAGTCCGCATCGGCGCTCAGCCATCGGAATATCATCACCATCTACGGCATCGATACCGGCGACATCGACGGCCAACCGGTCGACTTTATCGCCATGGAGTACTTGCCGGGCAAGACGCTCGACAAACTGATCGGCCGCAAGGGCATGCGTCTCAGCGACGCCCTGCGCTGCGCCATTCAGATAGCCGATGGGTTGGCGGCGGCCCACAACGCCGGCATTATTCATCGCGATCTCAAGCCCGCGAATATCATTGTCAACGATTTGGGCGAGGTCAAGATTCTGGACTTCGGCTTGGCCAAACTGATGGAACCCGAGGAGCCGGACGTGTTCGCGGCCACCCAGAGCGTGCATCTGGATACCGCCCTGCGAACCGAAGCGGGAACCATTATCGGAACCGTTGCTTACATGTCGCCGGAACAAGCCGACGGCCACAAGGCCGACGAGCGGTCCGACATTTTTGCTTTTGGCGCTGTGCTGTATGAAATGATTACCGGGCGCCGCGCTTTCTCCGGCGATTCCAAACTGTCCACGCTCGCGGCGGTTCTGCACAAGGATCCCACGCCTTTGAGCCTCAGCGACGATGGCGTGCCGCGCGAACTTTCCCGCATCATCGCGCGCTGCCTTCGCAAAGATCCGCAGCGCCGCTGGCAAAGCGTGGCGGACGTCAAGGTGGCGCTGGAGGATGTGCTACAGGAATTGGATTCCGGCAGCGGGGAACTCGCCGTCGGCGCGATCAAGGGCCGGCGCAAAGGATTTCCGGCATTTTTATGGCTCGCTTTGATCGTCCTGGGGCTCATCGCCGGAGTCTACGTCGGCTCACAGGCGTTGAGTTCTTCCCAGCCCACTTTTCAGCGGCTGACCTATCGGCGCGGCGACGTTCCCGCTGCCAGATTTTCGCCCGATGGAAAAACAGTGTTGTTCAGCGCGCAGTGGGGCAACGAACCGATCTCCATATTCTCCATGCGTCCCGGCAGCCGCGAGTCGCGGCCGCTCGATCTTCCCGCAAGCCGGGTTCTTTCCATCAGCTCCACCGGAGAAATGGCGATCCTGCTGGGCACGCACCTGCCGGCCACACTGGCTCGGGTGCCGCTTTCCGGAGGCGCGCCTCGTGAAATTCTCGAGAACGTCAATGATGCGGATTGGTCGCCGGACGGCTCGCGTCTGGCGGTATCGCGCACGGTGGGGCAGCGCAATCGCATCGAGTATCCAATCGGAACCGTACTTTATGAAAGCGACGGGCGGCCCCCACTGTTCGTGCGTGTCTCACCCAAAGGAGATCGCCTCGCGTTCTTTGAGTACGATACCGGGGTCGGCGATTTTGCGGTAACTCTGCTTGACTTGCACGGCCAGAAACGCATTCTATCGCGTGGTTGGCAAGCAGAAGGCGGCTTGGACTGGTCGCCCAGCGGAGATGAAATCTGGTTCGGCGGAGTCAAGGGCGGTGGCGATCCAGCGATCCACGGCGTCAAGTTGAACGGCAAGGAGCGCATTATAACGGAAACTCCCGCCTGGATACTTGTTGACGACATCAGCCGCGACGGACGCGTGCTGATCTCGGTAGTGGATTCGCGCGTTGGCATTTCCGGCCTGACCGCCGGCGCCAAACAGGAGCGCGATCTTTCGTGGTTCGATGCCTCCTTGATCTATGACATTTCCGCGGATGGAACGACTATTCTCTTCGTGGAACTGTCGGACGGAAAAGCGCGAAATAAGGCCATCTACGTTCGTAAGACGGACGGCTCGGCGGCGATCAGGCTGGGTGAAGGCAACCGGCCCGCTTTATCTCCGGACGGAAAGTGGGTGGCATGCGTCCTCAGCGACGGCACTCAGACCGCACTCACGCTCTTGCCGACCCGCGCGGGAGAAGCTCGGCCCATCTCCACCGCGGGCATGCATTACGAGCGTGTGGAATGGTTCCCGGACGGGCATCATCTTCTTTTCACGGGCAACGAGCCGGGCAAGCCGTCGAGAACTTTCATGCAGGATGTCGAAGGCGGAAAGCCGGTACCGGTTACGCCCGAAGGACGGACCGCGACTCGTGTTTCACCGGACCAGAAAAGCGTGACTTCCGCGGCCGACGGAAAGTTGACGCTGCTGCCCCTGACAGGCGGCGGCGCGAAGACCATCGGCCCTCTCGAATCCGGAGAATCGGTAATTCGCTGGAGCGGCGACGGGCGGTATCTTTATCTTCGGGAATTAGCGGATCCATCGTTCCTGAAAATCAACCGTATGGATGTGGCGACGGGGCGCAAGGAACTTTGGAAAGAACTGAAAACGCCGGACCCGGTCGGCGTGCAGATCAGCCAGGTGGTCCTGACGCCGGACGGCGCTTCTTATGCGTATTCCTTCCAGCGCGACATTACGACCATGTATGTGGCAAACGGACTGAAGTAAGCTATCGGTGCGCGATTACCAACAGCGATTTGGCGCGACGGACTACGCACTCAACGGCGAGTTTGAGATTTTCGGGATCGAGCGCCGCGAAGCTTTCGTCCAGGATTACAAGCTCTGAATTCTGAATCAATGTCCGCGCTATATAAAGGC
>CATPCJ010000499.1 GCA_955652915.1 uncultured Bryobacteraceae bacterium
ACTCGGTTTGAATTAGCCATCCGCCTCGACTACACCAGCACCGGGATTGAACCAATGGCGATGCAAGCAGACTTGCTCGGGAGAAAACGTCGCTGCCTACAGCAATGGCTCAGGGCTAGACTCCGGCCCCCAGGTCCAAGCCCCGAGTCCCCAGCCCCCGCTTCTAGGCCCCGACTTTAACAACCGGCGGCGGCAGATCCCTGGCGGCGCAAGCGGACTCAAAGCCGCACGCCTTATGATGGCCGTCGCAAAATGGCTTATTCTCCGACTGGCCACAGCGGCAGAGCGAGATTACTTTTCGACCGGCCAGGCCGTACTCGTTGCCTTCGGCGTCGTGGATCGTGAAGTCTCCCTCGATACGGATTGGGCCGTCGTTGTTCACTGTTATTTTCGTGGATGCCATGAATCACGATGGTAACAGATATAATGACTACAACCTTCGGAACTGCCTTGCCGCTCAAACATATCCTTGTGTTCCTGTTCGCGGTTGGATTGTTTGGCCAGGGCGGCGGCGGTGAGCTGCGGTTGTTCGTCAAGGACAGCACGGGGGCGGGCGTCGCTGGCGCGGTTGAGCTGGTTAACGAATCCACTAAGACGCGGCAAGCCGTCGACCTGCCGTCCGAAGGACGCTATTCGTTCAAGAATCTGCCATTCGGATTCTACCGGCTGCTGATCAAGAATCCCGGTTTTGTTCCATCGTCGCAACTCGTCGAGCTGCGCTCCGCCGTTCCTCTCATCCACGAAGTCACGTTGGGCATTGAGGCCATCAAGACTTCAGTGGAGGTCACGGAATCGGATACGCTCATCGATCCCAATCGTACCGACGCCGCGCACTACGTTGGTTCCGAAGAAATCAAGAGCCGGGCGGCGGGGCTCGCGGGCCGCGGTCTGTTGGATCTGGTGGTGATGCAGCCCGGTTGGACGCTGGAAGCGAATGGGATTTTACATCCTCGTGAATCCGAGTACGACACGCAGTTTGTTGTGAACGGGTTTCCGGTGTATGACAATCGATCACCCGCGTTCGCGCCGACGGTGGACGCCGACAACGTCGAGTCCATGAAAGTCTACACCAGCGGGATTCCGGCCGAGTTTGGGCAGAAGTTGGGCGGTGTCATCGAAGTGAATACGCAGCGCAATACTTCTCCTGGTTTCCATGGAACCGCGGTGATACAGGGCGGGAGCTTCGACACGGTGGGCGGATTTCTCTCCGGTCAATATGTCGCGGGCCGCACCACGGCGACGCTGGCCGCGGAGGGATTCCTGACGGAGCACTACCTGGATCCGCCGGTGACCGAAAATTTCACCAACCACGCTTCCAATACATCCTTCACCGGCGCGTTGGAGCGCGATTTGACCGATAGCGATCGCCTACGGATCGCGGTCTCGCATCGCCAGACTTGGTTTCTTGTTCCGAACGATCTGCTGCAGCAAGCGGCCGGCCAACGCCAGGACCGGACCGGCGGCGATACCGAAGGTCAGATTCATTATCAGCGCGTCTTTTCGCCTTCGCTAATTGGATCCTTTGGCGGGATGCTCCGCGATGTTTTCGCGCGGCAATGGTCAAATCCATTCTCGACGCCGATTGAGACGCACCAGGACCGCGGATATCGCGAGGGCTACATGAGGGCCAGCCTTGCCGGCCACCACAATCGCCACGAGTGGAAGACCGGCGTGGAAATCCGGAACGCCTCTGTTCGGGAAGAGTTCGCCTATCGCATCGTCTCCTACCGGTTGAACCCCGGTAATGTTCAGATTTTCGATCCCGATTTGCCGGCGAGCTACGCGTTTAGCGGGCACTCTCCGGATCGGGAGCAGGCCTTTTATGCGCAAGACACGATCCGCCTGAAGAACTTCACGCTCAGTCTGGGAATACGATTCGATCATTATGCGCTGCTGGTGCACGAATCCGGCTGGAGCCCGCGCGCTGCCCTCGCCTGGCATTCCCGGCCGCTGGGCCTGGTGCTGCATGTTTCCTACGACCGCACGTTCGGCACGCCCCCCTTCGAAAATTTGCTGGTCTCCGCGGCTCCGAGCACCGCGAATCTGAATGGTGGCTTTTATCTTCCGATTCGTCCCTCGCGCGGAAATTATTATGAGGCAGGCTTCACGCAATCAATCGGAAAACGGGCGCGCATGGACGCCAGCTACTTTCGGCGCGATATCCGCGATTCCAAGGATGACGATCTGCTCTTGAACACCGGCGTCAGCTTTCCAATCGCTTTTCGAAACGCGGTTGTACGCGGGGTGGAGGTGAAATTAGAAGTACCGCACTGGGGTCCGTTCTCGGGCTATCTCAGCTATTCGAACACGATCGGAGTCGGACAGTTTCCAATCTCCGGAGGCCTCTTTCTGGACGACGGCGCCTCGGCCTTGCTGAACTCCAAAGTGCGCTTCCCAATTTCTCAGGACATGCGCAACACCGCGCGTGCGTGGCTGCGCTACCAGATTTCGCGGCGCGTGTGGACGGCCTGGAGCGGATCGTACAACAGCGGGCTGCCGGTGGAGGGGAACCTGCCTCCGCTGAGCTTTCTGGAGGCCCAGTATGGCGCGGACATCGTGTCCAAAGTTAATTTTTCCCGTGGGCGTGTAAACCCGTCGTTCTTGATCAACGCTTCCATTGGCGCCGATTTGTGGCGGCACGATCGACGATCGGTGAGTATTCAAGCAGATGTCCTAAACCTCACGAATCGCCTCAACGCGATTAACTTTGCGGGGCTGCTCTCGGGCACGGCAACCGGAGCGCCACGCAGTTTTGGAATCCGGCTGCGAACGGAATTCTAAGCGCCGCCGGCTTCATCCTGTTCAGCCTGCTGCTAAAATCCAGAGATAATGATTCAATTCGTCCTTGAAGCAGACCGGGACCTTTTTGAAGAGGCATTCCGCTTTGCGCAGCAACAGGTTCGCAAACTCATCGAAGCCCATCCGGACTTCTATCCGATGTACACCAGCAATGGCCACTGGAAACATGAAGGTCCATCCTGGACCCATTGGTGCGACGGCTTTCTTCCCGGCATGATGTGGATGTTCCACAAGAAGAACGGGGGCACGGCCGCTACCGACAAGTATTGGTTGGAACAGGCCATCCGCTACACAACGCCGCTGGAGGCGCGCAAACACGATCGCGACGTGCACGACCTGGGATTCCTGTTCATGTCCACTTACTATCGTTGGTATCAGCTCAGCCACGATCAGAAATTGCGGGACACCATCATCGAAGCCGGCAAGACGCTTTCGCTGCGCTTCAAGGAGAACGGCCAATACTTACGGTCGTTCATCGGCGAGGATTCCATTTTCATCGACATCATGATGAACGTCGGCATCATCTTTTACGCCGCGAGAGAGACGGGCGACCGCCGCTTGCGCGACGTCGCACAACGTCACTGCCTGACCACCCGGCGGGTGTTGGTGCGTGGCGACGGGTCCACCGCGCACGAAGGAATTTTCGACGTGGCAACCGGCGAATTTCTCCGCCAAGCCACGCAGCAGGGCTACCGCGGCGATTCCTGCTGGTCGCGTGGATTGGCATGGTCGCTGTACGGCTTCAGCAATTCATATGAATACAGCCGCGATCCACGATTCCTGGAAACCGCCGAAGCTTGCGCCGATTACTATATCACGCACTCCAATAGCGACGGTGTCCCGCCGTGGGATTTCAATGCGCCTCCGGAAAGCCGCAAGCTGCTGGATACGTCTTCGGCGGCCATTGCGGCCGCGGGATTGTTACGGCTATGCAGGCTGCTTCAAGATCCGGTGAAGGGCCACTATTATTGGTCCACAGCGATTCTTATCCTACGCACGCTGTGCGAAAAACATCTCGCGAAGAAAGACAAGAAGTGGGAAGGGATTCTCAAAGGGGGCGTGTACCATCTGCACAAAGAGCTGGGCGTCGACGAATCGGTAATGTGGGGCGAGTATTTCTTTGTGGAAGCTTTGGAGCAGGCCCTGCTGCAGCTCTAGCCTCGCGCTTCCCAAATTGCACTAAAGGGCAAATCGGGTACAGGCACGACTTTCGCAAAGGCGGCGAAAATCGGGCCAGTCCCCGCTTTACGGTTTTACGCGCCCAAGATTTCCAGGTATCGGGCAACTGCCTCGATTCCGCGGAAGAAATTTGGCAGGTGAAGCTTTTCGTTGGGGGCGTGGAGGTTGTCGTCCGGCAGGCCGAAGCCCATCATGACGCTTGGAATGCCCAGGTGCTCATCGAAGGCCGCTACAATCGGAATCGACCCTCCGGAGCGAATGTAGACAGTCTCTTTGCCGAACACCTGACGCATCGCTTCCGCCGCGGCCTGGATGAAACGGTTGTCGGGATTCACTAGCGACGGCGGGGCCGAGTGAATGGGGCGAAACTCCGCCGTGACACCTTTCGGACACACCGCGAGGACGGCCTTTTGTAATTGCCCGGTGGCCTCCTTGGGAGTTTGGTTAGCCACCAGCCGCGTACTCAGCTTCGCGAGGGCGCGCGCTGGGATCACCGTCTTTGCACCTTCACCGATAAATCCACCGCGGATGCCGTGAACTTCTAAAGTGGGCCGGGCCCACAGACGTTCGAACAGCGGGATCTCCGGCTCGCCGACCAATTCCTTCACGCCCACTTCTTTCTCTTTGTATTCCTGTTCGTTGAAAGGCAGCCGCGCCCAGGCTTCGCGTTCCTTCTCGCTGGGGGGCTGGACCTTATCGTAAAAGCCAGGGATTTTGATGTGTCCTTCGCGATCTTTTAGAGCGCTCAGAATTTCGGCCAAGGCCTGAATTGGATTTGGCGCCGCTCCGCCGTAAACGCCGGAATGAAGATCGTGGTCCGCGCCCTGCACGATCAATTCTCCATAGACGATGCCGCGCAGTCCCACGCAGATGGTTGGCAGTTCGGGTGCGAACATTTCCGTGTCGCAGATAACCGCTGCGTCCGATTTGATCAAAGCGGGCTTGCCCGCCACGTAGCTCTCGATGTGCTTGCCGCCGACTTCCTCTTCGCCTTCCACTAGAAATTTGACATTCACCGGCAGGCGGCCGTGCTGCTTCAGCAACCCTTCAACGGCCTTGATGAGGATGTACGTTTGCCCTTTGTCGTCCGCCGATCCTCGCGCGTAGATATTCTCGTTCCGTATTTCCGGCTCAAACGGCGGGGACTTCCACTCGTCCAGCGGATCGGGCGGCTGCACATCGTAGTGGCCATAAAACAAGATGGTCGGCTTGCCCGGCGCGCCCAGCCATTCCGCGTAGACCAGCGGATTGCCATCGCCTTCGATAAGATGCGCATTTTGCAGGCCCGCTTTTTCGAGCTCAGCTCGCACGAACTCAGCGGCCTTCTGAATATCGGGCTTGTGCTCGGATAGCGTACTGATGCTGGGGATGCGGAGGAACGTCTTGAGTCCTTCCAGATAATCCTGACGATGCTGCTCGTAGTAGTTCATGGCTTATTTCATCGTAAACGTTGTGAAGATCAGTCCCAGCGGCCGCACGTCGCCGCCGGCCTGCACAGTATGTCCTACTTCAATCGAGATTTCGATGGTGGACTTTTCGGCCACTTGATCGGGGAGCGGAAACGTCAACTCGAACGGCCGGGTGGAATCGTTGAGCGTTGCTTTTCCAAATTCAATCCCATCCGCCCGGAACACAACAGTCTGAGGCCCTTTTGCGAGCACCGGCGCCGGACAATAGCCGGTGATTTGGAGCAACTGGCCGGGCTTCGTTGGCCCCCCGATTTTTACGGTGGCCGTTTTAGGCATCCACCGGAAGTTTTTTTCAGGAGGATACCAGGTGGGTCCCAGCAGGCTTTGGAAAACAGGATTTGCCACGTCCACGAAGTTGGGATGCGTCGCGATGAACTGGGATGCAATGGTTGAGAAATAGGCCGCGGTCACATCGCGAAGATGCCGGCCCTCGATGGCGAATGCCACGGCTTCACCACGGGCCATGGCGCCAACGGCGTTTTCCATGGTGATCGTATATTTCGAATCCGGGCATCCCAACGCTGGGTATTGATCCATCTTCTGTTCCGAACCGGGCGCCAGGAAAACCTGCGAGAGCCCCAGCAAGCGAAACGGGTCATCGCAAAAGCCGGCCCAGTACAAATCGTTATCGATGCCGGTAAGAATGATTTGTTTCGTTTCCAAGCGGTCGTCCGATCGCTCCCTCTGACGCTCAAATTGCTCCAGTCCCTGGATCAAATACTTCATGCGCCGCGACACTTGGTAATAATAGTTTTCCGTTATGAACGTGTTGCTGATCGCGGTGGTAAGATACAGGCCGGCAAGCGCGACAGCCACTCCAACCATGATCGGCCGCCTGCTTTGGCTGATCGCCCAGGCTGCAAGAATTGCAAGCCCAATCGCCGGAATAGTTGGATAGTATTCCGTAAAGTGATTTCTCAAGGGCAAGACTGGCAAGAGAATCAAAACGAACCAAGCGGGCAGGAATAGGGCCAACCACTCCCGTTTCCGCAGCTTCCGAAACACGAAGACCCCGAGCGCGGCGGTAATTAATAAGGTGAGGGTGAGACCGAGCCACAAGGGCCGCCAATCGATCCGATCCAGTCGAAGCGAACCGAGCGTGAACGCCCAGTATCTGAAAAAGGTGCGGAACATTCCCGCGTCAAAGTGCATGGTGTAGTAGGCGTCGACCGGCTGCGGAATGAAGCCGAAGTGGACGATGGTGAAGAGGATGGAGGGGATGAACAGGAGCAACGTTTTGGGAAAGTACTTGCGGGCACAACAGAGCGCGTAGCCTGCAATCAGCGCCGGATACATTACGTTCAATTCCAGAACTCCAAACCCCAGAAGAAATACGATCCACTGCCATCTCCAATATTTGGAGTTGCCTGTGTCGACGTATTTCAAGAAAAAGTAGAAACCGAGCAGCACGAAAAAGGCGAATAAGATTTCGTTATACACGGCGCTCTGACTGATGGCGAGAGCGATGGCTGCATTGGCCGTCCAGAGGATGGGAGCAAGAAATCCAGCCAATTCCGATCCGGTCAGGCGGCGCGTGATCTTGATCAGCAGCGCGATACTGGCGAACTGCGTGAGAAAGACCCAGATCCGGAACGGCGGCGACTGCAGGCCGAAGATCCACGAAAACACCAGGAAAAACAGCCTTTCGCTAAGGGTGCGGATCGTGCCTTGCGCCTGAGGACTAAACAGCGCGCGCGCCAGGTCAAAAGGCGAATGCACTGCAAGCTTCAATCCCAGCCATGCAAAATCGTCCGTCATGAACCACATTTTGAGAGCCAGCCAATGCACGATCAGGCAGAACAACATGGGGACGCCGTAGTACGCCAAACGGCGAGAGCGTGCCGGCAGGATCACTTGTTTTCGAATCCTATCGCGCTAACCACGATGCCGAGCTCGCGAAGGTCACCGGTGCTGGGAGGAATAGTCTTGTCCAGATGAAAGTCGACATTCATTTTTTCCGCGGTGAAAAAGGAGGGGGGAAGGTCGCGGGAATAGCGGTACTCACCGGTTTTGCTGTAAGTATCCGGAGGGAGCGCAACACCGTTAACTACGGCATATAGAGTGATGGATTTCAACTTTTGGATAGGGACATCGGGAAGAACAAATGACAACACGATCCGTGCGCCTTTCTCGCGGCCAGCGCCCGGACTGCCCAGCACCACCGAGAAATCTTTTTTAGTCCAGCACCAAGTCCCTTCGGCTGGATAAAAGCCTGTGAGGAATTGAGATCTGGATGCCGGATCGGCAACTTCGATGGCACTTGCAAGAAATGCATGTTCGCCTAAAGGCTCTGGTGTGGCCCACTTCCGCTTCTGTTTGCAACCGGCGGTGGAGATTAGGGCGGCGAATATGAGCAAAACGAGTATAGATCTGTGGGGCGGACCCCCTGGTCCGCAGCCTGCCCCCTGGCCGGCTTTTCTGGGTTGGCACCGACGGAATGAATAGCGGGTCCAGGCGGATCCGCGCGGACCGGGCGTCCGCCCCACAAGCAGGTCAAGGTTGTCAATAAGTGGCTGCCACGGCAGAACTAGTCGCCGCATTTCTCGACTTCTACCAGGCAACTGTAAAACGTGGCGCCCCCACCGATGTCGGTGAGCCGGTCCGACGTCAGTACATTGATGTTGCGCGCATCGGGAGCTAATTTGTTCCAGCGCACAGCCGGCGCGCACACCGCACCCGGGCGAACGACGCCGTCCACTTGCGCCATCAGCAGGCAACTGCCACGGCCGTTGAACATCCGTACGCGGTCTCCTGTGGAAATCGCGCGCTTCCTGGCATCGTCTTCGTGCAGGTACAGCACCGAGGTTTGACGGTCCGCCCAAGCCTGATTGCCAAATGTTGAATTCATGCTGTCGTGGCTTTTCGCGGAAATCATTTCCAGCGGATAGAGCGAGCGCAGCTCTTGGGAACCCAGCCGCGATTCCACCGGCGGCTGATAGTCCAATGTTTCCGCGCCGAATTCGCATCTCCCGGAAGGCGTGCCGAAGTTACCGTGCGCGAACGGAAGGAAAGGCTCGCCGGCCGCCGATATATTCAAGCGAACGGAGCGTTCACGGTCCAACTGTTCGAGCGTGATGCCCTTGACGAATGGATGTTCCGATGCTAACAGCGTGCGGATCATGTCGTCCTCGGAATGGCCGAAGCAGTCGTCCGCGAAGCCCATGCGCTCGGCAAGCAGGCGGAAAATCTCGACATTGGATTTGGTTTCACCGGGCGCGGGAAGTGCCGGCCTGGCTAGCTGCAAATAGTAATGACCATAGGCGAAGTATAGGTCCGTATGCTCTAGGAATGTTGTTACCGGCAGCAGTATGTCGGCGTGATCGGCGGTGTCGTTCTGGAACTGTTCCAGCACCACGGTAAACAGATCCTCGCGCCGCATGCCCTGGATCACCAGATTCTGGTGAGGCGCGATTGCGGCGGGATTCGAATTGTAATTCACCAGCGCCTGCACCGGTGGATCGCTCAGTGACGTGAGTGCCTTGCCTAGCTCGGACATGTTGACGATACGTGCCTCGCGGCCAAGCGGAGAACGCGTCTGCAACTCCGGCATCTCCAAACCTGCGCGATTGACCTGAAATGCGCCGCTGGTGGAAAGCTGCAATCCACCGCCAACTTCGCGCCAGGAACCGACGAGAGCAGGCAGCGCGGAAATGGCGCGCACGGCGGTGCCTCCACGGTCGCTGCGTTGAATTCCATAATTGAGTCGAATGGCGGCCGGATGCGTCGTCGCATATTCTCGTGCCAGCGCAATGACGTCGCCGCGATCGATGCCGGTGAGCGCTTCCACGCGCTCGGGTGGATACTCCGCGGCGCGCTTCTTCAGCGCTTCGAATCCAGTGGTATAGTTCGCCACATAGTCCGCGTCGTGCAAATTCTCGCCGAGGATGACGTGCATCAATCCCAGTGCAAGCGCCAGGTCGCTGCCGGGAAAAATGCTGAAGTGCTTGTCGGACAGGCGTCCGGTGCGGGTACGAACCGGATCGATGGTGTAAAACCTGGCGCCATTGCGCCGCGCCTCAACGATGAACGGCCAGAGATGCACGCTGGTCGCTAGAATGTTTGCGCCCCAGGCAATGATGAGTTTCGAGTGGCGGAATTGCTCGGGTTCGGTTCCATACTTGAATCCAAGCGTATGAATGAGGCCCGCGCCGCCCGCGGAGGAGCAAATGGTTCGGTCGAGACGCGATGCGCCCAGTCGATGGAAAAAGCGGCGGTCCATGCCCGCACCGTTCAGGAAGCCCATGGTCCCGGCGTAGCTATAGGGCAGGATGGCTTCGGATCCGTACTCAGCGGTAATCGACGTTAGGCGTTCCGCGATTGTGTCGAGCGCTTCGTCCCAGGATATTCGCTCGAATTTGCCAGCGCCTTTGGCGTCGCTGCGTTTTTGCGGGTAGAGCAGGCGATCCGGCGAATACTCACGCTCCAGGTACCGGGCCACTTTGCCGCACAGAAACCCACGAGTGATCGGATGCGCGGGGTCGCCACGCAACTGGCTGCCCTTGCCGTCTTCGACGTTGATGAGCAGCGAGCAGCAGTCCGGGCAGTCAAGAGCGCAAACTGAATGTCGGACGTCGGGCATTTGCTCAATTATACAAAGTGTACTCGGCTTAGATCTACGTAATAATTGATAAGTAAATTTATGACTAAGACGACTGCAGTTCAAGAAGTCTTGAAACCCCTATTTCCAGGCCTGCTGGGCGTGGAGTTGATCGAGGTAACGCTCGACCGCGTCGTTGCTTCGATGCTGGTTCGCCCGGACTTGTGCACGTCCGGAGGAATTCTTCACGGTGGGGCGATCATGGCATTCGCCGACACGCTGGGAGCCGTGGGAACCTTCGTGAATTTGCCGGTGGGCGGACGCACCACCACGATCGAGTCAAAAACCAATTTTCTCGGGGCGGTGCGGGTGGGTACGCAAGCGATCGGGGAGAGTACGCCGGTGCATCGCGGAAGGACCACGATGGTTTGGCAAACGCGCATCAAGTCCGATAGCGGCAAGCTCTGCGCGCTGGTGATCCAGACACAGATGATTCTGTCAAGTTAAACCCGGTCACCGCGTTTTGTTGTGGTGCGCGACAAACCAACTCAGGCAAGAATGCCTGTGCCTGGAGTTTGGACATTCCTATGTGGGGCAGGATGGCCTATGTGGGGCAGGATGGCATCCTGCGGCGGATTGGTCCTCCGGTGTTGGATCCGGAATTACTTACGGCCGATTGCCAATCGGCGGCAGGTTACCAACAGTTACCAACCTGCCCGACACAGGCAAGAATGCCTGTGCCACACGTACCACTGAGTTCGTGCAAATTGTGGCGCGGGCATTCTTGCCTGTGCGGATCTTAGCGCGATTTTTCACAGCTTCTAAACTGGGATACAATGCGATCAGAGGGAGGGCTTATGCGGTCCACGGTCCTTGCAATCCTTTTCGTGAGTTTGGTGGGAACGGCGCTCGGTCAAAACCGCGGCACCTACTCATCGCTGGGTGGATTCGGAAGCGTTCTTTATCCCGGCACCGGTCATGCGCCCGTGACGCCTCCCGGCGGAATCAATGGACCGCGATTCAATGGACGGCCCGCCGGCGTCCCCTCACGCGGCCCAATTGGTAGTCCCATTCCAGCGAATCATCCGCAACATAATCGAACCGTCATCGTTCCGTATCCGGTTTTCTACGGCGGATACAGCGGCTACGCGCCCGGATACGATCCATCGGCAGGTTATCCACCGGATCAAGTCGCGCCAACGTATTCAAACGGCACACCGTCGGTAGTGATCAATCAGAACTACATTCCTCCCCAAGCAAATCCTTCGGTGCAGAATTACGGACCGGGAGATACCGCGGCCGAGCCGACCATGCGCATGTATCAGGCGCCGCCCTCACATCCTTATGCGGACGCCTTGGATGGCGCGCGTCGGCCTGTCAGCGACCAACCCACCCTTTATTTGATCGCGTTCAAGGATCACACCATCGTACAGGCCCTTGGCTATTGGATGGAAAATGGCGCGCTGCACTACGTCAGCGTTGAGCACACTTTGAACCAGGCCAGTCTGGACCTGATCGACCGTGATCTATCGCAGCGCCTGAACGACGAGCGGTCGGTAGAATTCAAGCTCCCCGCGCGCTGAATTTCAACCAGTCAGATAGCCATTTCGACGGATCGGACGAATTCGTTCGTCTTCACCGCACTGTCGGCTGCACACTGCCTTCAGGAGGCTGGTTATGAATCTTAAACACGCAGCATTTCTGATGGCGATGAGTTTTACAGTTGTTTCGGCCGCCGCCGACACCAAAGAACTGATCGAACAGGCGCGCACTCAATTGCAGGCTGCCGGTTCGCTGAGTACCGAAGAAGCATATTTGCAGGCTGAAGAAACCATTGACAGCGCAGTGCGGCAGGACAGCAAGAATCCACCGGCGTTGATGATACGAGGAGCAATCAGAATGGAGCGCGCCGGATGGCTGGCTTCGAAAGGTCGATTTGTGCCCGCCAACGAATTGATGGCCATGGCGTGCGCCGACATGGATGCCGCTGTTGCCATGAGCCCCGGCAACAGCGAGGTGCGGATGATGCGTGGGCTGATGTACGGGCGTTTTCCAACTTTCCTGAACAAAGCCCCGCTGGCCCGCGAGGATCTCGAGATCCAACTGGAATCCAGCGGCTTCTTCCGTATCAGCCGGGGCGAGCTGGTAAATCTGGAATACGTGTGCGAGATCGTGCCGTGGTTCTCTGGAACTTATAAAGTCCGCCTTACAACCGGCGGGGAACTGGACGTGAGCCGCGACCGTGGCCGGCACTTGAAAGAGGTAATGAACATTTGATCATCCGCGGAAGAGCTGCAAGAAATCTCCATCACCTTCGAGAAAATCGAACTCGCGCAATCGATCCTTGGGCACCCACTCAATCCGCTCGAAGTCTACATTTCTAGGCTCGCCAACAAATTCCAGCACGCGATAAAAGATCAATAAGATTGCCGCGGCCGCGCCGGGATACCGGTATTCGTAGCGTGTTATCTCCTGATCAATCTTCGCTTGAATCGCCAACTCCTCGTGGAGCTCTCGCACCAGAGCGGTCTCGGGCTGTTCGCCAGGTTCCACCTTGCCACCGGGAAACTCCCACTTGAGCGGATGAGCGCCGCCTGACTTGCGTTGCCCAATAAGAATTCGATCCGCGCGTTCAATCACGCCAGCCACTACCGTCGTCACAGTAGGTAGGAACCGTGGCGCAGATCCTCAACAACAGACTTCTCGTGTGGATTCCAGCCCAACATAGTTTTGGCTTTCTCAGCCGAAACCCGCTGATCGAGCGCCAGAGCATCGGCGTATGCGCCCAGGCTTTTGCGCGCTTCTTCCAAGGGCCATGAACTGGTACGCCCTCCCGCGGCCGCGGCGTCGCTGGCGGCCTCGGCAATTTCTCCGACGCGAAGCGCACTGTCGTCGGCGGCGTGCAGCAATGTGCCAGGCCCGGCATGGTCCAAGGCACGCGCGAACAAATCCGCCAGATCGTGCAGATGTACCATTGGCCACCGATTCCGGCCGTCTCCGACGTAACGGGCCGAGCCTGTTTCCCGTGCGGACTTTACCAGTTCAGCCGGAATACCACCGCCCCGTCCATAAACAATTGCCGGCCGGATTACTATTGCTCGTACATTTTGCTTGGTGGCTTCTAGTACCATTGCCTCAACCGCCGGACGCCAAGCCACCAGCGCGATTGGATGCAACGGTGCGGATTCATCGGCGGGCGTATCGCCAGTATTCCCGAGCACCCAGATGCCGCTGGTATACATAAAGGGCTTGCCCGTGCCGCCCACCGCATCCAGCATCGCGCGGACAGCTTCGCGATCCAACCGCCCGTCATTTGTTGTGCCGGCATGAATCACACTGTCCGCCGCCTTTGCTCCTTCAGTCAGCGTGGCCGGAGAAGTCAGATCGCCGCGCAAAGGCGTGATGCCTTTCAAGCTCATCTGTCCGGCTGCCGCATCTGATCGAGCGAGACCGGTTACCGAGTGTCCCGCCGCGATCAGAGCTTCCGCCACCACGCTTCCGATATAACCGGTCGCGCCGGTGAGAAGAATATTCATGTCAGACTACCTCCAGAGACTGCTGAAAAACGCTCAACCACTCCCTTGGCGAGGGGCACTCGTGAAGCCTCAGCTTGTCAGCGGACAAGGTCGGCTAGGGAGGAGGCCTCTTGCCAGCGGTCATAGTTCCATAATTGAAATAAGAGCCGACTTTGTATAGCGCAGCCTTCCTCGATCATTTCAAAAATCCGCGCAACGTGGGGGAACTGGATCCACCGGCGATAGTAGTGGAAATCTCCAACCCTGCCTGCGGGGACATCCTGCGCCTGTCCGCCCGATTCCAGGACGGCCGCGTTGCCGAAGTGCGTTACAAGGTCCGGGGCTGCACCGCCTCCATCGCCAGCGGCTCAGCGCTAACCGAGTGGATGCAAAACAAAACGCGCGCGCAGCTTGCGTCGTTGACGACGGCCATGATCGACGAACACGTTGGCGGTCTCGCGCCGGAGTCGCGGCATGCGGCGGTGCTGTGCCTGGATGCAGTGAAGAAGCTGCTGTCGGACTGACTATTTCAATCGCCAGAAAAACCAAACCACTCCCACGGCCAGCAACAATCCGGCGGCCGCCGGAACCGTATGCGTAAGCTTGGCGAACCGGATCATTCGGCTGAATGTGAAAGCAAAGACCGCAATCAGCAGCAACTCTGCAACCGCGACTCCACACAGGAAGGTTGCCGCGCGATCGCCGCTCTCGACAAGGAAGATCGAAAAATACGCGCCGTGAAATAACCCAAGAACGCCCACCACCAGCCAGCGCATCCCCGAGTTCGGCAGCAAAATGATCTCGAATGCAAGATACGCGATGGTCAGCGCCGCGGCCGCCTCGATGAATCGCGGTGAAAGGGGAAACGTGATTCGTGGTGCGATTGCGCAAGCCAGGCTTTCCGCCATCAGGAACGCGGCCGTGAGCACGATCAACTCGCGCCGGCTGCGCGCGGCCAGAACCAGGCTGGCCAAGAACAGCAGCGGCGCCAATCCACCGGCAGCACGCATAAACCCGGCGGTGATTTCCTTGAGCGCTGTCTCCAGGCCGGTGGCCGGACGAAAGCGGATCTCCGCCGATGTGAACGATAGATCGAAGACCGCCTGATCTGTCTTATCGCCGCGAAAGGCACGCAGTAGATGCACATGATTGGGGACCGTCACCGACGGATAGGTACACTCGATCAGCATTTCCTCTACCGGCGCGGGGAATTCGTAATCGGCGTTGCAGATGTACGTGCCCTGCTCGCCGGCGCAGGAATGCACGCCCAGCTTGCCCCAGTCCCGGCCGCTCTTGAATCGAATATGTTCCAACAGTGTGTGTTCAGGCTCGTGGACGTGCGCCGCTTCATAGGACGGCATGCGTAATTCATAGTGAGCGCGATTGCCATCCACCTTCAGCTCGCCGGTGCTCATGCTGACCATGTGCGCGCCAAGCGGCATCGCCAGTGCCGGCAGCCACAAGAATCGCGCGCTCATGCTTCAACGTGGTCGCGCCGCACTCTCCGCAGCCGTACCAAAATTACGCGCAGTGTCGCCAGCACCGGTATGGAAAAAAACATTCCAGTGATACCCGCGATCTGCTCGCCGGCCAACACGCCGAATAAAACCAGCATCGGATTCATCTCCACGCCCTTGCCCATCAGGTAAGGAGATAACACGTAATCCTGAAACAGCCTGAAAAGCAGCCAGAAGATCAAGAATGGCGCGAGGTGCTCGTAGCCGCTCAAGCCGGCAACCACTAGCACCGTGAGTCCGGCGGCCGCTGGTCCAACGACGGGGACAAACTCGCCAATCGCCGCGATGCCGGACAGCAGGAGGAAGTAAGACGCGCCCGTCAGGCTGAGGAAAATGCTGTAGGCGGCGAAACCCGAAATCGATAGGAAAACCAACGCCCGAATGTATTCGCCAAGTAACTTATTTATATCCTCCAGGATACCTTCCACCATCTGGCGTTGTTTACCAGCGGTCAAGCGGTGTACGATGTCTTCTCGCATGCTGCGTCCATCCTTCAGAAAAAAGAACGCGAGAATTGGAACCAGGACGATGTAGACAATGTATCGTGCGCCCGAAATGATTTGCCCCCCCAGGCTCTTGACGTACGGCAAAACGTCTTTGCCTCCGTTATCGAGTTCCGATTGCAAGGCCTGCGCGATCCTGGCGCGAACCGGTTCGAGCACCGACGGCAAGGGAAGCGTGTCTATCCAATGGCGATTCTTCAAAAGTTCCGGCAGCTTGTTGGCGAGGTTATTCGCTTCATCGGCAATTCGCGAACCCACCGTGAACCCTAAAGCCACCAACATGCCAATCAACGCCAAGTAGACAATAGCGAGTGCGATATGGATGGAGACTCGCGCGGGAGTGTATCGCATTACAAACCCCACTACCGGCGCCAGCAAGTAGGCAAAAAGTAGCGCGATCATGAAGACCACCAGGGTTTCCCGGATCGCATAGGCGGTAGCAATAACTAACGCGATGAGGAAAACGGTCCAGGCGGCGCGCGCGGCTCGAGGCTCTATGCCCAGCATTGACTCAGAATAGCAGCGCAGGTGAAAGAGGTGACAGCCACCTCATTGTTTCCGCGTATAATTCTTTTCATGACGCCCATCGAAACCGTTCTCGGCTTCCTCGATCGCATCAATGAACACAATGGGGACAAGCTGGCAGCGTTGATGACCGAGGATCACGTTTTCATCGACTCGCTGGGCCAGACTGTCCGAACTCGTGAAAAGATGCGAGGGGGCTGGAACGCATATTTCGCTTTTTGTCCCGACTACTCGGTTTCGCACGAGGAGATACTGCAAAACGGGAACATCGTGGCCGTGTTCGGCGCCGCGGGCGGCACCATCGCCGCCAATGACAAGCTTCCACCAGAAAATAAATGGCGCATCCCCGCATCCTGGATGGCCGTGGTGCAGGACGGTCTGGTTAAAGAATGGCGCGTTTACGCCGACAACAAGCCGGTGTATGACATCCTGGCGAAATCCAAATAGAAGTCCCCAGTTGAGGTAAATTAGGTCCAGAGGCCGGATTGCCAGAGGAAAGAATCACGTCACGAACTGCCAGCCCTGGCTCCGTCGGGTCCATTCAGTTCATGGGTGTTCCCATCCGGCTCCATTTCACGTTCATCCTGCTTCTGATTTTTCTGATTGTCACCGGGCTCGGCAGCAATCAGTCCCCAGTGAATTACACATTGTTGATTCTGGCGCTGATAGCGTCGGTGCTGCTGCATGAACTGGGGCACGCCCTGGTTAGTTCGCGGTATGGCATTCGAACTCTCGAGATCGTGATGTTTCCAATCGGTGGCGTGGCGCGGCTGGAACGTCCGGCCAAGCCCAAGGAGGAATTCTGGATCGCGCTCACCGGTCCGCTCGTGAATCTGCTGATCGCAGCATCCATCTTCGGAGTATTTTATTTGCAGCACAAGGCGGTCGATCTCTTCGCCTTCGACCAGCCGTCGGATTCCAACGTGGTGGATCGCGTCGCTCTGGGAAATCTGATCCTGGCGGGCTTCAACCTGTTGCCCGCGTTTCCCATGGATGGCGGGCGCATGCTGCGCGCGGTTCTCTCGCGTATGCGCTCCGAGTTTGAAGCCACGCGCGTCGCCACTTGGTCCGGACGCATGCTGGCCATCAGCATGGGGCTGTTTGGATTCATCTATCAGCCGATGCTCGCCTTCGTGGCATTCTTCATTTATCTGGGCGCCGCGAACGAGGGCGCCGCATCGCGCGGCCGGTTGCTTACGCTGGGAATTCCGGTGCGAGCCGCAATGGTTACGAAATATCATACGCTCTCGCACGGAAACACGATTCGCGATGCGGCCAATTTGCTTCTCTCCACTTCACAGCAGGATTTCCCCGTGGTTCACGGTGACCAGGTGGTCGGTTTACTGGGCCGCAATTCGCTGCTGCGCGGGATGGCATCGGAAGGGCAGGATTCGTATATCGCCGGATTCATGGATCGCGAGTTCCCGAGTGTCACGCCGGACCGGGATCTGTCCGAGATTCTGCCGTTCCTGGCGCACGCGGGCGCTTGCACTCTGGTGATGCAGGATGGGCAATTGCTAGGGCTGCTGACGTCCGAAAATCTCTCTCAATTTCTCCTGCTGCGGAGCGTTGGATTGCAACCGGCGGAGGGATGAAAACCATGCGCTCATTTCCGGTGAAGCTGGTTTGCATGCTGCTGGTTTGCATGCTGCTGATTTGCGTCTGCGCTGCGCCCGCCGCCACGGTCAAACTTTATCTCAAGGACGGTTCCTACCAGTTGGTGCGCGAGTACAAGGTTGAAAAAGACCGGGTCCGTTTTTTCAGCACGGATCGTGGCGAGTGGGAGGAAATTCCGGTCGAGCTGATTGACCTGGAAAAGACTCAACGGGAAATCAAACAAAGTGAAGAATCGCGGCGCCAGGAAGCCGCTGCGATCGACGCTGAAGATAAGGCCGAACGCGAAGCGCGCAGGGAAGTGGAACGAGTTCCGATGGCGGCCGGTGTCTATCTGGTGGAGGAAGACAAGCTGGTTACGCTAAAACCGGGCGAATCGAAAGTTGTCACCAACAAGCGCCGCCGCCTCCTAAAGGCCATTTCTCCCATCCCGATAGTTCCCGGGAAGGCAACCGTGGAACTCGACGGAGGGCATGCCTCCGCCGGCACGTCCAACCGCGAGCCCGGGTTTTACATACGGCTTTCGGACGAGGAGCGTTTTGGAATCATCCGTCTGTCCACGCACAAAGGGAATCGTGTGGTGGAAAACGTCACCATCGTTCCGGTGGCCAATGAGAACGTCGAAGAACCGGACATAGTGGAAACGTTCCGCAAGCAAGTGGGCGATCTTGTCTATAAGATTTGGCCGTCCAAGCCGTTGGAACCTGGCGAGTACGCGGTGGTCGAATACACGGAGGGCAAGATGAACATGCAGGTCTGGGATTTTTTCATCGCCCCCGGTACCGGCAAATAACCGTGGCGCGGACACTCGTGTCTGCGGCCTCGAGACTCGTCTCGAGGCTCAGAGTATCGAGACGAGTCTCGAGTCAGCAGCTTGAGAGGCTGCGCCACGTGAGGCGGGCGTAGTCAGCCTGCTGTACCATAGTGATTTGGCAAAGGATTACCAATCGTTTCGCAAGGAATTGGAGCGCCTTCGGGGCCAGGTTGACGGCGCCGACGTCCTGCGCGTTATCGACAGCCTGATCAAGCAGCTCGATCGCGAGCGTGAAGAGAATTCCCGAAAACTCAATCGTCTTTCCGAAAATGTGCGCTCGCTGGATAGCCGGCTGCTGAATGTCGAAAACAGCCAGTTATTCCGCATGCTGCACCGTGCCAGCAGACATCTGCGCGGTTGGACCAATCGCGATCCGTATGTGCGGCATGCGCGGGCGCAGTCGGACGATCTCGATTACAAGTTGTGGATAGAGCGCGAAGCATTGGCTACGCCACCCGGCCATTGGTTCATGGACGCCATCGCCAAGCTCGACTATCTGCCGCGCTTCAGTGTTCTTCTGGCGGTGGATCGGCCGCGCCGCGAATGGTTGGAGATGGCCATAGCGTCCATCTTGCGTCAATCTTATCCGCACGTTGAAATCTGCATTTGCGATGACGCCTGCGCCGAGCCCTGGGTCAGCGCGTTTCTTGAGGAACGGGCGCGCGCGGATTCGCGCATCCACTTCGTGCGTTCAGCGCGGCGGATGGGACCATCGTCCTCGCTCAACCGCGCCGAAATTTTGGCGGGCGGCGACTACATTGCATTGACGGATCAGCACGACGTTCTTTCCCGGCATACTTTTTATTACGCCGCGGAAGCGCTGCAAGAGACCCGCTTCGATCTGCTCTACGCGGATGAAGATCAGCTTGGACCCACCGGCGTTCGCGAGCGGCCTCGCTTCAAGCCGGACTGGTCGCCCGATCTTCTCGACACGACCATGTACCTCGGCCGCCTGCTGATATTTTCGAAGGACGCCTTGCATCGGTTGCGAGGATTTCAGAGCGAATTCGACGGCGCTCATGCCTATGATCTGGCGCTCCGGCTGGCCGAAAACCGGCCGTCTGTTTTTCACATTCCTCGCGTGCTGTCGAGCGCGCGCCCGGATCATGCCTTTCCCGAACAGGAGCGTCGCGCCATCCAAGCCGCTTTACATCGCAGAGCTTGTCCGGCCATGGTGGAGGATGGTCCGGATGCGAGCAGTTTTCGCATTCACCGCAAGTTGCTCGGCACTCCTCTCGTCAGTCTGATCATCTGCTCCCGCACTGCGCGGCTGCTGGAAAACTGCCTTCAGAGCATCGACCGGTTAACGGCATATCCGGTTCGTGAAATCGTGGTCGTTCAGCATAAGACCGGAGATGACGCCGCCATGGAGCGTCTTCTCGACCGCTCGCACTGTGTACGCGTTTCCCACGCCGGCCCGTTTGACTTTGCATCCATGAACAATCGTGGAGCGCAGGCGGCAAGCGGAGAGATTCTGGTTTTCGTGAACGACGATGTGAACCCGCTGAATGCCACCTGGCTCAACCAGTTGATCGCGCAAGCGCAACGTCCCGAAGTGGGCGTGGTCGGAGCGCAACTGGTTTATCCATCGGGACTCATCCAGCACGCCGGCATTGCCATCGGCATCATGGATGGAACGGGGCATCCTCAGCGCGGGACATCCGGAGCCGGAACTTCCGGCGCTGGTTTTTGGAGCTGGAGCAATCATGCGCGAAATGTTTCAGCCGTTACCGGCGCGTGCATGGCCATCCGGCGCCAGGTGTTCGAAGAGCTAAGCGGCTTCGATACCAGTTTTCCGGTCAATTACAATGACGTGGATCTTTGCCTGCGTGCGCGGCAGGCAGGTTACGAAGTGATTTATGAGCCGGCGGCGAAACTCGAGCACTATGAATCGCGCACGCGGGCGCCCGGCGTTTCCTGGCAGGAGCGCGAGCTGTGGCACGAGCGCTGGGGGGAGTTTCTCGCAAAGGGCGATCCCTACTACAGCCGCCATCTCGCCGGCAATCGCGAAGACTGCTCGCTAAGCGATGGATGATTCTCGAATCAAGCGCCTGGAACAGGAGTTGGACTACGCGATTAACCAGGCGCGCATGCTGCGTGACCGGCTTCAGGCGGTAATTCCTCGAGCAAGCGGCCCCCGGCGGCGGAAGAGCCGATTACATCGAGTCCTGGACGGCATCCAGAGCGTCACACCGGGGTTTCTCAGAGCCTTGGTTCGGGCCTTTTATCTAAAGCATTTCTACTATCGCGTGTTTCCGGAGAACTCGCCGCGAGCCGTGCTGGCCGTGCCCGATCCGCCGCCGGATCCCCTGGTCGCGCACTCCGGTTATCCACCCTTCGTCGAGTTTAAACGACAGCTCTGCCGCAACCTGAGCCTGGATTTCCGCGGATTATCGAGCGCGTGCGAGCCAGGGTTAGTCTCGGTGGTTCTCCCGGTGTACAACGGAGAAGCATTCGTGGTTGAGGCCATTGAAAGCGTGCTGGCGCAGCGCTACGGCGCCTTCGAGCTCATTCTAGTCGATGATGGATCCACCGATCGCACGCCCGAAATCCTGGCTCGTTACGCGGAGCATCGGAAAGTGCGCCTGCTTCATCAGGCAAACCGGAAATTACCTGCCGCTCTGAATACCGGCTTTGCACAAGCGCGTGGCGAGTTCTTCACCTGGATCTCGGATGACAATCGCATGCATCCCAATATGCTGGCTGAGCTGGTTGGGTTTCTTCAATCGCATGAGGATGTGGAGATGGTCTACGCCGACGAGGAGTTGATCGACGAGCATGGCGCTCCGGCGCTGAATTCGGATTTCTGCGGGATTTATCAATCCCCGGAAGGCTCCAACGTTCTTCGCCGGCCGCGCGACCCCGGCGAGCTGAACTTCATCCAAAACAATTTCATCGGCGGCTGTTTTCTCTATCGTTCGTGGACCGCTCGAGTTGTGGGCGATTATTCCGGGCAATGTTTCGGTTTTGAAGACTACGACTATTGGATGCGCATGAACGCCTTGTTTCGCCTCGCGCACCTCGGCAAGCCGGACGTTTTGTATTCCTACCGTCTTCACCCACAATCGCTCAGCGCGCGCGAGAAGGAACTTCGTATCTCGGATCGCGCTCGCTACCATACATCGGTAGAAGCGGAACGCCGCAAGTTCTTCACGGATGGGTTCGACATCCAGTTCACCGGAACTCACGCCTGGTTTGGTGCGCTAGGCCAGGCGTACCGGCGTTCGGGGCACAACGTAATGAACACCCCGGAGAGGGCTTTCCGGAAGTCGATCGCAATCGGTGAGAGCGGCTTTGCGGCACTGCGCGAAAACCGCTTGCAGGTAGCCGGCGTCGAACTCGTTGCTCCGTCGCCTTCCAGCCTGGAATATCCATTGTTGGCTGCCGCAAACGCATGGCTGTGGGAACGCCGCGGCGACCCCCGCATCTCGCTCATCGTGTGCACCTACAACCGCGCCGATATACTACCGCGCTGTTTGCAAGCCGCAAGGGCGCAAACGTTGGATGCCGGTGAATACGAAATCATAGTTGTAGACAACGCGTCAGCCGACAATACCCCATCGATCGTCGCGCAATGGCCGGACATTCGTTATCTGTACTGTCCGAATCGCGGTCTTTCCGAAGCGCGCAACACCGGGGCGCACGCGGCCAGAGCGCCCATCGTTACCTACATTGACGACGATGCAATCGCGGAACCCGATCTTCTGGAGCAAGTCCTCGCCGCGTTCGCCGCGCATCCGGATGCCGGCTGCGTGGGGGGACGCATCGACATCCATCTGCCGCCCGAGCAACCCCCTTGGTATTCGAAACATTTCGCCGGATACTACAGCGAGTTCAACCCCGGATACGCCGGCGTCCAGCGCGTTGGGGAGCTGTGGGAATATCCCTTTGGCGCCAACGTCTCTTACCGGGTCGAAGCCCTGGAGCGCATTGGATTCTTCAATCTCAACATGGGCCGCGTCGGCAGGAATACTTCGGGTGGCGAGGAATTGGACGCGGAATACCGCATCGCACAAGCCGGCTACGGGATTTACTACACACCGCACGCTCGTGTGGAACACATCATCCAGCCGGACCGTTTGAAGTGGTCGCACATCGCAAATTCAGCGCGCGCCGCCGGACGGAATTGGGCCTATTACGAACTCGAGCTAATGCATCTCAGGTGGAGCGTCCGCAGCGACGTGCGCATGTTCATCGGAACGGTTGCCCGAATGATCAACCGCGAAAACTTTCACGTCGCACGAAGCCAGAACATCTTCTATCGCGCCAAGATCTTACGGAAGCTGCGCTACGCCGCCAGTCGACCGTAGTTAAGAAAATTAATATCTCCTATTGACAAGCTTAAGTATATTGATGTATAAATTAACTAATGCAACAAGCCTCCCCGCGACTTTCGGATTGGCAAGAACTAAGCCAGTTGACCAAAGGCCAGCCCATCGTCGTCGAACGAGTCCGGATTATAGAGAAGGACATCGCCGTAGAGGGGCGCTTTGAGCTGCCGCAATTGGCGCGGCTGAGCCTGGAAGACCAGGTTTTTATCACGGCTTTTGTCCGAACGCACGGGTCCATCAAAGAGATGGAACAGGTTTTCGGAGTCAGCTACCCGACCATAAAATCACGTCTGACGCGGATTGCGAACAGCCTTGAATTCGTCGAAACGAACCCGATGCCCTCGCGCGCGGAGATCCTGGACCGGCTGAAGCGCGGGGAGATCAGCGCGCAAGATGCGATCCGGGAATTGGAGGCATTGAAATGATCGGCAGCATCGTTACCATCACCGTTCGGAAGAAGCGAGGCCCGGGTATCGCCTATTTCGGCTTCCCGCTGTGGTTCCCGCTGCTATTGCTTTTGCCTTTAGCCATTTTGATATCGCCGCTGGTCTTGCTGATTTGCCTGTTGGGTCTGATCGATCCCTTTCGAGTGGTCTCAACTTTCTGGGGCATGTTTCGTGCGTTGAAAGGCACGGAAATTCAAGTAGACGATCGCAGCCGTCAGTTTGCGATCGACATTCATTAGGAGGAATCATGAGCGAACATCGCCAGCAGATTTTGCAAATGTTGTCGCAAGGCCAGATCACGGTTGAAGAAGCCGAAAATTTGATAGCAGCGCTTGAAAAGGAGCCTGCCTCCGATGCCACGCCGAAAGTAAAGGCGAAGTTCATTCGCGTAGTGGTGGAAGACGGCCCCACCAAAGTGAATGTGCGGGTGCCGATGCAGTTGCTCCGCGCGGGAGTGAAACTAGCCAGTTTGATTCCGCCCCACGCGCGCATGCAAGTGGATAGCGCGCTGCGGGAACACGGAATGCAAATCGATTTGAGCCAGCTCAAGCCGGAAAATTTGGAAGAGCTGATCGATCATCTGAACGATTTGACGGTGGACGTGGACGACAAGAACGCGAAAGTGCGGGTGTTCAGCGAGTAGCGGAATTGACCGGCTAACCGCTGGTTCCGTAGAATGAATATTGTCGGTTCAAGCGGCGCTGGTTTCCTTCCCAGGCGGGAGTAACTCAATGGTAGAGTCACAGCCTTCCAAGCTGTTGGTTGCGGGTTCGATTCCCGTCTCCCGCTCCAGGCGCTTCGGGCGGACTGGATGAAGTAATGCTGGCATAGCTCAGTTGGTAGAGCATCTGATTTGTAATCGCGACGAGCCGCAACTCAACTACCCCAACTGCCCTATTCCTTCGATTTTGCGGGTGGTCCCAGTGCATCCCGTGCACCCAGTGTCACGGTTATGGGGCTAGCCACCGTGCTAGACATACCTCTCGCGCCGCCGGATGCGCGGATGGCCCACCGGATCGAACCTTTTTCAATTAGGCCGTTCCGAGAAATCGGGACGGCCTTTCGTTTCGGCCACCGGAATCGCCGCTCGAAATGATTCATTACACGCCACCATCTGTCGACAATCTAGTCAACAGTCTGCCGGATGAGCTCGGGTTGTCTCGTCAGTTCGTCGCGTGGAGTGTGGAGCACGGAAGGAAAAAAGTTCCGTTAAAAGCCGATGGAAGCCCGTGGGGAGACTACAACGATCCGAAAAATTGGAGAACGCTCAGCGAGGCGATCGACTTGCTCGACCGCGGCAAGGCATTCGGTATTGGGTTGAAACTGGTTTCGCAGCAAGACGCTGCTAGCCTTGCCGACTTTAATTTGATTGCCGACATCGTCGCCGTTGACGGCGATGCTAAGCAAGCACCTCTCGTCACGCCTTACCAGGTACCGGAGAACATCTGCAACTACACGCGCCGGCTGCAAAGTTATTGTGAGCTTTCCATGTCCTTGAAGGGCTTGCGAGGACTCGTATTTGGTACACTTCCGACCGAGAAGCAAAACATCACGCGATCCTTCGGCGATGGAACGGAACTAAGTCCGCGACGGTTGGGTCACGCTTTCGGGTCTGCCTTTCGAGGATTCAACTCCGACTACCGAGCATCGACAAGACGTCCTTGATCAAATCGTGCAGGAATTGTGGCCAGAATTGCGTGTCCTGTCAATTGGCGCCAAGCCTGAGTTCACAATTCATCCAAGGAATTAACCGGACGCCACAGCAGTTAAGCGAGATCCGCGCAACTTGGGAGGTGAAGCGCGGCTGGAACCACGGCAATACTCCTGACCAGTCGATGTATACAAAGCGGATCGTCGAGGAAGCGCTCTGGCTGAAAACTCACTTCCGCTGGTCGTTACAAGATGTGGTCAACGCGCTTGCCGTCGTAATCGATGAAGGGGCCCCCCATCATCTTGGGGTTCCGTACGGCACTGCCGTGCACCTGGGGCGCACTCACGTAGGAATCCATGATCTTGAAATGCCGCTCAGTCAAATTGCGGGCGGCGGTTGCCGGAGATATGAGGTGGGGCCATGCGTACCAGCGGCTCCACTCGGACATTCTGCTTCAGAAATAATTGCTCGGCCATGTTACTCTTCAGTTTTCGCTATCGACCTGCTGTGATAAACGCGACGCTCAGCATGTCGTTCACCGCGATCGGAAAAGAAAATCGTTATGACCGTGGGCATGTTCCGCACCGGTATACCATTGTACCCGGAGCTCGTGGAATATTGCGATAATGCTGCGTGGCCGGCATAAAGCTATTCTATTTTTCGGAACGCAACCTGGTTAACGCCAACCCCAACCCTTTGATACCAGCCCGGCATCTCCATGGTCACCTGCAGCGGGCCCGGCCACGACGGCACATCGTCGAAAACTACAAGTCCACCGCAGGCAAGCAATGGGCTCCAGAACTCGAAATCGGCGCGGACCGATGCGTAATCGTGCGCGCCATCGATGAACAATAACCCGATCGGTGACGCGCGGTCCCACTTTCTCGCCGCAGACACTGAATCGTCTTCTACGGCCTGCACGTAAGCAGCAAGGTCGAGATGCCGCATGTTCTGCTGGAATTCGTCGCGCAGTTGGCCGGGCGCGTAGTTGGCCAGCATTTTCTTATGCGTCTTCTCAGCGGAACCGAGCCAGGTATCGACGGCAAACAGGCAGCCCTCCCCGCGATCCTTGAGCGCGAATGCGAGCCAGGCCGTGGAACGGCCCTTCCAGGATCCGATTTCCACAATTGTAGCGACGGGGGCTTCAAAACGAGCCCAGCGGTATAGATCGCAGCCAGCACGTGAATCGATCCAGCCTTGAATCGGCTCAATCAGCGAGGTCAACTGAGACAGCCGTTCACTTAAAGCGGGTGAGGCGTCGATATCCATCTCTCGCTCCTGTTCATGGTTTCGCTTCAAGCCCACCGGATGTTGAAATGACGCATGCAAGGCGATGGTGCATGTGAACCATCAGTTCGTCGCGGACCCTCCGGTTCCGACCTGATCTCCCCGCCATCAAGGGAGGAATCATGTTTGCACAACTACTCGCGTAGATGCGATACGGGTCCACGTTTCCAAAGTAGTACTCAAGGAGCCGTTCCGATTCCACCGCGAGCGCAGAGCGAAGTTCTCCGCCAACGCTGAACGAGTTTGTCTGCCATTTGCCGTAACACGTAACGACAAAATCAACGCCGCACCAGCCGCGCCCGTCCAGGTACACTTCCGCCCAGGTATGAGAGAACAGGCTGTGTGCGATCCCGACCGTCACGACTTCCGAATCCGATGTGCTGCGCGCCATCAGCGCACCACAGCGTTCGCGGGCCGGAACACCTCGCAGGCGCGCCAGATTGATGAACAGACGCGCCAGATGGACGCACGTGCCAATACCGGAGTCGAGGATGGACTCGTCCGGGAGTTCGGTCGGCGCGTACGATAGGTTCTCTACGATCCAGCAATAGATCCGCCGGACATCGTCCTCAGGGCGCCATCTTACGCCGTCCAATATGTACTCTAGTAAAGCTTTCGCTTTTTGCTGATACGCGGCCGGATAGGCAAATCGCAAGTGTTCCGGCCTGGGCCGCGCGAACCCACGGTCGTCGCCGGCGGTTCGCGCCTCAGATTGCGGAAAGCACCCCTCGAGGACATCACACTCGAACTCATAGCCGAGCGTGCCTTCATGAGCAGCCCAGGAGGCCGGTATGTTCGCGATCAGCCCGTTGTTCTTGTCGACGTGAGCGGCCAAATCCGGCGGGCTGAGCGACGTCAAATTGACATTGCTTTGGCAGCTATGCGCTACGGGGATACACAGGTTGACGGTCATGTCGTCCCAGCACAAACCTGGCTCCAGATCCAGCTTGACGGTGTATCGGCCGCGGCAGTGGACCGTCAACGGCTCGGCCTCATTGTCTCCGCGCTGCCGCGGCGTTGGATGAGTGCGCGCGAAGGCCGCGTTTTCGAGCTCGTGCTCCAGGTACCGCGTTTTCGCCCTGAGCCAGTTTGCGGTATGAAAGAGATCGCAATACGTGTTTCCCCGAGACTCTCTTACCACCAGGCCACGCGCGACTGCGTCTTCGATATAGCTCGACACGATTGCTTCGTCGACGCCAGCGCGCTCTGAAAAGTAGCTGACCATCTCGTTTGGCAGCGAGGCAAATGTTCCGGGAACCGCGTCCGGAGGTAAGAGCGTCAGTAGCCGGCGCCAGCCGCAGGATGAAGGATTCAGTTCGTCCTCAGCGATCTCAGCGGTTCGCGACCATTCGCGGAGACCCAGGACCACGGCTGCCTTGACAGGATTGCGATACACGAGCGCACGAAACTCAGCATCTGTCCATTCCCGGCCATCCGATGCCGGGCTGCGTGTCTCGCATGCCCTTGCATCGCCGGCCACCAGAACGGTGGGGCTTAGCTCGGCAAGCCGGATTCCGAAATCGATCTCGTCACCTCTCGCCAGGCACGGAGCAAAGCCGTGCAGTTCTATCAGCAGTTCTCTACGGATTGAAAAATTGGAACCCTTGAAGGAATGCGCCCAGCCCGAAGCTGGAACAGGACCGCGGATGTCTGACGCGCAAGCGCCGCGTTTGGAATGCGGCTGCGGGTCGTAATAGTTTGCGCCCAAAACGACGTCCGGAGCGCCAGAATCAAATGCGCGGCAGTATGCCTCCAGCCAGCCGGGGTCCGGAATCAAGTCACCGTCGAGGAACACGATCCAGTGCCCGCTCGCTGCCCGCCATCCGCGGTTTCGCGACATTGAGCGGCCCACCGGCATGTGGTTCCGAAGCACCGTCAGATTTACGCTCGACACCGTGGGAGCGAGCGCCGCCGCGACGCTACGGTCGCATCCATCTTCGACAACAATGCATTCGATCTCGGCGCAGTCACGCTGGTAAAAGTCCAAGGCAGGAAGAACTCTGTCCAGGACTCTACTGCAGTGGAGGACGGAGACGACAACGCTGATCGACTGGCGAGGCATCATTCATGAGCCGGCGTCCGAAGACGCCATCGCTTCTTCTTCGTAATCGGATGCCTCTTCAATGGCCCTGGCAAAGGCTCCCAGCGTGGGGTCCTGAAAGAATAGGGCGCCGAGGGGCAATTGCACGGTCAGCAGCTTCTGCAGGCGGAGAACCATCTGCATCGCCTGAATCGAGTCACCGCCGAGCTCAAAGAATTCGTCTTCGACACCGAGGCCGGTTACACTAAGCACTTCCTCCCAACATTGCGCAACCAGGTGCTCCATCCTCGTTTGTGGGGGCGGCGAAGAAGCTTTCCTGGGCGTTGAAGACAGATCAAGCCGCAGCAGCGCCGGCCGGTCGAGTTTGCCGCTGGGAGTGCGGGGAAGCGCATCCAGTATGACGACTAATCCCGGCACCATCGCCTCGCCCAGGGTGGCGTTCAGAAAAGCGCGCAACTGGTCGCGGCCGGCGCAAGCGGCATTTCGACCGACGACGGCAAAGGCGACGAGGCGAGATTCCTCCGCAGACGTCTGTGCGAGCACTACCGCGGCTTCTTCAACATCGGGGTGTTTCAACAGCGCGGACTCGATTTCACCCAACTCTATGCGGACACCGTGGAATTTGACCTGGTTATCTGTCCGTCCCTTGAACACCAGGCTGCCATCCGGCCGGCGGACAACGCGATCGCCCGTGTCATACATTCTCCCACCGGGAAGTTCAGAGAAAGGATCGGGAAGAAAGCGGCTCGCCGTGGTCTTCGGTCTGGCGTGGTAGCCGCGGGCAAGAGAGGCTCCGGAAACGTACAGCTCGCCCTCGGACGACGGCTCCAGCGCTTCATTCAGTACGTAGAAACTGGAACCGTTCAGCGGCTGCCCAATGGGGATCGGGTCCGAAGCTCCGCCGTCCGCCGCCTGGAAAGAGACGCTTCCTGTTGTTTCGGTTTGACCGTAGAGGTTCAGTATCCGTGTAGACGAAAACCCGGCGCATAGGGAGTTGACAGTCGACGCGGGAAGCGGCTCACCCGTCGTCAGAACAAGCCTCAGCGATGCTCGAAGCCCGTCGCGCCAATCACGCGGAAGCTCCGAAACGGCCGCCAGCCAGTTTTTGAGGTACGACGGGACCGTATCGAAGACAGTCACGCCGAGCTGAAGCATGCGCGAAGCGAGTCTCGCCGGATCGCGTATTTCGTCGCGTGTTGCGATGACCACGGTTCCGCCCGAGGTGAGGGGCGCGACAAGCTGTCGAACGGCGGCCGAAAACTCGGTCGAAGCGCTGTGCAGATACCGGTCCGCGCCGCTAATGGCCAGTTCGCGGCGCAGCACATCGGCATAATGCCACAGGCTCTCATGCGACACAATGACGTTTTTCGGCCTTCCGGTCGATCCTGAAGTATATATTCCGTAAGCTGCCTGGCCCGGGATGATATTCGGCCGCGCGCCGCGAGCGGGCGCGACGGGCCGGCCCTCGTCCAGCCTGACGACTTCGACGCCGGCGACAGGGGTTTCGGGCACGTGCGGCTCGGCGAGGAGGAGGCGGATACCGGAGTCTTCGAGTATTGCAGCCCTGCGTTCCAGCGGCGACATCGGATTGATTGGAACGTACACACCGCCGGTATGCAGGATTCCCAGTGTTCCTACAACCCAGGCCAAAGAACGGTCCGCGCAAACTGCGACCGGGACCTCAGGGCCAACTCCCCGTTCCACAAGCCAGGCAGAGACGCTCTTCATGCGGGATACCAATTGCCGGTAAGTCGCCTCACCCGTCCTGGAGATGACGGCCGACCGCTCGGGATGGAGGGCTGCCTGCTCCTCAATGAAATCGACAATGTTGTTCCCGGCGTTTCTCATCGTATCCTCCTCAAAAAGCGCTAAGCGGAAAAAATGGACGAAGCAGATTCACGGCGCAGCACCGGACGTGTTAGAGGAACGTGTGACTCGATCAGATCGGCGGCTGCGCAGACGCCATTCTCGGCGCGGATTCTGGCCGACAATTCAGCGACGCGATGACGGCCGGCCGGCGAGAGAGCCTGCTCGATGGCGCTGGCCAGGCGTTCCGCCGTGAGCTCCGAATAGGGGATCGCATCGGACGAGCAGCCGCGCTCTTTGAGTAATGTTCCCCAGATAAATTGATCGAGCATGTGCGGTACGACAACAGACGGAACACCGGCGCGCAGGGTGGCCGCGGTGGTGCCGGCGCCACCGGCGTGAACGACGCACGCGGCTCTCGGAAAAAGCCAGTGATGCGGCACGAAATCGACGGTGTGCACGGTATCGGGAAGCGCATCGAACCGTAAACCGGACCAACCGCGCTGAACGATCGCACGCCTGCCAATGCGCTTGATCGCGGTGAGAACGACGTCCGCCATAGTCTCCGGCGATTCGTGCAGCATGCTGCCGAAGGAGAAGACGACCGGCGCTTCTCCCGACGAGATGAAGCGCGCAAGCGCGGGGTCGGGTGTCCACGGCTCCTCGAGGAAGAAGAAGCCCGTCATGTGATGATGTGCGGGCCAATGGCGCGGGCGCAGGAAGATGGCCGGGCTGACTGCATAAATCGCCAACGTCGATGAGCTCCCTTCGGGTCCCAACGGATCGTTGAGTTCCTTCAGACCGTAACAAGCGCGGAACTCGTTAATCATGCGGGAACTCTCAGCCGCAAACCGGCGGCTGTAACCGCCAAACGGCGAGAGGTGAACCGATATCAGCGGCACCTGCCGCAGCTCGTGAACAATGCGCCCCGCCAGCTGGTAGGGCAGCGAAATGAGGACGTCCGCTCCGTCGCACGCGATTTGAAGCTCCGCAATCATTTGCGGCGCGTCCCTTACAACCAGCGGCAGCGTCCTTTGAACAAGTTGAACGGGGTCGGAGCTGCGAAACGCGCGGCCGTACACCTCGCGTATCTCGCGAGTGTCCATGGGCGGACCCAGAGAGACGAATTCAAGGCCCAAGCTCCTGACTCGCTCGCCAAAGTTGGGAGGGGCGGCGAATTTGGCCGTGTGCCCGCGGCGGCAAAGCTCGGCCGCGAGTCCAAGCAGCGGCTGGATGTCGCCCATGGTTCCGTACGTCGCTATCACTGCATGCATATTGGCCCTCTCGGTTACATTCCGGTACCGGCTGGAGAAGCGCTCATGACAGTCAACATCTGAGCGACTTCGGTCTGGTCATATTGCGCAAGCTCCAAATCGAGAACGTGCTCGGCGAGAGCAGCGAGCGTCGGGTGCGCAAAAATCGAGCCCACGCTCACTTCCAGGTCCAACGATTGCCGGATGCGTGAAATGAGCCGCATTGCAAGCAGAGAATGTCCGCCGAGGTCGAAAAAGTTGTCGTGCCGCCCGACCTGTTGGAGGCCCAGAACGCCGGTCCAGAGCGCGGCCAGCGCTGTCTCGGTCTCGCCCTGTGGCGGCTCGTAACCGGGTAAAGAGTACGCATTCAGTTGGAGCTCCGGCAGTGCGTTCCGGTCGAGTTTGCCGTTCGGCGTTACGGGCAGCGACTCCAATCGCACATACGCGGCCGGCGCCATGTACTCCGGCAGCTTCGCCGCAATGTGCGCGCGCAGTTGCTCCACGCTCACGCTCTCGCCCGTGTAATAGGCGATCAAACGCTGGTCCCCGCCTCTATCCGGCCGCGCCGCCACCACCGCCTCGCGCACCCCTGCATGCTCGGCCAGCCGCGCTTCGATCTCCCCCAGCTCGATGCGGAAGCCCCGGATCTTCACCTGAAAGTCGTTCCGTCCCAGAAACTCGACGGTCCCGTCCGGC
>CATPCJ010000500.1 GCA_955652915.1 uncultured Bryobacteraceae bacterium
CCCCCAGCCTCCCCCCAGATAGAATGACAATATGCACTTAGTCCCAACCCAAGACGAAGTAGTCAGCCTGCTGCGGCGCACCGGAGCCATTCGCGATGGACATTTTGAATATCCCAACGGAATGCACGCCACCGAGTACATGCAAGTGCAGCTCACCATGCGATATTTTCAACACGCCAAAGTGTTGAGTGTCGGATTGAGCCGGCTGTTGCGCGCCAACCCGGAAATCCGCGCCATGATTCCGGAGCTGTCCATTGTTTCTCCCGACACCGGCGGACTGCCGGTTGCGTACGGAATGTGCGAGGCCCTGCGCGCGCACCAGGTCTACTGGGCGGAGCGCAAGGAAGAAAATGGGCCGATGCGTTTCCGGCAGTACCTGGAACAGACTCCAGGTGAAAAAGTCCTGCTGGTGGACGATATTCTGCGCTCTGGCAAGAATCTGACCGAACTAAAACGACTGGTGGAATCCACCGGTGCGCAAGTGGTAGGGCTCGCGGTCATCATCTACCAGCCCACGCCCAAGACCGTCGACTTCAGTCCCCTGCCCTTTTATTACCTGGCGAAGCTCGACGCCACATATTATAAGGATGCCGGCTCGTGCGAGATGTGCAGGCGCGGCGTGCCGGCCGAGAAAGTCTGGATCTAGGTGTCTATTCTCAAAAACACGCCCCTGTTCCTCAGCATCGCGTGCGTGCTGTTCGGCGCCGAGACGTCCTGGATCGAGCAGTACGTCCAGGCCGCCACCGCCGCCAACAAGACTTGCACCGCCAAGGAATTCGCCGAGTGCCGGACCCATCTATTGCGGGCGAACGAAGCATTAGGCGGACGCGCCGACATTGTTTATCGGCTGGCGTCGGTCGAGGCTTCCCTCGGCAACAAGCAAGCCGCATTGGATTGGCTTTCCCTTTACTCCAAGTCGGGTTTGACATTTGCCGACCCCGCGTCTGAACCGGAATTTGAAGCGCTGAAGAATACCCCGGAGTTCGCGGCGATCCTGGCGCGGCTCAAATCGGCCCGGCAGCCCGTCTCCAGCAGCAAGCCATTTTTAACGTTGCCCGAAAAGGATTTGATCGCGGAAGACATCGCCTACGATCCCGCGGGCGGCCGCTTCTTCATCAGCAGTGTCCGCCATCGCAAGATACTGTCGGTGACCAAGCGCGGCAAGGTGACCGAGTTTGTCCCGGAAGGGCAACCGGATATTTGGGCGATTCTCGCTCTCCGCGTGGATTCAAAACGAAAAGTCTTATGGGCCTCCACGGCGGCGATGCCGGAAGCGATCGGGTTCAGCAAGCAGGAAGAAGGCCGGTCGGCGTTGTTAAAGTATTCGCTTGAGTCCGGCGCTCTGCTGAAACGTTACGATCTGAAGACGGATGCCAAGCACGCCCTGGGCGACATGACGGTCAGTTCGTCGGGCGACGTCTACGCATCGGATGGTCTTGGCGCGGTCTACTGGGTTGAGCATTCAAGAGACACGATGGAACCTCTCTTCGAGAAGGGCACGTTCCGTTCTCCGCAGACCCCGGCATTGAGTTCGGATGAGACGCGGCTTTTTATCCCGGATTATTCTCGCGGCATCAGCGTGGTGGATTTGGCGACCAGGAAATGGAAGCTGTTGGAGCACCCCAAGGAACTATCGATAGGCGGCATCGACGGCCTGTATTTAAAGGACAGGACGATGATCGCCGTTCAGAACGGTTCCACCCCACCGCGATTGATTCGCATGTCGCTGGATGATTCGCTCACGCGCATTACGCAATGGGCGACCTTGGAAGCGAACTGGCCGGGCCTGGGCGCTCCGACGCACGGTGTAATCGTGGGCGATCAGTTTTACTTCATCGCGAATTCCGGCTGGGACCGGATGAACGACGATGGATCGGTAAAGCCGGGCACAGCCTTCGAAGCCCCCCAAATCCGCCACCTGCCGTGGGTCCCGTTCTGAACCGCGACCGTAAGGGAGTGCCCATGGGCCTGCGGCCCACCAAAGGCAATGAAGACGCGGCCGACCGGTCGCGTGGAATCAATAATTTGCACCGCGTCTTCAACGGAGCGTTTGTAAGAAATTCCCAAACCACCGCAGGCAAGAATGCAAATTGTGGCACAGGCATTCTTGCCTGTGTTTGGAGTTTGGACATTCTTCACTTCTAATGTGGGGCAGATTGTTAATCTGCCGCCGATTGGTAATCGGCTCGTTCGATAAAGCGCACGAAATTACTGGCCGATTACCCAATCGGCGGCAGGATGCCATCCTGCCCTACATAAAATGTCCAAAGCGATTTTTCTCAGAGCCATAACGGAGCGTTCCCCTACTTCTGATATGCCACCCGCCGATAAATCGATCTCGGATCCTGCCCGCTCGGAATCGCGAGATGCATGTACACCACCATCATCTCGTCCGAAGTCTGATCCCCCCAGTGGACTTCCTTCGAAGGATCGGGGTTAGCGGGATTGTTCGCTGAGTTGTCATAAAACTCCACCGCTTCCAGCTTCGTCCCCGCCGGCAACATCAAATCGCCGTCCGGTTCGTAGGTTAGCTGCCAGTTGAAATCGTACTTCGGAACTCGCAGGAGTTCTTGAACGCGGCCATCCGGATAAGTCACGCGCACCTCAGCCGACTTTCCGCGCAGATGCATGTGTGGATTGATTCCCAAAACGCGAACATCCGCTCCGAACATCATGCTCGCCTGCGCCCGGTAATTCGGCTCGTAAGGCGGAATCTTCAGCGCCCCGGTGACTACTCCGGTCGTGATGACCTGGTACTCCGGCGGAGCAGCCGCGAATATGAAACCAAGCCGCGATCGGTCCTGAGTCGCTTTGCCGTTAGGAGTGTAATGAACTTGCAGCATAATATCGGAACCCGCGGGCAGCCGCATCGCATAGCCCTTCGGCATGATCAGCGGCGGAACTCCGGGAACGTACTCCGCCACAATTCCATCCGAGGATCCGCCCTCCGGCGCAGTCGACGGCTTCGCGACAGGCACGCCGGGCAGAACCTCCGCCATCCATTTCGAACCGGCGCGGCGCAAAAATGCGGCGACGTGATGCACCACCGCGCGATTGCCTGGACGAACCTCGAACGCCTGAATCCATTTATCTTCCTTGAAGCCGGGGATCAGTATCCACTGGTAATCCACCACGCCTTGCGCGGGAACCTCAAATGGAACCGGCATTTCCAACACCGTGTCCGGTTTGCCGATGGCCCAGCCCTCGCTGAATTGGAGCGGCGCCGGAGCATCCTTGGCATTACCCTCCGCCGCTCCCGAATCCGCCCACTTGGCGAGCGTGTCCATTTCTTCCGGACGCAAGCTGCGGTCATTCTTGAAGTGGCCCACGGAAACATCGGCCGACCACGGCGGCATCTTCTTAGACAACACCGCTTGCTTCATCGCTTTGGCCCAAGGACGCGCGTCGCTATAAGTCAGCAACGACATCGGCGCAGCCTCGCCCGGCCGATGACAGTTTTGACACCGCGCCTGCAGAATCGGTTCGACGTCCCGATGAAAAGTAAACTTCGTCTCCGCGCCAAAGCTCAAACAGGGCAGTGCCAGCGCGATCGCAACACCAGCGGCTCGCTTAATCATCTTCTTCATAGAATACACCCCGAATTGACATCTAAGTGTGTCTTGACATTGTCTGGCAAATTGGTGCACTTCAAACAGGAGCGAATAATGCCGGCACGTGCTACCCGTAGTGAGAAACTGGATCTGCGCCTCACGCGCGATGCCAAGCTGACGCTGCAGGCCGCTGCCGCTGCCTCCCGGCGTTCCGTAAGCGAGTTTGTGCTGGAAAGCGCACTAGTGCGGGCCGACGAGGCTCTGGCCGATCGCCGCACTTTTGGTCTGGACGCCAAGCGATGCTCGTCGCGTCGAGAAGCTTCGACGCGATCACGGGTTCGCGTGTGGCCGCAAGGAGCTAAACCAATATCTACCGCGCTACGCCTGGCAGAATCAGCAAGCTGGTGCTGCCCAAACTTATGTTGGTTTGGTTGGCGACGTTATAGTGGGTT
Source organism: uncultured Bryobacteraceae bacterium (assembly GCA_955652915.1). Lineage (GTDB taxonomy): Bacteria > Acidobacteriota > Terriglobia > Bryobacterales > Bryobacteraceae > Palsa-89. The sequence goes on from CATPCJ010000500.1 coordinate 4,004, forward strand.
ATTACACGCTCGCGGTAGGTCGAGTAATGTACGACGACGCGCCTGTGCGGTTGACCAAGGGCTTAGCCCATCATCCCGTACCGATCATGTTGTTGGCGCGTCTGGCCATTGATCATCGCTGGCAAAACAAGGGCGTCGGCAGAGCACTTTTGCGAGACGCAATGCAACGCTCTCTCGAAGCCGCCGACATTGCCGGCATTCGAGCTTTCGCGGTTCATGCGAAAGACGAGGAGGCTAAACGCTTCTATCAGCACTTCGATTTTCTGCCCTCTCCTACTGACCCCATGCACCTCTTCATTTTGTTAAAAGATGTGCGGCGTGCCATCGCCGATATCCGCACCAAACGGCAATAGACGTGCTACATTGAGCATTCAACCAACTTCACAATGTCCGTTCAGATCCTATTACAAGGCAAGATTTTCGGCACTGAGGCGTTCCTGCTGGCCGATGAGCCGGAAGAGTCTCTCTTCGCAGGCCGACTGCGCTGGGTCAGTCTATTGAGCGAGGTTCTGCCTCGCGCGCTGATCGCCGAACTGGGCCTGTCGAAAATGCTGCTGGGATCGAGTGGCAGCGAGCTATTTCTGGTGGTTCTTCCGGAGGAGTTTCGGGCTCGAGCGGAGGAGTTCCTGACCTCTGCCCGCCGCGCCATCGCTGAAATGAGCGGCGGCCAACTGGACCTGCTGTGGGCCATCACCGAGAATCTGGGCG
>CATPCJ010000501.1 GCA_955652915.1 uncultured Bryobacteraceae bacterium
CGTTAGAAAACGAGCCCTCGAACCACCAATGCTTCCAATAAGTTCCATCGAACGGCCTTGCCGTACTCGCACCTCACGCCGCGCAGCGAAGCGTTTTCATCCCCTCCAGTGTCGGCGCGCAGCGCCGAAATCGCGGGTCACCCGATTCCAAAATCTTTGTTTCATTCATTCACAACAACTTGGACAATCCGGGCACTCGGCTCTCATGCTGCCAGGAGTATTCTATATCTGATAAGATACGCAATTTTGCGGTGAATCGGGATCAAAGAATCCTACGCACATGACGTGGCAAAACGAACCTAATCCCAAAAATGGACACTGCCGAGCTTCCGCACTTAGCTAACGACCATTGCCGTGCATAGGCCGGCCGCCGGTTGCGGACTGAAATCGGAACGCAGAATCCGCCGTGCGCCGATCTCCATTCCCCGAAAACACAGAGAACCTGGAACGTCGCCGATCCAAGTCGTTAGAAAACGAGCCCTCGAACCACCAATGCTTCCAATAAGTTCCATCGAACGGCCTTGCCGTACTCGCACCTCCCGCCGAGCAGAGAAGCGTTTTCATCCCCTCCAGTGTCGGCGCGCAGCGCCGAAATCGCGGGTCACAGCGAAGCAAAAAACATTTTGCACTTGCTTTCACGTAGATGCGCATAACCTGCCATCCACCGCCCACTCCCGCACGTTACGCTCAAGCAGGAACGAAATGTCCGCGCACACTCCGAAACTCGACCAGGCCCAAGCCTTGCTCTACCACGCTCGCGCCGCCACGCCGTTTTGTTCCGATGACGGTGAAGCCTACGTCAGCGTTCCAGCCGGCATCGATGCGCGCCGCGTCCTGCCGCTGCATTCCACTGAATTTCGCGATTGGTTGATCAACAGCTACTACAGTGAGTACGAGGCCGCACCCTCGGTCGACGCATTTCGTGACGCCGTTTATACACTGGAAGCCCGCGCGCGGAACGGCGAATCGCCGGCGCGAAAAGTCGACTACCGCCTCGGCTTCGAAGGCAATCCCTTGCTGCCGTCCAAGATTTTCCTGGATCTCGCGAACGAGAGCGGCGAAGTGGTGGAGATCGCAAGCAAAGGGTGGCACACCACTGACAATTTCAGCCATGACTTTCGCCAAACCTCCACGACACTTCCTATCCCACATCCATCGAACGCCGATCGCCAACCGCTCGCCGCCTTCGCCGCCCTGTTTCGTCTGACCGCTGAGAACCGCACCCGCGCCTTCGCATGGCTGGCCAATACTCTGCGTCCCACAGGTCCGTATCCAATTCTGGTGCTCACTGGTTGCAGCGGCAGCGGCAAGACCGCCCTCGCGCGCGCCCTTCGTTTGTTGGTCGATCCCTGTTCCGTGCCCGTTCGCCGCCTGCCCGCGAACGATCGGGAGCTTCTTCAGCTCGCCTTCAACAATTGGATTCTCGTCTTCGACCAGGTACACGGCATCTCGCCCAGTATCTCCCAGGCCTTGTGCGCCGTTTCCTCCGGCGACGCGCTTGAAACCGGCCAAGCAGTTCTGCAAGTCGCCCGGCCGATAATTCTCATCTCACCCTACGATGAAGCCGAAAGCGCCTATGCGCCAACGCGCGCGCTTGCCAACCGCACACTGATTATCGATCTGCCTGCAATCCCCGTGCCGCGAGCCGAGCTGGCTCTCTGGCCGGAAGTCGAAGCGCTTCGCCCCGCTCTTACGGCGGCCTTATTCGATTGCGGCTCCACCGCCATGAGTCGTATGCGCGACGTCGATGCAGGCAACGTCCGGCGCCTTCCCGATTGCGCAACCTGGGCCATCGCCGCCGCTCCGGCTTTGGGGTTGGACCCCCACGCCATCGCCGCCGCATTCACAAATCCCAACTCCATCTGGACTGGTTCCAACAAACCAGCGCGTGCTTCACGCGGTGCGCCGGAGTAATCTGCTGGAGCGGGCAATCTTGCCCGCAGCCGGCTCTTGGCCCAATGCCAATTATTTTTCCCAAAAGTGGGGAGTGCGCCAAGACCTGTGGGGCGGCCCCCCCGGTCCGCGCGGGTTCCCTTGGACCCGCTGTTCATTCGAACAATCCAGTGGTCGCCGATCCGGAAAGGCCGGCCAGGGGGCCGACGACGACAGGCCAGGAGGAAGTGTTCGGTTGAGGGAAAACTAAGTGGCCTTGGGCCTTAGCAGGCTTGACACTTAGCAGGCGTCACAGCTCCATGCCAATGTCGATTCGTCTATGCTAGTTTCGATCATGATCCAAACCCAAGTTACCGATCGGATCGCGACCCTTACGTTCCACCGTCCCGAAAAATTGAATGCTCTCAATTCCGAACTCATCGCGGATTCCATCGCGGCATTGCGCGCGTGGAGCGTCGATCCCAACGTCGGCGCCATCGTCGTCACCGGCACGGGACGGGCCTTCTGCGCGGGCGGCGACGTTTCTTCCATGGCCAAGGACTCCGGCCGTTCGCTCGAGGAAAGCATCGACGGTCTCCGTGAATGGCAGGAACTTTCGTGGCTGCTCTACAACATCCCAAAAATAAGCATCGCCGCCGTGAACGGGTTCGCCATGGGCGCGGGCCTGGGTGTTTGCCTGGCTTGCGATCTGCGAATCGCCTCGGATCAGGCGAAGTTCGGAACTGCCTACGCCAAGGTCGGCTATGGCGGCGACTTCGGCACGACGTGGTTGCTCACTCATTATGCCGGCGCACCCAAGGCCAAGGAGCTGATGTTGCTCGGCGACGTAATAGACGCCGCTGAAGCTCATCGCATCGGCCTGGTCAATCGCGTGGTCGCGCACGATCGCTTCGAATCGGAAGTCCGCCAAGTGGCCGCTCGCATCGCTGCCGGACCGCTCACCAGCTTCCGCTATATGAAAGGCAACATCAACCTCGCCACCCACACCGACTTCCGCGCCCTGCTGGATCGTGAAGCCGAAACGCATTTGCGCTGCGGTCAAACTGAGGACCACAAGGAAGGCGTTCGCGCATTTCTCGAAAAACGCGCGCCGAAATTTACAGGCCGATGACCGAATACAAACAGATCTTCTACACCAAAGAAAACCGCGTGGCCACCATCACGCTGAATCGCCCCGAAAAGCTGAATGCCTACTCGGAAATAATGGTCCACGAAATCCTGGACGCGCTGGCCGACGCGCGCGATGACGATGAAATTCGGGCGGTGATCCTAACCGGCGCGGGTCGTGGGTTCTGTTCCGGCGGCGACATCGGGCACGATTTCCAATATCCCGGCCGGTACCGCGGCCATCGCCTGGAATCGATGCTGGAAATGCGCGAGAACATGGATCAGCTTGTCACTTTCCTGCAGCGCTTTGACAAGCCCACCATCGCCGCCGTGAACGGGCCCGCGGTGGCCGGCGGCCTGACGCTGGCCCTAAGCTGCGACTTCCGCATCGCCGCCGAAAGCGCCAAGCTCGGCGACACGAGCCTGAAGTTCGCGTTGATTCCGGATGAAGGCGGCGCGTATCTTTTTCCGAGATTCATGGGGCACGAACGCGCGCTCAAGATGTCGCTCTTCTCCGAAGTCTACCCGGCGCGGCAGGCCAAAGAACTCGGCCTGGTGACCGAAGTGGTGGCCGATGCAGACTTGATGCCCGCCGCCCGCGATTGGGCTGAGCGGCTGGCGGACGGTCCGCCGCTCGCGATCCGAATCACAAAACGAATGATGTACAAGCAGCGAACCATGAGCCTCGACAACGCTTTGGAAGACGCGGCGTTGGCCACGCTGGCCGTCAATTACACCGACGACGTCAAGGAAGGCATCGCCGCGTTTCATGACAAGCGTAAGCCGGATTTCAAAGGCAAGTAATCAGCGATTTTGTGGGGCAGGTTGGTAACCTGCCGCGGATTGCTAAATCCGCATGTTCAGGCCGATTGCATCGGCGGCAGGTTACCAACCTGCCCTACAGGCTCAGCAAGTAGGCGCGCGCCGGCATATTATTCAATCGTGAAATTGCCAGACTGTACCAATGTAACTGGCGCTTGTAATGAGCGCGGTTGGATGCGAGGTCGGCGTCCGTCTTGAAATCGATAATATTCCAGGCGCCGTCGGATTCAAAAACCAGATCGATGACGCCTTCCAGAACTTTCGCGTCGTCCAGTTTGAGCATGATCGGATATTCACGATGCACTCGCGCCGCTTGACGGGCTCTCGCGAGAAGAGGATGGCTCAGTGCGGCCGCGGCGGCCTTCGTGGCATGTTCGATTTCTTCGGCTGTAGCGCCCAGCAGCCGCCCATGCACGGCCGCGAGCGAAGCAAGCGCGGCGTGATCGGCGTCCAGAGCGGCATCGCGCAGGATAGTGTGAACCAACGTGCCAAATCTGGCGCCGGTAGGGCGGTCCGGTTTTTTCTCAACCGATTCGATGCTGGCTTCGACTTCAAAATCCCTGGGTGAGCTGGACGTCTCACTGGCGGTGAACACATCGAATTGTTTGGCTTGTGCGGTAGCACCGGCCTTTTCACGATGCTGCATCCACGCTTTGTAGGCATCCATGCTCGAAGACTCGATTCCCGCGGCGTCGGCGGTCAGGATCTCCTCCTGCCGAAGTCCCAAATTCGCCGGGGCATGTAATTTAAGTTTGCGTGGATCCCACCAAACCACGGAGTACTGGCCCTGTTGCGGCAAGTGCAAGCCGGGCCGCACGGAATGCTCTTCGCGCGTATAGAAAGGGCGGTCGATCACGGAAGAGTCGCCAAATTCCGGACAGCCTTTGGCGCTGGTAGCGCCTCGATAGCGATCGCGCGCGGGATAGATGGCCTTGTTCAATGGAGCGAGCCAACCGTCGCGTTCTTCGTCGCCCACCGCGGGCACGACGAGCAGATCTCGAGCGCGCGTGGCCGCGACGTATGCTACACGCACACCCTCGGCCCGCTCACGCACACGTTCCTGTGCGTCGTGCTCGCGCAATTCCCAGGGAGCGCATCGAAGCAACCGCGTCGCGCACAGGCTGCGCTTGGCGTCCACATAACGATCCGGATCGCCGGCGGCAAGATTCGCGTTCATGTCCGCAAGAATCACGATCGGAAATTCCAACCCCTTGGCTGCGTGAACGGTCATCAGGCGCACACCCTCGGCGCCCTCTTCCAGCACTGGGGCTTCGGAAGAATCGGCTTTTTCGGACTGCGCCTCCAATTCCTCGACAAACCCCCGGAACGAAATTCCGCCCCACAGTTCGAATCCGCGCGCGAGATCCGAAACACGATAGATGTTGGCCAGCACCTGATGACCGGCGGGCCGCAACGCAAATCCGGCGTGAGCGCGCGTGGCCTCCAGTAACGAATTCACTGTGTCGGCGATGGGACGGCGATTGCGTTGACGGTGCAGCTCGGCCAGCAGTCGCAAAGCCTCCACAACCGCCCGGAACTCCGGGTCCAGACCTTCGGCGTCGGGAAGCGGATTGAACGGATGCAGCCGATCGAACTGGTGGCGGAAGCGCAACAGTGCGCTGTCGGAGATGGCGAACAGCGAGCCTTTCAGGGCCGCGAAAACGGAGAGTTCATCGTCGGGCCATTCAATCGCCGTGAGCGCGGCGCGCAAGGTTTCGATCTCTTCACGGCTGTGAAATGATTTCGAGCCGACCAACAGGTGCGGAATCTCCCGGGCTTCCAGATCCTTCACGTAATCGCGTGTTACGTCGCGCCCGTAACTGGTGAAGCGGCGAAAGAGAAGGCAGATATGACGCTCGGAAACCGGCAGGAGCCGCTCAGGATCTTCGGGATCGCGCACCTTCCAGCCGCTTTCCCGCACCAGCCATTCCACAAATCCGATGATCGTCGCGGGCAGGCACTCATCGATCGCAGTCTTTGAAACGCGCTGGTTACCGTATGGCCGTGGCACCGGCAACGCGATCACACTGGGCTGATTTGCGATGGCCGGAGTATCGCCGTGCAATGGTGTATAGGCCGCCTGACCCGCCTCGGCATCGTCCTGCATTTCGCCATGGAACGCCGCGTTGACGCACTCCTGTATGGGGCGCAGAGCGCGAAAACTTGTGGTGAGTTGCACCACGCCGACACCCCGTGCTTCCAGCGTGTCGCGTATCCCGCGGTACAGAACCACGTCGGCACGCCTGAATTTGTAAACCGATTGCTTCGGATCGCCCACCACAAACAGCTTGCCAGCCTTTGGCACAACGGAATGCCAGTCCGATTGCGCCCGGTCGTCAGAGGTGAGCAGCAGAAGAATCTCGGCCTGCAGTGGATCGGTGTCCTGAAACTCATCGATAAAGATATGCGTGAAGCGCTGCTGTAGATAGCCGCGAACCTCGGCATTGCCGCGCACTAAGTCGCGCGCGAGAATCAGCAGGTCGACAAAATCCAGTTTTCCGGCGCGGCGCTTCAGTTCGTCGTAGCGCACCACCAGGTCCCACATCTCCGTTCGCAAGGCGGCGGCCAGGTCGGCATCGGCTGCCGCTTGGAACGCTTCCAGGTTCGCAATTAGCTGGCCGCGAGCCGCCACGACCTGTTCTCGAGGCACCGATTGCGCGAAGAAACCGGACCCTTTCTTCGTGTCTTTCTTCAGGTCGCCGAGCAGCTTAATCAGAAAACTCTCCAGCGTGTCGTAGTCGCGGCCGCGCGTGGCGGCCTCGGAGCGCTGAATCCAAGTGATCAAGGCCTGTGCCGGACGGAGCGATTTGGCAAGATTGTCGAATGGCTTGGCGCAGAGCGCCGCAGCCTCGCCGATCAGTTTCACGTCCTCCACCAAGCGATCGATTTCAGAGTCGCGATCGAATGCCACCTGCCGCCACGGAGCGGGATGATCGCGCCACTCGATCAGCTTCCACGCCGCATACTTCAGTTGATCCATCGGCGCCCCGCTTTCACCGGAACCGCGCGCCGCCAGCCGGACCAGCGCGCGCCGTAACGCCGGAGCCCCTTCGGCTAACTTGCGCTGAATCCACGCACGAAAAGCGCGTTCATAAATGCGCGAGCTTTGCTGCTCGGAAAGTTCTTCGAACGCGGGATCGACGACGGCCTCTACCGGCCGCTCGCGCAGGATCTGCGCGCAGAAAGAGTGGATGGTGCCGATGGCGGCTTCCTCCAGATGTTCCAGCGCGTCTTCGATGTTCTTGCGTTCGCGTTCAGTGCCGGCCGTATCGCGCGCGCAATCCAATTCCTGCCGCAGGCGCAGCTTCAATTCGCCGGCGGCCTTGTTGGTGAAGGTGACCGCGACGATATGATCGATGGTCGTCGCCCCGCTCGCCAACACGGCGACGATGCGGGCGATCAACTCGGTGGTTTTTCCGGTGCCGGCCGACGCTTCCACCAGCAGACTTTCGCCGAGCGACGTGCGGATTCGCTGGCGTGCCACGCGGTCGTCGAGCTTGGGATCGAGAGAAAGAATCATGGCAGATTGCGAATGGTGATGAGCGGATCAAGACGATCCCGCTGCTTCCGCTTGGCGCGAGTTTCTTCATAGGGTCCGCAAACCGGTGTGTAGTCGCAGAGAGCGCAGGCGCCGGCCTGGGGAGCGGCGGGCAGGAATCCTTGCTGGATGGATTCACTGATAGTTTCCAGCACGCGCGAAAGCCGCTCGCGCGATTGAACGTCGAGCGGCATGCTCATCTCGGAGAAATCGCCGCGTTGCGTGCAAAAGTAGAGGCTGCCGCATTCCACCGTCTGTCCGAGCAATTTCTCCGCCGCCAGAGCATACAGCAAGGGCTGGAGAATTGCCCCGCCTCCCACATGTTGCGGACGATTCTGTAGCGCTCTGCCGGTCTTATGATCGGTGACGCGCAGAGTGTCGCGGTGCATATTCCGCTCCACCAGATCGATGGAGCCGCGCAATCGAATGCCATTTAGAATTACGGCTTCCTCTTTCGTGCTCCGCGGATCGCGATGCTCATCCAGCGCCAGTCCGAACCCAAACTCGAAATGCAAGGGAAGCCATTCCGATTGCGAGGCAGCCACTTGCTGGATCCAGCCGCGCAGGTCTGTTCGCACGCCTTCTACTTCGCTCTTCCAGACGCGCGGGATGGCAGGCGCGAGATCGTCTTCAAACCGAGCCGCGACATGGTCCAGCACTTTGTCGGCAAGATCCAGAGTTTTCGGCAAACTATCGGCCGTCATCGGCAACAGACTGGATTCTTTCAGTTTCCGAAATAGCTCGAACTGAACCTCGTGGAAAAGCGCGCCGCGAGTAAGCGGGTCCATTTGCTCCAGTGGAACCGCGGCTTCGCGCGCGCGAAATTGGAAAATACCTTGCAGCAGGAACCGGTAGGGACAGGCGGCGAATTGCTGCAGCGTGGACGGCGAATAGCTTCGTTCCGAGAGCCGTTGCGTTGCGAGAATTTCGAGTGTCGCCGCGTCGGGATCGACAATGCCATCGGCGGATGACCAGAAATTGCGCCAACGCCGGCTGCGATTGCGAAGCGAGCGGGCCAGACTGGCGTTCGATTCCAGCAGGTAGCGTGCGCTGCCTTTCGACGCCGCGCCGCGAAGTTGGAGGGCGGCGTGAAGTGAAGCGAGATCGTATTCAGCATCGTCGATCGCCGCGTTTGGATCCGCTGGAGCCGGCCAGTCCAAACGTGCGGGAGCGCTTCGGGCGGCGCGTTTCTCGAATTCGCGAAGCGATGGCAAGCGACCCTCGGCCGCACGCAAGACCTCGAGCGCATAGAACGATGGAACCCTGGGACGCGCCTGCACCACATCCATGCGGGGGTAAGACACGACGAACCGCGATGCCGCGGCCGCCGCGGAATATCGAAGCAGCATGCGTTCGCGCGCCACTCGCTGATCCTGTGTGTCCAGGGGCGTGGCCAGCTTCAAACGATGCTCGTCCAGCAGCAGCGGGTCTTCCAGCGCGCGGCGGGGAAACAATCCTTCCGCGAGTCCGGGCAGGAATACCGTTTCGAACGCACGGCCTCGCGCCTCCTCGATGGACCCTACGAATACCTGCCCGTAACGGCGGCGCGGCGGCTCGTTGCGGAGCACGCCCAACCTTTCCGCGAGCACGTCGTAAACTTCGTCGAGCGCGGCGGGGCCTACCTCGCCCATTGGCTCGAATTCGCTCAAGACGCTGAGAACGGATTCGGGATGGCGCAAAGCCATCTGTGCAAGTTCCGCGAGGCGATCGAGCCATTCACTCCAATTGGCGGCTCGCGGAAACGCGCCCAATAGATCGATCAGCGGCAATGAGAAATGTTCCAGACGCTTGAGCTGCTCGATGCGGCGTTCAATGTGCGGGCGATGCGATTGGTCTTCCCGGTCCAGATCGCGGAGCTGAGTATGAAATTCCCGGCGCAATCCACGCAGACGGCGCGCCCATCGATCGTGTCCTCCGATCACGGCGGCATCGACCAGCAACTTTTCCCAACCGATCGGAACGGATAGCGTGGATTCGTCCGCGAAGCCGGGCTTGTCAATGTTCACGCCGGGCGGCGGAGCTGGAAAATTCGCAAGGATCTCGTCGCCGGGCGGCGTCCATTGCACTGGCTGCTTGACCGGTGCGCCATTCTTGTCCACGGGCGGCAACTGTCCCAACGATAAATATTCGGCGAAGCGCGTGGCCGAACATCCTTCGCCGGCGCAGGCCAGCAGAGCCAGGAAAGCGCGTCCGGCCGGATCGGGACGAGCGACTCCGCGGCTAAAATATGCCGGAATCGCCGCGCGCCGGAGCGCCTCTTCCAGCAGCGGCTGGTATTGCTCGACGTTGCGAAGCAGAATAGCGATGCGGTCGAAATTGATGCCTTGCCCGGCCAGGACTCGAATGCGGCGCGCGATTTCAACGCATTCGAGATTCTCGCCAGGCGCGGAGAAAATCAGGTGAGGATCGGGCGGCGCGGCGGGCGGCTGCTGCGGCGAAAAAAGCCAATAGCGGACGCGATCGAGAGTGGTCTCGGGCGCTCTGTCATCGAGACTCTCGGGCATGGCGGACAGCAGCGATTGAAGTGGCTGTTCGTCGCCGGTAATCGCTGTGGCGAGCGCCAACGGAGACCTTTCAATCAACGCCGCCAGCAGCTTTTCGTGGCTTTGAGATTCGATGGTCAGGTCCAGCAGCAGCAAGGGAAGTCCGGTGAGACGGTGCTTGCTTGCTGAGACTTCCTGGACCGCGAGCTCTAGCAACAGCGGCAGATCGGCCAACGATCTTTGCTCCAGCTCACCCATGTACATGCTCACCAAGAGCGCGAGATCGACGCCGGGCGCGCCGGTGGAAGCAAGCTCTGCGGCAGCGATGCCCTGCAGTCGAAGCTCAGTGACGGTATGCGCAACGGCGCGTGGAAACCCGGGTGTTTCGGCGACGGGTCCGAAATAGTGCAGCTTCTTCGCGCTGTGGGCCGCATGTACGATGCGCGCCGCAATCGCTTCGATGCCAAGACGGCTGATGGGCGCCAGCGACGCGCGTCCCATGGGCTGCGACGCCAGGCTTGCC
>CATPCJ010000502.1 GCA_955652915.1 uncultured Bryobacteraceae bacterium
CCAGAGTTCGATGATTGCCAGGACGGTGCCGCCCGACGAATATTTCGTGCTGGGCGATCACCGCAGTTCGTCCAACGACAGCCGGTCATGGGGCATGGTGCCGCGCCGTTATATTTACGGGAAAGCGGTTTTTATTTATTGGCCGTTGGACAAGATGGGCGTGCTGAAATAAGTGGGCCAGGCCTGTGGGGCAGGATGGCATCCTGCCGCCGATTGGCAATCGGCCCGTAAGTCAAAAGCGGATTAACAATCCGCGGCAGGATGCCATCCTGCCCTACGCGAGCAAATCCTGGCGCACTTTTCCTTTTCCGTCCCTCGTGACATATACCGGACGCTTCTCGACGACATACGCCTGGTCCGGCGGAATTCCCATGGCGCGATAGACGGTGGCGTGCAGATCTTCGATGGCTATCGGATCCTCAATGGTGCGGCAGGGGCGCTCTTCGGCGGTCTTTCCGTATAGGAAGCCTTTCTTGAATCCGCCGCCGAATAGGAGCACGCTGCCCGCATCCGTGAAATGCCGGTGCATCCCGAAATGTTTCGGTTCGCTCAGCGTGTCGGGCACCTTCACCTGATCCTTTACCGGTTTGTCCGGCTTACCTTCCTGAACCATGTCCCGGCCGAACTCGCTCGCCAGCAGGATGATGGTGCGGTCCAAAAGTCCACGAGCTTCCAGGTCCAGCACAAGTTGCGCCACTGGAGCATCGATCTGTTTCTTCATCCCCACCACCCGCTGATGTCCGTTCTCATGCGTGTCCCAATTCTTGAATGGAATGTATTCGGTGGTCACCTCGATGAATCGCGCTCCCGCTTCCGTTAGGCGCCGCGCCAGCAGGCACCCGAGACCGAAAGGCCCGGTGTTGTAAGTGTCGTAGCTGGTCTTCGGCTCGAGTGAGAGATCGAAGGCTTTGGCGGACGGAGAATTCAGCAGACGGTGAGCCGAATCCACGGATCGCCGCAGCGAATCGCGCTGGTATTCGCTTCCAAACTGCTGGATCGGACTCTGCGCCGCGAGTTTTTGGAACAGCTCGTATCTGCTCGAAAACCGCGCCTGGCCCAACTCCGCCGATGGATGCACGCTCGCGCCCGCGTCCAGCGGATTCGTTATCAAGAACGGTCCGTATTCCGTTCCCAGAAATCCCGCGGTATGGAACGCCTTTACGGCCGCGCTCTCCCCGCCGATTTCCAGATTCTGCCCGATGTCGATGAAGGCGGGCACGTCCGGATTCTTCGGCCCCAGTGTTTTCGATATGACGGCGCCGATGTGCGGCATGGCCACGGTCTGCGGCGGCGCATATCCGGTGTGCCAATGATACTGGTGCCGCGAGTGCAGGATGAAACCGAGGTCGGCTGCCTGATAAGAACGGATCAACGTGCCGCGATCCATCACGCGCGCAATGCGTTCCAGCCCTTCCGAAATTTTGATGTTATCCACCGACGTGTCGATGGGCCGGAAGGTGCTGAGCACATCGTTGGCCTTCATGCCCGGTTCGAATTCGGCCGGTCGCTTGGGATCGAATGTTTCGGTGTGCGCCATGCCGCCCGCCATCCACAGCACGATGAGCGTGTCGGCGGTGGCCTTTGGCCGTTCTGTTCCCGCCCAAAGCGTTTGTGGACGGGCGCCCGCGAGCGCCGCTAAAGTTGCGGACGCGTTCAGAAATCCACGCCGGCTGACTACCGCCGACAATGCTCGCCGCTCATCTGAATTCATAGCTTTTCCTCAGTAAATCAACTGAAATTCCGGCTGCATCGCGATCGCCCACAGTAGATCGGCTAGGCCTTCTGCTTTGATCTTGCCGCCATTTTCCGAGAGCGTGACATTCGCCAGTTTGCGCTCACCTGCCGACGGTGAGCGGCCCAGCATGTATTGAAAAAGATTGGGGACCAGTTGGTCTTTTCCACCTGCGCGCGGGAGCGGCGGCGCCGGCGTACCCTGTTCCACGCGAAGCAATTGTTCTCGATCCGGCTTGTCTTTGAAAACGAAGAATCGGACGCCCGGCGAGATGTCGTCCTTGCGGCAAGCATCGTCCAGGCCGACCGTTGCGCGCAGCCGCATGTAACCTGTGCCGGGCATATCGTAAATCAGTTCTGAAGGAAGAGTCGTCCGCAGTGCATCCGCATGTTCGCGCCCCTCCAGCGTCACGGGAGCTTTCGTAAACTCCCCGCTCCTCTGCCGCAGCGAGATGAGCGGCGTCTCACCATTCGGGCCAATGAGCACGGCATCCATCCACGCGGGCAGTGTTCGCTCCGGTGAATAACTTCCTTGGTCCAACGTCAACAGCCGAAGCTCGCGCACGCCGCCGATATCGATATCCACGGTCACAGGTTTGGACGTCACCCGTCCGCTGTCAAAAAGATTCGGCGGCGCGGGCGGCAATTGATCCAGCATTCGTTTCGCGCCGCGCGCCAGATTGTGCCGGAGCGTTTCACCATTCACCAATTCCAGTTCCTGAAGAGTGGTTGCGTCCCGATCGCGATCCGTATACACCTGATCGCGGATCGGCCGTCCCAAGCCGCGCGTCAGCGGGCTGGAGGGCATGCGCCACTGCCGGGAGTAGACTCCGCTCGTCTTACCCGGCTGCACATAAACGGGCCATTCGCCGGTGACGGCGCTCAACGCGTCCGCGAACTCTTCGGCTGTCATGCGCCGCACTTCCGGACCTTGAAAAACGTAATCCTTGATTTCCTTCGCGGAGCGATGGACCGCCGGAAGCTGGTACGCCCGCGAGGTCATGATGGTTGCGATCAGATGCTTCAGATCGTAGCCGCGCTCCACGAAGTCCGACGCCAGCCAATCCAGCAGCTCCGGACTCCAGGGCTCACCATCCATATCGTCGACATCCACCACCAGCCCGCGGCCCAGCAGCCGCGCCCAAACGCGATTGACGATGGTGCGAGGCATACGGCCATTGCGGGAATCCGTGAACATGCGTGCGACAGCCGCCTTGCGCGCAGCCGGCGTACTCAGCGGCTCCGGCGACGCCAACTCCGGATAGAGAAAATTGGCCGATGTGAACTGGCCGGTCTTGTTGTCGCAGCGCACCAATTCCAATTCCTCGGTATCGGCGAAGTAAGCGGCCAGCGCGTACGCGTCCTTCAACTTCCACTTACTGATGAAGCTGTCGTGACAGGAATTGCACTTCAGGTTGACGCCCAGAAACACCTGCGCACTGTTCTGCGCGGCTTGCATGAGAGGTGTCTGGCTGGCATTGATGTCGCCGCGCCAATTCACGCCAAGCAGGAAACCGTCCGGATCGCCGCGCTTGGCCGGGTCCAGCAGCTTCGAAACAAATTGGTCGTAGGGCACATTGTCGGCCAGCGCCCGATAGAGCCAGGGCGTGATGCTCTTGCGCGTGCCGGCGTAGTTAACGCCTTCGTCGTTCCGCAACAGGTCGTTCCAAAAGCTGATCCAGTGCTCCGCGTAATTCTTGTCGCTGAGCAACGTTTCTATTAAGTGGGAACGCTTCCCGGCGTCGGAGTTGTTGACGAATGCCGCGAGCCGATCGGGCGACGGAAGCAATCCCCAAATATCGAGATAAGCGCGGCGGGCGAACAAACGGTCTGAAACGGTGGACGGAAGGGTGACGCCGTGGTTCTGGGAATAAGCATTCACGAAGCGATCGACAGGGTGTTGCGAGGCACCCGCAGGGACTTCTGGTTTACTCAACTCGAGCTTGGCGATCCATGGCGTTCGAGCGGCAGGACCTTGCGCGGTTTCGGGAGCGCCGCTATCAATCCAGTTGCGAAGAGTCGCGAGTTCAGTTGCATTCAGCCTTGGTCCGACGGGAGGCATGGGCGAATGGGCGGCGGTGACGCGCCTCAGCAGAAGGCTATCGGCGCCATGGCCCGGCAGGATCGCCGGCCCCGTCCGTCCGCCTTTGAGCGCCTCTCCGTAATCGCGCAGCGATAGGCCGCCGGAACGTTTGTCGCCTCCATGGCATGCGAAGCAATGCGCGGCAAGAATGGGATGGACGTCGCGTGTGAAGTCGACGTCGGCCGCAATGGCCAGCGAGCAAATCGAAAGAAAAAGCGAGGGCCGCTTCATGTGTTCTATTTTATCTCCGGCCCAACAGCCACATGATAAACGAAAGCACGACGCTCAGCACTAAGCATGTC
>CATPCJ010000503.1 GCA_955652915.1 uncultured Bryobacteraceae bacterium
CGTCTCTCGCCCTCTTCAGCCAGTTCAGTGCGTCCAACTCTTCTTGAGCCATCTTGAAACGTTCCATCCTTCTAGCCTCTCGGCTGTCAAGAGGAACTTTCTACTTTGCCCAATTAGGAACTTCTCACTTTGCCGCGACACGCTATCTGAAATTCACGCTATCTGAAATTCTTGCATCGTTTCCTTGCCGGTGGTACGATACTCCAAACCTGCAAAAGGGACCGAGGCTGCGGTTAGGACGTTTACGACCCGGTGAACATGGGCTTCGATACTCAGCAGAAAGAGGTACGGCTGATGGGCTTTCGGTTCGAATACCTAAAAACCATGGCTCCTTCGGAGGGGAATCGATGAGCGGCGCCGACGGCAGGTTGTCTCTGCCGCGCGAGAGCCTCAAGTCTCATTACGAGATCGCCGTCATCGGATCCGGGTACGGCGGAGGTGTGGCAGCTTCGCGGTTGGCCCGGGCTGGAAGACAGGTCGCCGTATTCGAGCGTGGCCGGGAAATAACGCCCGGCGAGTATCCCGACAGCGTCCCCAAGATGATCGAGGAGACGCAGGTGGACCTGCCCGAAACCCATATCGGATCTCCGGCCGCGCTGTTCGATTTCCGCTTTAACACCGACATGAACGTGATCGTCGGCTGCGGCCTGGGCGGCACCTCCCTGATTAATGCCAACATCTCCCTCGAACCGGAAGCACGCATTTTCGACCATCCTCATTGGCCGGAATCGCTGCGTCAGGAATCCCGAGCCGGAAGTCTGGCCCCGCAATTCGCCCGGGCCATCGCCATGCTCGGCGCCAAGCCTTATCCCGATTCGGCGCCGCGCACAGAGAAGCTCGCCGCCATCGGGCGTGTCGCGCAGCGCCTTGGCAGGCCTCTACAGCGCCCGCTCATCAACGTCACTTTCCAGGACGGCCCCAACCACGCAGGTATCCAGCAGAGCGCCTGCATCTACTGTGGCGACTGCGTGGCGGGCTGCAATCATCGCGCGAAGAACACGATCCTGATGAACTATCTGCCGGACGCGGTCCGCCACGGCGCCGAAGTCTTCACCCGAATGCGTCTCGAATTCATCGCCCGCGGCGGCCCGTCGTGGAAGCTTTTCTTCCGTCCGGTCACGGGCCTTCTGCAGCCCTCGCAGCCGGCCGTCGAGGTGACGTCCGAAGTCGTGGTTCTTGCCGCCGGCACGCTCGGCAGCACCGAGATTTTGCTTCGGTCGCGGGATCGCGGACTCACCATGTCGGACGCCGTGGGCAGCCGCTTCTCGGGTAACGGCGATATGATCGGATTCTCCTATAACAGCGAAGAGACCCTGAACGCGATTGGCTGGGGCCGCCGCGATGGCGCGGGCCGGAGACCGGTGGGGCCATGCTCCACCGGTATGATCGATTTGCGCGACAGTCCGAGCGTGGAAGATACCAAGATCCTGGTGGAGGCAGTTCTTCCCGGAGCTCTGGCCGCGGTGCTGCCTGAGGCCTTCGCGGCGGGATCGAAGCTTACGGGCATCAGGACGGAACACGGCGTCCTGAACTTTGTCCGCTCGAAATTCCGCGAATTCGGGAGCCTGCTGTTTGGCCCCTACGCTGGCGCTATACACAACACGGTCACCTATCTCGTGGTATCGCAAGACGACAGCGGCGGGCAATTGTACCTCGATCGGGACCGTGTGCGCGTCGCCTGGCCCGGCGCGGGTGCGGCTCCGGCGCTGGCCGACGCGAGCGAGCTCATCCGCCGTGCTACGGAGGCCGGGTCGGGAATCTTCGTTCGCAATCCGGTTTGGAACCGCTTCAACGGAAAGCAACTGTTCACGGGGCATCCCCTGGGCGGTTGCATCATGGGCGACGACGCCGGTACGGCGGTTGTCACTCACAAAGGCGAAGTGTTTGCGGGACGGACTGGTGGGGAGGTGCATCCCGGCCTGTACGTGATGGATGGAGCCGTGGTCCCCCGCTCGCTGGGTGTGAACCCGCTGCTGACAATCACGGCTCTCGCCGAGCGGAGTTGCGAGCGTCTTGTTCTCGATCGAGGCTGGACGACCTCTTACGACGCCGCACGGCCATGAACCGTCATCCCATAGTTTTTGTCCACGGCCTTCTCGGCTGGGGAAGCCGCAAGCTGGCTGGCATTCCGTACTTTGGGATGGCCGGTCTGGCCGTCTTCCTCGCGCGGCTCGCGACACTGAACGCGCGAAGGCCACGGGCGTTGTTCCCGAGCGTTGGTCCCATCTCCTCCAATCACGACCGGGCTTGCGAGCTGTTCTATCAGCTCAAGGGCGGCGACGTCCACTACGGGCCGGCGCATGCCGCGGAGCACCTGCACGCGGAGACGATCCAGGGCTGGGCAAAAGGCGCGCGGCCGCTCTTTCCCCAATGGGACGCCGCGCATCCGGTGCATTTCGTAGGGCAAGCCCAGGGCGCGTCCACGGTGCGCCTGCTACAGCATCTGCTCGCCCAGCGGGATTTCTTCGTGAATCGCGAAACGGGAAAACCCTACCCGACCAGCGCCGGCTGGATTCGGTCCATCACCACGTTATCCGCCGTTCATAACGGAACCGCTACCGCCTACATCGTCGGTTGCTCAACCAACACTGGTCTCATCGGCCGCCATTCGACGGCCGAGTATCTGGTCCGGAGCCTGCTTGCGTGCGCCGGCGATCGCTCGCTGCCAGGCTTCCTCCAGCGGCGCTTCTTCGATTTGGAACTCGGGCACTGGCGCGATCTCAGCCAGTTCCAGCGCGGCAAGGACAATGCGGCGTACGATCTTTCACTCCATGGCGCGCAGGACCTGGCTTTCATCGACGATCACCCGTCCACGCACTATTTCAGCTTTATCACCAGCAAGACCAAACCCCTGGCGGGCTCGAACTATCAGGTTCCCGCGAATGGCATGAATCTGGCGTTTCGTTATATCGCGGAGGAACTGGGCTGCTTCACGGGTCCGCTCGCCGGACTCAAGTACCCAGTCGAGGACTTTCAGCCGTGGTGGCAGAACGATGGGCTCGTGCCGGTCTACTCCCAGGACGTTCCCAGGTGGGGCAAGCCGCGCCGCGTCGAACGTCCGGCTCCCGACGGCCCGTTCCGCCCCGGCATTTGGAACATCATGGACACCCTCGACATGGATCACATGGAGACTGTGGCCCTTCCGCATTTCTCGTTGACCCTGCGCGATCAAAGGCGACAGCTTCGTCTGTACAGCCGGATCTGTCGTCTCGCGATGTCTCTGGACTAAGCGCAAACCCGGCGCCCGGGAAGACTCTGCTGAAAATCCTCACAGCCACTCCCTTGGCGAGGGGCACTTGTAAAACCTAAGCTTGTCAACGGACAAGGTCGCCCATTGAGAACGCCTCATGCCAACCGTCGCGATTCTGAAAGCGGCGACTGATACCGCAACACTTACGCAACCGCTCGCGTAAGCAAGCGTCTTCCAGAAGCTCTTTTTCAGCAGCGTCAGGAAGGCCGCGCCACCTGTAATGCAATTGTGATAAGATCCCTTCTTGATATCCCTCCTGGAGTAAAAAACACCTTGAAAGTATACGAAGGAACTGACGTCCGAAATGTTGCCCTGATTGGCCACGGGCACAGCGGCAAGACGGCGCTCACAGCCGGATTCCTGTTCAGCGCGGGCGGAACGAATCGCCTTACGCGCGTCGATGAAGGCAACACCATCACCGATTATGACGACGACGAAATCCAGCGCAAGCTGACGATTTCCACGGGCTTGGCGTTCGCCGAGTGGGCCAGGAAAAAGATCAATCTGATCGACACTCCAGGTTTCAACATCTTCATCAACGACACCAAAGCTTCCATGGCCGCGGCCGACGCCGCGCTGGTTCTGGTGGATGCCGTTCCCGGTGTCGAAGTGCAAACCGAGAAGGTTTGGAGTTTCGCTGACGAATTCCAGTTGCCCCGCGCCGTTATCATCAATAAACTCGACCGCGAGCGTTCCGATTTCGAGCGGTCGCTGAATAGCGTCCAACAGGTTTTCGGCCGCTTGGCCGTGCCCATTCAGTTGCCCGTGGGCGCCGAGAAGGAATTCAAAGGCGTCGTGGATCTGGTCCGCATGAAAGCTTATACCTATACCAGCGACGGCGACGGCAAGGGCAAAGAAAGCGATATACCCGCCGATCTTGCGGACGCTGCGCAAAAGGCGCACGATGCGCTGGTCGAAATGGTGGCCGAAGGCAACGACGCGCTGATGGAGGAGTATTTCGACAAAGGCACGCTGCCTACCGAGAAAATTCAAGACGGCCTGCGCCTCGCCATTCGCGAGCGCCGAATCTATCCGGTGCTGTGCGCGTCCGGCCTCCATAATGTCGGAACGGATCAGTTACTCAACTTCATCGTCGAGAATTTTCCGGCTCCGACCGACCATGAGAAAGTCACCGGGACCTTGAACGGAAAGGAAGTGCAGCGCGCCATAAAAGACAGTGAGCCTGTTTCAGCGTTCATCTTTAAGACCGTGGCCGATCCGTTTGCTGGCCGGGTGACATACTTCAAAGTCATTTCGGGCGTGGTGAAGAATGACGCCCATCTCGTAAATGCGCGTACCGGCGGCGATGAGCGGCTGGCCCACATCGGCGTACTGATGGGAAAAACAATCCAGCCGGTTACCGAAGTGCGCGCGGGGGACATCGGCGCGGTGGCGAAGTTGAAGGAGACTCTCACCAGCGATACCCTCTGCGACAAGACGTCCATGATCGGTTATCCGGCCGTGCAGTTGCCGGAGCCCTCCATCGCTTTTGCGATTTCGGCCAAGAGCAGGCAGGACGAAGATCGGCTGAGCAACGCAATCCACAGAATTCTAGAGGAAGACCAATCGCTGCGCTTCTATCGCGACCAGCAGACCAAGGAATTCCTGCTGGCCGGCAGTGGCCAGCAGCATGTCGAGGTCATTGTCAGCCGCCTGAAAAAGAGATACGGCGTCGACGTCGAGCTAAAGGCGCCCAAGATTCCCTATCGCGAAACAATTCGCGGCAAGGCCGATGTGCAAGGCAGGCACAAGAAGCAGACCGGC
>CATPCJ010000504.1 GCA_955652915.1 uncultured Bryobacteraceae bacterium
AGCGGAGTAGGATGGACAGCCACTTCGAGCCAGCCAAACATCACCGTATCCCCGACATCTGGGGCCGGTACCGCCACAATCACGGTAACAGGCGCCGCTGGTCCGAGCGGCGTGGTTACTATTACAGCTCCAGCGGCGTCGAATTCGCCGCAAACGATCCAGGTGAACGTTACAAGCACCTCGACCGGGGGGGCATTCGGTAGTTTCGACACGCCTATCAACAACACCACTGGAATCTCCGGTGCAGTTGCTGTAACAGGTTGGGCACTGGACAGCATCGAAGTAACGCGCGTGGATATATTCCGAGAACCGATCGTGGGTGAACCTGCTGGCAACCTGATTTTCATCGGTACCGCAGTCTTCGTTGCCGATGCTAGACCGGACGTACAAAACCAGTTCCCGACTTATCCTTATCAATACCGAGCCGGTTGGGGTTATCAGATGCTCACCAACTTCCTGCCGAATGCTAGCGGCTCCGGCGCTTCAGGGAACGGTACCTATAGGCTCCATGCGATTGCATTCAACAAGGCCGGCATGCAGCAGGATCTTGGGACCAAGACGATCGTAGTCGACAATGCGCATGCCGCGAAACCGTTCGGGACTATCGACACGCCGGGGCAGGGCGGCACAATCTCCGGTACCGACTCGGTGAACTTCGGTTGGACGCTGACGCCGCAGCCGGCCATGATACCCACCAATGGGTCAACCATCACGGTGGTGATCGATGGCGTGCCAGTGGGACAGCCGACTTATAATCAGTTCCGTTCCGATGTCGCGAATTTATTTCCAGGCTATGCAAATAGCGGTGGAGCAGTGGGCTTCTTTCACATCAATACGACGTTGCTGGCCAATGGGGTCCACACCATCTCCTGGAACGTGTTCGACAACCTGGGGCGCGGGGAAGGGCTGGGAAGTCGGTACTTCAATGTGCTGAATACAGGTGGAGGCAGTGGTGTAGCGGCTCGGGAAAACGTGATCAACGAATCGGTTGCTCGGAAGAGCGTGCGAGTTCGCCATAACCTGAACATTAACCGTCCACCCGAGCTACTAGTGCCGGACGCTGATGGTGGCTACTCGGTCACGATGGAAGAGATGGGCCGCATCGAACTGCACGTTGGCGCAACGCGGGGCAATCTGCTAGTGCAAGGCGAGGCTCCTCCATTGCCGGCTGGTTCAACGCTCAAGAGCGGAATCTTCTACTGGCAGCCAGGTCCGGGTTTCTTGGGCGAGTACACTATGCAGTTTGAGAGACCCGATAGAACCAGGATTACTGTACGGGTAAAGATTGTACCGAAGCGCTATTAGATAGCGGGTGGAGCTGAGGGGCATGGAAACCTATTCAAGACTAGTTCTCCCGGTAGTTTTATGTCATGCCAGATGTGTGACAAACACGACACGGCCATCGACGAAAGCGAGAGCGTCCAGGCTGAGCGTAGCGGCTTTCGTCGGCGAACCAATCGTACCCGCGGCGATAGGCCGACTCTGGAACCAAGTGAATTGCCCGAATCAAGGTGCAAAGAAGTGCATTAACGAGAATTTCGCCAACTCAGGAGGACCCGACCATGTGGCAACCGAAACTAGTTAAACTTCTGCTAATCCTGCCTGTCGCGATGACGGCTCAAAGCAATATTGGGAGCGGTCTGAGTGGTTCGACGCCAGCGGCTATGGCAGGTGGAAGCCCGCTAGGAGTCTATTCGGCGTCTGAGATTGAACGCATCAACCTCTTCAATGGCAACCTAAACGTCTTCCTTCCCCTTCGACAGATCGAAGGTAGGGGCGAAGCAGACTTCACCTCTGGGCTCACGATTGAGAAGCGATGGTATGTGCAGCGCAATTCCGGGACCGGACTTCTCCAGGCGACGACGATCACAAATCCACCCGGCTACTTCACGGGCTATGGGCCGGGATTCATGTACCTCCAGCAGGTCGGTTCTGGTGGGCCCATTCAGTGCAACGGGATTTTTGGATACTCCTCAAGGCACTTGACCCGCTTGATTTTTCGGCATTCCGACGGGACTGAGATAGAGTTTCGCGATTCGCTGACTCATGGTCAACCGATGGACCTTAACAACTGCGTCGGCGCGTCCAGGGGTACAACATTCGCTTCGACTGATGGCTCCTCGGCCACATTCGTCTCCGACTCGTCTATTTCCGATGTCACATTGGCAGCGGGAGCCACATATGTTATCCCGTTTGTCAGTGGAAATCTATACTGGCGTGACGGCCGCCGGTATCGAATCGAGATAGGGTTAGTGCGCAGCATCACTGATCGCAATGGGAACACAGCAACCTTCACCTACGATTTTGCCAATTACAATCTCGATGACGGGGCTAGCACCTCCGGTCCACGCATTACCTCGGTTACTGATTCGCTGAAGCGCGTCACTAACTATACCTACTATGACACTAACAGCACCAACCCGCCTCACGATCAAATTCTTTTCAAAGGCTTCGGGGGTACGCAACGGGCTGTGCGCATATATCGTCAGCGTCTCAGTCAAACCGGTGTGCCAGTGCGCACTCACCCCGCCCTGTTCCCGGAACTACCCGACAGCAGCCCCTTCAATTTTGATCCCCTCGTTGCAACGGCTGTCGAGCTGCCTAATGGACAACGCTATCAATTCACCTACAACAGCTATGGAGAACTTGCGCGGCTCGTGCTGCTGACCGGAGGCGCATTCGAGTATGACTTTGGAGGGCCGGGATCCCCTGCGGCAGCAGATGGCGTGTTCGGCTCAGGTGCCACTCGTCAGATCCATCGCCGCCTCATACAACGACGAATTTTTCCAAATGGTTCGACCCTGGGAGGAGCGATCTCGTACTCAGTCGGGGTGGGAAGCGGGCCTTCAGCTACGACAGTCGCCGGTGAAATTATTAGGGATGCATCCGGGACGCTGATCCGAAGCTCCTACCACAACTACTACGGCAACGTCGTCGATCCGAATTTATATTCACCCACTTTCGTCAACTTCGGGTACCAGTCGTGGCAGTATGGACTCGAGTATATTAGCGACGTTCGGAATGGGGCAAGTACAACATTTCGGCGATTCTACAGGACCTGGCAGCAGCGCGCTCCGATCCCATGGTGGACAGATTCTCCTGACCTAGCGCCGGCTAACGATCCGCAACTAATTCAATTCACGACTGAACTCGAAAACGGCTTGGCCAAGCGCGAATACTTTGCCTACGACCAATTCAACAATCTAATCGACGAGCGGCACATGGCGTGGAGTCAAGGCAATGATCTGTGCCTTCGGCATCGCGATCGCGGATTCGCAACTACGCTTAATGTAAATGGAGTAGGGGTCGACTATACCAACCCTCCTATCCATATTCGTAACCTTCCAGTGTATGAGGAGGAATGGCGACTCGATCCCCAAACCGGGTCCGACATTGAAACGCTGGCGATCACGTTTTCCCGTTACGATGAAGGCGGACTGATTGATCGACCCAACATCGTAGGTCATGACTCGTCCTTTGGAACCGGATACCTAACCCGGGGAAACCGAACGGGAATTCAAAGGATGTTGGGACGCCCTGGGACCTACACGCCCCTGACAACCAGCCAAGCTTTTGACATTGCAGGTAATATCTTCCAGATCAACCAACCAGAAGGGAGGTTTTGGAACTTGGACTTCACCGACCGATTCGGCGCGCCTGACGGCAATGTCAATGACGTGGCATCGATACCGGAGATCGGAACGGGCGGCACCTTTGCCTTCGCCAGTCTAGTGCAAAATGCCCTAGGCCACACCCAGCGGATTCAGCGCGACTTCTACACCGGCACGGTAGTCGATCAATCAGATCCTAACTCTGTGGTCACCACGACATTCCGTAACGATTCCCTGGATCGCCCCACGCAAATCGTTAGAGCAAACAACGACGCGACGACGCGTAACCAGACAACCATCGCATACAACGACCCTGGACGCACGATTACAACCAGTTCAGATCAAAGCGGCTTCGGTGACAATCGCCTGATTTCATCAATGGTTTATGACGGGCTCAGCCGCACCATCCAGCAGAATCAGTATGAGGATGGCGGCATCGCCATCTCGACGTTCCGCGATTACGACTTTCTCGATCGTGTCGCACGAATCTCGAATCCGACACGCCCGAGCGAAACGACGGCGTGGACGACGTTTTACTACGATCTCCTTGATCGGGCGTTTCAAATTACACATCCCGATGGTTCGAACTCCACGATCTCGTATTCAGGCGACGAGACGACCGTGTTAGATCCCGCTCAGAAGGCGAGCCGCTCGAAGTACGATTCATTGGGCCGCCTGATTCGTGTTCAAGAAGATCCCTCTGGACTCAACTACATTACTGACTACACCTACGACCCCAGAGGACTGCTTACACAGGTCTCGCAAGCAGGGCAGGTCCGCCAGTTCACGTTTGACTCGCTTGGCCGGATGACTTCCGCTAGCAACCCAGAATCGGGCTATGTCGCCTACGAATACGACGCCAACGACAATCTGACCAAGAAGACGGATGCAAGAAGCGTTGTCACGATCCACTCGTACGATTCCATCAATCGCCTCAAGTCACACACCTACTCTGACGGCACGCCCTCCGTCACCGTCACCTACGACGACTCGGTGGTACCGTTCAGTCAGGGACGGCTCACCAAAGTCGACAATGGCGTCGCTGTTCAATCAAACAACTCTTTCGACGCCCTCGGACGGGTTTTGCGGAGTTCCCAGATCACCAGTTCACAGACTTATGACTTCAGCTATCAGTACAATGCAGATGGTTCGCTCGCTTCCGAAACTTATCCCTCTGGACGGATCGTGCGTTTCAGCTATGATCGGGCCGGACGGACGGCTGGCTCGACCTTCCAGATTGGCAGTTCCAGCGGCACCTACGTTAACTCAATTAAGTATGCGTCGCACGGCGCGGTCGCAGAGATGGCTCTCGCAAACGGGCTCTACAATCGGGCCTCCTTCAACACTCGGCTGCAACCGGAATTCTATACCCTCGGTACTTCCAGCTCACCTTCGAGCGTCTGGCAGCTCCAGAACACCTTCCGCTCTTCGCCGAACTCGACTGACAACAACGGCAATGTTCGCAGTCAGACGATCACTGCTTCAGGATTGAGCCAGCCGCTACTACAGACCTATAACTACGACGGGCTGAACCGATTGCAACAGGCGATCGAGACCCAGGGCAATTCTCAGACTTGGCAGCAAACTTATGATTACGATCCTCTCGGCAACCGTGCCGTTCGGAATGGTAGCTACCTGCCGCTCCCAGCGCTAACTCCGCAGACGCTTAGCGAATACGACGCCAATAGCCATTGGCATGGAGCCACTTACGATGGTGCCGGTAAAATTACTTCAGACGGATTCCAGGCCTATCAATATGACGCAGAAAACCGGCAGGTCAGTGTTACGATTCCCAACTTTGGGACCGCCACATACACGTACGATGGCGAAGGGCACCGAATCGCGAAGTCGTACAATGGCGCAACCACGATCTACGTTTACAATGCGTTCGATCAGCTCATCGCGGAGTACTCGAATCAATCGACAACAACGGCCACGGATTTCATCACGAGCGACCATTTGGGCAACGTTCGCGTGGTCACCGGTCCTAATGCCAATGTGCAATCGCGACACGACTATTTGCCCTTCGGGGAAGAGATCGCAGCCTCGCTTGGCGGGCGGTCAGCAAGTACTGGCTACCAGGCAATCGACGGTTTTGCACAACGATTTACTGGCAAGGAACGCGACCTGGAGAGCGGCCTTGACTATTTCCTGGCGAGGTACTACTCTTCCCATCAAGGGCGATTTACTTCTCCAGATTCGCAGTCAAGTGGTGTTCACATTGCAGACCCACAATCATGGAATGCCTACTCCTACGCGTTAAACAACCCATTGTTATTCAGGGATCCGGACGGCGCGGCATCGATCGCGTCTATCGCTGGAAGTACGTGGCAGTTCGTGAGGGGGGTTGCCGTTGGGGCTGCAGAGGCCGTCGCGAGTGTTCCTGGGGCCACAGCGGACGCCGTAGTTCACTTGCCTTCGACAGTCGTCAACATAGGTAGGACATACGCAGCGGGTTACGAGGCTGGCGTGTCGTTAGCAAGAGACATCTACCATCGTCCCGGCGAGACGTTGTCCGAGATCGGTGCAGGACTTAAGGTAGAATATAGCTCCCTTACGCCTTATCAGCGTGGAAAGTTTGTCGGAAATGTTGGCGTCACAATCGGCG
>CATPCJ010000505.1 GCA_955652915.1 uncultured Bryobacteraceae bacterium
AGCCGGACGGCAGCACCGCCGTTGATAAATTCTGGCTGGCCACTTCGGCGAGCTGTACAAGAACCGCTGCGTCGTCTGCTGAGAAGCTACCCAAGATGCTTGTCTCCCAAATTACGCCCGTCTTCGCTACGCACGCGACGACCCCTCAGGCCGTTACGATGTAAGCTGCTGGAAGAGGATAGTGCCGGTATTGCCGGTGTTCCCCGGATTCCCGCCGCCGGGCTGAATCCCCGGAGTCCCGCTGGGCGCATAAGTCGTCTTCTGCCCCGGCGGAGTCTCGTTCACTCCACCCTGCCCCGGGGTTCCCGGCAAACCGCCCGTCCCCGAAGTTCCAGGTAATCCGCCGCTGCTCAGCGCCACCACCTGCGCGGGCTGTGATCCATAGAAGTAAATGTAGATTGGTCCGCCATCGCCGCCGCTTCCCGCCGGACCTCCCGGGCCACCGTTGGCCGCGTTCCCGCCGTTTCCGCCATTCTGGTAAAAGCAGCTTCCACTGTTGATGCACTGCTTGCTATTGACACCCGCGGCGCCCCCGGCATCGCCGCTGCCTCCCGGACCTCCCGGTCCGCCCGGTCCGCCCACGCCGCCTTGACTAACAATGAGCAGCGATCCATTGTAGTCATGCGCGGTGAGTGAAAAACTTGGGGCGGCTATTCCGTTGCCACCCTGCTCGCCGGGTCCACCTCCGGAGACAGCATTCGCGCCGCTCGTTCCTGGCGTGGCGCATTTGCACCCGTTAAGCCAACTGTAGGAACCATTCTGGCCAGGTTGTCCGGTTCCGTTCTCGGCACTGTTAACTCCGTCGGTCCCGGTTGTGCCCGTCGCACCCGGCGCTCCATTGACGCCGTTAATGACAATCTGGGCATTCTGTGCAAGTTCTTGAACTGCTCTCGGGTGCCAGGTTTGCATCGCGTTATTCGCCCCTCAGATACCGCTGACTTTGTTGAAAATCACGGGCGGAACCACGCCCGTTATGGTTCCCGGCGATCCCGTATTGCCGGGTCCAAGGCTTCCCGAACCTCCGGGGCCGGGAACGCCCGCTACGCCGGGATCGCCGCCCCCGCCGACGCCTCCCGTATTCGTCACGGTAGAGAACCCTGCCCCGCTGGCGAGGGTGACGTAGTTCACAATAACCTGGCCGCCGTTGGCGCCGTTGCCACCCTGACCTCCGTTGCCGCCCTTGCCACCCTGGCCGCCAGGCCCGGCCGCAGCCGTATTGCAACCTGTAGCGGCTGAGCCCGCTGGGCCCCCTGGACCTCCAGGTCCACCCAGTCCCCCGGCTCCACCCTTTCCACCGTTTCCGCCCCCCACCTGGATCGTGACTTGGCCTTGCACTGTGCCCAGATTTACGACTCCGGGTGGCCCCGGAATTCCTGGACCCGCGGTGCCGCCAGTGCCTCCCGTCCCCCCGGGATTGCCCGTTCCGCCGGGGCCCGGTTGCGTGTCGCAAACCCACCCATTCTTGGTTTGGTGACTTACTCCGCCGTTTCCCGGCGTTCCTTGGCTGCCACCGCCGCCCGTACCGCCAGTGGGGCCGGGAGTTCCCGGACCGCCATTAAAACTGAATACCTGTGATCCCATTTTTCGAGCTCCGATGTCTAGATCGAGTCAAAAACCTGAACATTCCACGTGGTTTGAACGTTGCAGATGATCTGCCCGCCAGGGTCTACGGTGACTTTGGCGTAATTCAGCACCACCGGAACGCTCCCGCCGATAATGAGCGGATTTCCGGCCGTCACCGTGATGCTGTCTCCGACAAACGCCGCCACGTGCGCCGGAAAGAACAGCGCGTTCAGGATCGGCTCGTAGCTCTTCACCTTTTGCGAGTTGCCCTGTACATAGGCGGCCGCCGCGCTATTGATGGCGGCGTGCTCCTCCGGCGAGAGTTGATCCTGGAGGTCGCAGACGTTCGCCGCGCTACGGACGAGATGATGCCGTGACTGCGGGAACTCCGCCGGGTAGTGGATGGCACGGTCCGAGAGCTTTCCCGAAGTGTAGCTTTCGTCCGGTATGCCGCCCAGCTTCTTGATCTCGGCGATCGAGCGCACCGGGATCAGCGTCGGCGTCAATTTGGACTCCTTCGGATCTCCCGAAAGATGGGTCGGCCCGGGCCCGGTGACCAGCGTGTCGTCGTGCGTGAGATGGTCGGCGGATAAACCGAGGCGCGTGATTGCGGCTCGAAACGATGCTTTCTGCACTTCGCTTAACCCGTTCAATGCTTTTCCCATGATCTCCTCTTTGCGCCGTCCCACCACTCCAGTGGCGAAGCACGGCGGACTTCACTCTGCGACCGGCCCTTAAATTAGTTCAAAGGGGGGGGTTGACGTGAACCCGATGCTATCACGATATCGGCGAGCTTTCAATATGAATCTAAGCGTTATTCAAATATGCATTTGCGAACAGAAGTGCGTGATCTGAGGCTTCAATTCCGCCCGTGCTGGGAATGCACCAAACGCGAGAGTGCCAGCGCCGGCGTGTACCAAGCGCACTCCCATCTAAGGACGATGTAGCGAACCAGTAATCGTAATTGACCATCAATTTGAGATACATTAGATTCTTCAGCGGACGACGAAGCCCGGCGACGTGTTTCCTCGCCGTCCCCGGTCTCCAGGGTCGAGTCGCTTAGAATAAAATGACTCTACCATTCGGACCGGGTTGCCAAGGAGAGGAACATTGTCAATGACCAGGAGAGATTTGCTCGGCGGATCGGCGGCGATGGCCTCCGCGGCGCAAGCGCAGGCGCAAAATCCGCCCGCACGCAAGCCGAACATCGTCTTCATCATTTCCGACCAGTTTCGGGCAGACGCTCTGGGCTGCATGGGAATGAATCCGTTGAACCTCACGCCGAATCTGGATGCGATGGCGCGCCGGGGCGTGCTTTTTCGGCAGGCGATCTCCAACCAGCCGGTCTGCGCGCCCGCGCGCGCTTGCATGTTCACCGGCCAATACCCGGCTCAGCATGGCGTTTGGAAAAATGGGCTGGGTTTGAAACCGGATGCGGTAACCCTGCCCGGCGTTCTTCGCGGCCAGGGGTATACCGCGAACTACATCGGTAAGTGGCATCTGTCTGCCCAAACTCCGGCCGACCCGATGAGCGGACCGGTGCCCCGTGCCAACCGCGGCGGCTTTCTCGATTTTTGGGAAGCCGCGAACGCTCTGGAGCACACTTCGCACCCGTTCGAGGGCGACATGTATGATGGCGACGGTAAGCCCGTGCACTTCGCGGACAAATACCGGGCGGACTTTCTGACCGATCGCGCCGTGCGTTTCCTGAGAGAGCAGCGCCAGAAGGACCGTCCTTTCCTGCTGGCCGTCTCCTATCTGGAAGTTCACCACCAAAACGACTCGGATCTGTTTGTTCCGCCCAAGAGGTACGCGAACAAGTACAACAATCCGTGGGTACCGCGGGATTTACGTCCGCTGCCGGGAACGTGGCCGAGCCAATTGCCGGGATATTACGGATGCGTCGCCGCGATTGACGATGCGGTGGGAACGCTACTCGCCTCCCTCAAGGAGCAAGGGCTCGAGAACGATACCATCGTAGTCTTCACCAGCGACCACGCGTGCCATTTCCGGTCGCGCAATGCCGAATACAAGCGGAGCCCTCACGAAAGCTCGCTTCACATCCCGCTCATCATGCAGGGCCCGGGCTTCAACCGGGCGATGGAGATTCCCGAGCTCGTCAGCCAGGTGGATCTGGCGCCCACTCTTCTGGAAGCGGTGGGCACAACCGTGCCACGCAGCATGCAAGGCCACAGTGTGTTGCCGCTGCTCGATCGAAAGACAGACGGATGGCGGAACGAAGTCTATATCGAGGTCAGCGAGTCGCTCACCGGCCGGGCGCTGAGAACGCCGCAATGGACTTACGCGGTAGCGGTTCCCACGCGGGAAAAATTTAGTGCCCACTACAGCGAATACCTCCTTTACGACCGCTTTGCGGATCCATTCCAGCACGTGAATCTGGCGGGGCGAACTGAAACCCGAGAAGTCTCCGCGCGCTTGAAGGAACGGCTCCTGACGCGAATCGTGGAGTCCGGCGATCCAAAACCCGTCATTGATCCTCCGTTTATTCCTTACGTCTAGGAGCGAAAGCTTATGATCGATCGCCGCGGCTTTTTGACCCAATCGCTCGCTGGCTCCGCTCTGTTGGCGCAAACGCAACCTCCAGCGGGAATATCCCCGCCGAATATTCTACACATCATGTCGGACCAGCAGCAATGGGGCTGCATTGCGAATCGCAATCCCAGCAGGACGCCCCACCTGAACCGGCTGGTGAAGGAAGGAATGCTTTTCGAGCGGAGCTACACGCCCAGCGCCGTCTGCTGCCCCGCCCGGGCGATGATTCTGTCGGGCGCGTACCACTGGCACAACGGCGTGTTCCACCAGATTCACTCGGCGCCCTCCGTTCACCGCGATATGTATCCCGGCGTGGTGTTGTACTCGCATCGCCTGAAGGACGCCGGCTACCGCATGGGATGGGTCGGGAAATGGCACGCAAGTTGGACGCGGTGTCCGGCGGATTTCGGTTATGAGATGGCCGCGGTCGCGGGCTGTGACCCGGCGGTCCTTCGAAGATACGATCTGAATCCGGATAGCGTGGAAGCGCCGAAGGGAGGGAATCGACGTCATCCTTTGAAGATGGTGCAGTGGCCCGGCGACCAGCCGTTTGCCATGTGGGGGTACGTGGAAGGATCGGAAGAACGAACCCACTCCTGGGAAGTTGCGGAGAACGCCATTCGCATGATGGAGCGCTTCGCGAAGGAGACCACGCCCTGGATTCTGGAAGCGCACTTCGTGGATCCGCACGACCCTTATTTCCCGCTGAAGAAGTATCTCGATGGCTACGAACCCAGGTCGATTCCCGTTCCCGAGAGCTTCGGCGATACGTTCGCCGGCAAATCTGGAATGCATGCCAGGGAATCGGCGGCCTGGGGCAACATGACCGAGGATGACTACCGCCAGAGCCGCGCATGCTACTACGCTTCGGTGGAGCAGTTGGACGCGCAAATCGGGCGGCTACTCGACGCTCTGGACAAGACTGGCCAAGCGCGGAACACCATGGTCGTCTTCACGACCGATCACGGCGACATGTGCGGCAACCATCGCATGTGGATCAAAGGTTGGATGCCTTACGAGGAAACTTATCGCGTCCCGATGGTGATCCGCTGGCCGGAACATGTGCCGGCCGGATCCGTTTCGAAGCATCTGGTCCAGATCCACGATTTGGCGCACACTTATGTCGCCGCCGCCGGGGCGCGGGCATTGCCCTTTGCGGATGGACGCGCGCTGCAACCGTTGTTCGCCGATCCGTCAGCGCCCGTCTGGCGCGACCAAATCATGTGCGCGTACTACGGCGGCGAGTTTCTTTACACGCAGCGCATCGCCATCACCCAGCGGTACAAGTACGTGTTCAACGGGTTCGATGGCGATGAGCTCTACGACCTGGAGCGCGACCCCGAAGAAATGCACAATGCTGTCGCGGATGCCTCCTACGTGAAGTACGCGGATGACATGCGCGCCCGGCTCTATGAAATGATGAGCCAATTCGAGGATCCGTACGGCGTGCCGGCCAAGTGGACGCTCCCGGGCGAACGGCCCAACCGCTATGGCGCGCCGCGGTACCTATCGCGTGGGAAGCGATTGAGTTCTTAATCGCCGGGAACTTTACGGGCGGCTGCGGCCATTCTTCTGGACGCCGTCCAAGGTAGCGCTCATGCGTTTCACCCGTTCCGGCTCCTGGTCGGCCAGGTTCTCACGCTCGCCCGGATCGCCGCCGATGTGGAAGAGTTGATCCTTCGGATCGTTGCCGAGTTCGTTGCCCGTCAGATTTGTCTTCGGTCCCGCGTGGTGCCGGATCAACTTCCATTCGCCCTGAACCAAAGACAAAGAACTCGCGTGCTCCACCAGGTAAGGACGCCCCGTTTTCGACTGGCCGAGAAAGGCGGGCAAGAGATCGAAACTGTCCAGGGCGGCGCTGTCCGGCAAATTCTGCCCCGTCAGGCTTGCCAAGGAATGGAGCAGATCCACATGGCACAGCAGTGCATCGGAGGTGGTGTCCGGCTTGATGTGCTTCGGCCATCGAATCAGAAAAGGAACGCGTGTGCCGCCATCGTAATTGCTGTACTTCCCGCCACGGTAGATGCCCGCGGGCTTGTGCGTCCCGGCTTTTTCAGCAGCCTGGTCTTTGTATCCGTCGTCCAGCACCGGGCCGTTATCGCTAGCGAACATCACGATGGTGTTATCCGTGAGTTTCAGGCGATCGAGCGTATCGAGAACCTGGCCGGCGATCCAATCGAGTTCGAGAATCGCGTCGCCGCGCGCGCCCATTTCGCTCTTGCCCGCGAATCGGGCATTCGGAAGACGAGGCACGTGGATGTCGTGGGTCGCGAAGTACAGGAAGAAGGGGCTCGCCCTCTCACGCTGCAGAAATGCGAGCGCTTTGGAGGTGAATGTGTCGGCCATGTCCTCGTCCACCCAAAGAGCCGATTTGCCCCCTTTCATGTAGCCGATGCGGCTCACTCCGTTCACGATGGCCATGTCGTGCCCGTGGCTGGGATGCATCTTCAGCAATTCGGGGTTCGCTTTACCGGTCGGCTCGCCGGGAAACGGCTTCTCATAGCTAACTGAGATAGGATCCTTGGGATCGAGATTGACCACGCGATGGTTCTCCACGTAAACGCAAGGAACCCGGTCACCGGTGGCGGGCATGATGAACGAGTAGTCGAAGCCGATCTCAAGCGGTCCCGGCTTGATCTCTGAATTCCAATCGATAGAGCCCGTTCCCAGCCCCAGGTGCCACTTGCCCACGACTCCCGTCCGATAACCGGCCTGCTTCAGCATCGAGGGAAGCGTCGTGCGGCCAGGTGCGATCAACAGCGTGGCATCGCCTGGAAGTACGCCCGTTCCTTCCTTCCGCCACGCATATTCGCCCGTCATCAGCGCATATCGCGAAGGCGTGCAGGTAGCCGAGGGAGAATGGGTTGCAGTACCGCGCATACCCTGCGCCGCGAGACGATCGAGATTGGGCGTCTTGACCTTGGTGGCGCCATAACAGCTCAAGTCGCCGTAGCCCACATCGTCCGCGTAGATCAGAACGATATTCGGCTTTGTGATAGGAGCCGCCCTTACGGTTGCGGCTACGGCGGTCACACCGGCCTGCCGCAGAAACGCCCTTCGTGTGGTCATCAGTCTCCTCCCGTTAGAACAAATATTTCAGCCCGACCTGTGCGCATGGAGATTGATGATCCGTACCGTCATGCCGTGTTTCGATCAAAATAGTAATTTCAAACCAAGTTGCATTTGCCGCATCGTCGTCGACAGCCCAGTGATCGTACCTCCTTGTGCGATATCGACGCGCGCGTTTGGCCGGCCGAATTGTGGATGATTGAAGAGGTTGAACGCTTCCGCGCGGACCTGTAGTTGGCTCCCTTCCCTCAACTTCGCAAGCCCGACCCGCTTGAAAAGGCTGAAGTCGACATTTGAGGCCCCCGGAGCAAACAGTATATTGCGCCCCGCATTCCCGAACTGATACTGCGGAGGAGTGGTGAATGCCGTCTTATCGAACCAATTCTGAATCGATCTCTGATCGCTCGGAAGATTGCCGTCCGCGATCCGGTTCGGCCGCGCATCCCCGGTATTGGCGCTGCTCACGCCCAGCGCGGGCGTGAACGGTTGTCCCGTTCGCACCGTCACAATCGTGTTGACCTGCCAGTTGCCGGCTACCGCATTCACCACCGGGTTCGCGATGCTAAAGCGCTGTCCGCGGCCAAACGGAAGATCGTACAACGCGCTTCCGGCGAACCGGTGCCGGATGTCTCCCGAGCTCAGGGAGTACTCCCAATTCACGTTCTGTGCATTGCGTAGCGCCAGGTCTCCGATTAGCTGCTCGCCCCCGTTATCCAGCGATCTGCTAAAGGTGTAAGAGGCCAGCAACGAAAGTCCTTTGGAGTAGCGCCGCTCCGCGCGAAGTTCAAGTGCGTTGTAGCGGGAAACACCCATGGGAACCTGCGCGGTGATGTTATTGAACCCTTGAAAAGGACGCCGCGAGGCGACCGATCCCGGACCGGCGTACGCTTGATTGATGTTGTAGCCGAGCGGCAACCCCGTGGCGCGAGTGCCTACGTAGTTGGCTTCAAAGACGTAATCCAGAACTTGTTTCTGCAGCCCCATGCTCCAGTGATACACCGTCCCGTTTTTCAGATCCGGCGAAAACACGTTCAGGTTCGCCGAATTGAAATCGAGCGCCGTTACCGCCGTCCCGGGAAACCCAGTGCTTAGGAAAACGATCGGCGTGATGTTGTCGGTGGCAAACGTGTTGCTGATGGAATACGGTGGATTCGCGGGAAGCCTGCCCGATGCGCCCACGAACGGACTGTCCGCGAAGAATATCCCTGCCCCGCCCCGGACCACCATCGATTTCGTCGCCTGGTAGGCGAATCCAAGCCGGGGAGCGAAGTTCTTGTCGAGCGGCTTGAGTAGCGTCCGGCTATCCACTCCCAGCGGAACGTTCTCCACGAATGACGATGGCACTCCCGCCGGTACTTTGTTGCTGGAGTAGGCCAGCTTCCGGTCCGCCAGAAAGAAATTCGCTTGCCGGTCCGTCCGCTCCACCGGTTGCGTCCAAAGCTCGTAGCGAAGCCCCGCGTTTACGGTCAGTCGTGACGTAATTTTCCAGTCGTCTTGCACAAAGGCGCCCCCGTACTTGTAGCGGATATCGCCCTGAAGGAAAGTGCTGACGCCGCTGCTGTTGGGGATGCCCAGCATGAAGTCGGCCAGCCCCGATCCTGTTTTCGAGCGGTTTTGCGGATCTTGGGAGAAGCCGCCGTTGAAACTATAAGTCCCCCGCGCCGTCGACGAGATCGAATACCAGCTCCGCACGAAGCGGTAGCTGCCACCGAGCTTCAAGTTGTGCTTCCCGGCGATCAGCGTAACGTGATCCTCGAAAGTCAGAGTTTCCGAGATCTTGCTGTTCGGCAGGAACGTCGCTTCTCCAATCGTGGTGAAACCGGAAATGGAAATGCTGGGCAGGCCAACCACGCCTGGCTGGCGCGGGATGCCGCCCAGCCCGTATTTGTCGTCGATGTATTCGTTCACGAACGGTGTCAGGACGTCTTCTATCCGGTTGTATCCCGCACGAAACTCGTTGACCATCCTGCCGCTGAAAATGTGCGTCT
Organism: uncultured Bryobacteraceae bacterium; assembly: GCA_955652915.1. Taxonomy (GTDB): domain Bacteria; phylum Acidobacteriota; class Terriglobia; order Bryobacterales; family Bryobacteraceae; genus Palsa-89. The sequence goes on from CATPCJ010000505.1 coordinate 9,174, forward strand.
CACCGAGACCGGCGCCATTGCCCAGAGTCGATTTCACTGAGTTTTGAAAGGTCGTGCTGCCGACCAGAGGTGGCGCGAAAGGACCGGGATAAGCGTAATCGTTCGTGAAATAGCCGTAGCGCGCGAAAAGGTTGTCCCGCTGCGAAATCTGCAGGTCGTGACGGAAATCAAGCCGGTTCGTGGTTTGCGATTGCACGGGGCTGACGGCATAATTGTTGAACAAGGCTCCGTTGGTCGGCGACGGGAATAGCGCCAGGAGTTTTGCCGCTGCCGGATCGATCCGGCGCTGGGGAATCCGGTTGTTCGCGAATGCCCCTCGCGAATAGACTCCACCGCCCAGGCTCTTGGTTGTGTCCGGATCGAAGATCGCCGCCTGTCCCGAGAAATCGCCGGTCTTCATCGCGGTGGTTGGCACGGTGGTAACGTACGTGACTCCGTCCCTTTCCCGGGTCTGCTCCCAGCTTCCGAAAAGGAAAGCCTTGCTCTTCACGATTGGCCCGCCAACGGTTCCTCCGAACTGGTTTCGGCGAAGTTCCGGTTTGCGCTCCGCCGGGTTGGCGAAGTAGTTCCTCGCGTCGATTATGTCGTTGCGAACAAATTCAAATAACCCTCCATGCAACCGGTTGGTCCCGCCTTTGATCGTCGCATTCACCACGGCCCCGGCTGAATACCCGTACTCGGCCGAGTAGTTGTTGGTCTCCACCTTGAACTCCTGTATCGCATCCACTGAAGGTTGAACCGCCACGGGCGAACTGTTCTGCTGGTCCACGATCTTCGAGTTGTTATCGACGCCATCCAGCAGGAAGTTGTTCAACTGTGCCCGGACTCCGTTCGCGATGAACGACCCGCCTGCGGCGTTGCGGTCGCCCGGCTTGGGCTCCAACACCCCTGTCGACAACTTCGCCAGTTGGAGATAGTTGCGGCCGTTTAACGGAAGGTCCGATACGGCCCGCGTTTCAATCAATTGGCCCACCGATGCAGACGAACTCTCCAGTAGCGGCGGCGTGCCCTTTATTTCCACGCTATCGGACGTGCTGCCGACGGCGAGCGAAAAATCGAGTCGCGCCACTTGGCTGACCCCCAGGCTGATGCCGCTCTGGTTTACCGTCGTGAATCCGGTATGCGTGACCGTTATCTGGTAGTCTCCCGGCGGCAGGTTTGCCACCGAGTAATTCCCGCTCTCGTTGGACGCCGCCTCCCAGTGCAGACCGGTGGCGGTGTTGAGCGCCCGGATCTGCGCGCCCGGAATCACCGCCCCGGTGCTGTCTGAGATCAGGCCCGTGATTTGGGCGGTCGGCTGCTGGGCCAATAGCCCTGCCACCATGGCCAACGCCAAAAGCACGGCCAGGTCGATTCTGAAATTGCTGCGCATCGCCATTCTCCCTGGAAGTGTGGCACAGGCATTCTTGCCTGTGTGGATCTTAGACCGATTGTTTCACACCTTCTTGGGGGGCGACGCTACCTCTTGTATTGCCGCCTTCGCCCGCAAGGAGTCGATGTACTGCTCGACGACCTTCTGCTTCTTTTGAGCGAAGAGATGCTCTTCGATTTCGGCGCTCACCGCCTCAAGCGGCAGTATCCCCTCGGCACGGCGATCGTAGACTCTGACGATGTGGAATCCAAATGGCGTCCGGAAAACATCGCTGATCTCGCCGACCGCAAGGGAGAAGGCGACAGCCTCAAACTCCGCAACCATCTGCCCGCGGGTAAAGTACCCAAGGTCGCCGCCACGTCCGGGGCAATCGGAGAACTCGTCCGCCAGCTTCTCGAAATGCGCGCCATCCTGAAGAGCAAGCCGAACTTGTTCTATCGCAGTTCTTGCCGAGTCCTCACTGTTCTGTTCGTCGACGTTTTTGACGATGTGCCCGGCATGCACAGCTTCCGGCGCCTGGAATTTCACGCGATTCTTTTTGTAGTACTCCACAACATCTTTGTGGCGCGGCCGCGCGACATGCGAGGTCCGGGTAGTCATGAACCGCTCCATGCGGAGCCGCAACTCGATGTCGCGCCGCGGATCGCCAACCTTGGACTGAACAGCGCGCATCGCCTCCTCGATTGCTTCCTCGGAAATCGGCGCCGGGTCCTGCAACGCCGCCTGTGTTAACAGCACGCGCTCGATGAGGTTCTCGCGGGCCCATTCTCGGGCTCGGTCGTCAATCGCCGCCGCACTCTCGTCAGGCATATGTTCAGCCAGCGCGCGCCGAATTACCCGCCGTTCGTCGCGAAGGGCCGCATCGTCGATTAGTTCACCATTTACCAATAGCGCCATCACAGTACCCAACTCAATTTATCAGCCCCCACAGAACCGCGACCGTAAGGGAGTGTCTTATGGCGACGGGCACTCGTAAAGCCTCCGATTGTCAGCGGACAAGGTCACCTGGGAGGAGGCTTGTTGCCAACGGTCACGGCTCGGTTTCAATCGAACACGTTATATGATATGCGTAGTCCAGTAATCTAAACGCAACCGCGCTCCAATTCCGTTGGACGCCGAGAGCAACACGCATGATCCCAACCCGTCGCGGATTCCTAACCACCAGCCTCAGCGCGCCCTTCCTAGCCAGGGCGGCCACCGCGGACCGCCCCAATATTCTCGTCATAGTGCTAGACGACCTTGGATGCCACGATCTCGGTTATCTCGGGGCAGCCGATCTCAAAACCCCCAACATCGATGCCTTCGCGGAACAGGGACTCAAGTTCCGCAACTGGTATTCGAACGCGCCGGTCTGCGCTCCCGCCCGATCCGCAATACTCTCAGGCCGCTATCCCGCATCGGCAGGTGTCTCGACGAACGGAGCAGCTTTGTCCCACGACGTCCCCACCATCGCTTCGGTGCTGAAAGACGCGAGCTATCAAACCGCATGCATGGGCAAGTGGCATCTTGGCGATACAGCCACGACTGCACCCCTGGGCCACGGCTTCGACTACTTCTATGGCTTTCACACCGGCTGTGTCGATTACTACTCCCACCGCTATTATTGGGGCGAGCCGCGCCTCGCCAATTATCACGACCTCTGGCGCAATCGAACCGAGCTTTTCGACGACGGCCGCTACCTCACGGAACGAATCACGGAAGAGGCGGTTGACTTCATCGGCCGCAATCGCGCGAATCCTTTTTTCGCCTACATTGCCTATAACGCGCCGCACTACCCCATGCACGCGCCGGAGAAGTACAAATCGCGGTTCTCGAACCTGGCTCCGGAACGCCAGACCTATGCCGCTATGATCGCCGCCGTCGACGACGGCATCGGTCAGATCCAGCGCATGCTCGAAATGGCCGGCCTGCTAAACAACACTTTGCTGTTCTTCCTTGGGGACAACGGCGCGACGGTGGAAAAACGTGCCGGCCTGAATGGCAATTTCGCCACCGCCGGCAGCAACGGCATTTTCAAAGGCTTCAAGTTTAGCCTCTTCGATGGCGGCATGCACGTGCCCGGTTTCGTCTCCTGGCCGGCGCACATCCGGCGCGGAAGCTGGACCAATCAACTGGCGATGTCCATGGATATTCTGCCCACCATCTGCCGAGCCACTGGCGCCGCGCTGCCTCCGCGCGTCGACGGTTCGGACATTCTGGACACGATCCTCAAGGGTGCGCCGTCTCCGCATAAGGCGCTCTACTGGTCGCAGAATGGCCAGCTAGCCACCCGCCGCGGCCCCTGGAAGTTGGTTGTGAATGGGCGCCTCTACGATCGCCGGCCCGATGGCAATAAGCCGCTCGAAGGTGAAGATGCCATCTGGCTTTCAAACCTCGACGACGACCCCGGTGAAACGCGAAACTTGCGGCGCACTCATGCCAACCTTGTCGACGAGCTGCTGACAGATCTGTATCGGTGGCGTGATACGCTGCCGAAATCGATCGAGTAGGTCCGGCGTATGAAGAAGGAGTTTGAGCTCTTTGCCGGCGCCGGGGTTCCCCATCCGTGTTGTGTGCCGAGCGCGGCCCGCGCCGCCCAGCTCTCTCAGTCCAGGGTCGCGTCCGCGGAACGGATACGATCCACCCGAGGCTCGGTAACAGGCATGAACAAACTGGATGGCGGCCGGTTCTTGATGGGAACAGACTACGCGGAAGGTTTCCCGAGGGATGGCGAAGGTCCTGTGCGTGAGGTGACAATCGATCCGTTTTATATCGACGTCTCGCCCGTGAGCAATGCGCAATTCCGTGAGTTTGTCATGGCCACCGAATATCGGACGGAGGCGGAGCGCTTTGGCTGGTCCTTCGTTTTCAAAGGTCACATTCCACCGGAACGGTATAAGCAACTGGTCGATGCCACTGTTCCCGGAGTGGGATGGTGGTGCAAGGTCAACGGGTCGGATTGGCGGCGCCCGGAGGGACCGGACTCCTCAATCGAAGCTCGCGCCGATCATCCGGTGGTTCACGTCTCCTGGAACGACGCGGCCGAGTACTGCAAGTGGGCGGGCAAACGCCTGCCGGCAGAAGCGGAATGGGAGCACGCCGCGCGCGGGGGCCTGGAGCAGAAGCTCTATCCTTGGGGCGACGAGTTGACCCCGGACGGCCGGCATCTCTGCAACATCTGGCAGGGCGACTTTCCAGCGCTGGACTTGGGCGAGGACGGCTATACCGGTCCCTGCCCTCCGCAAGCGTTTCCGCCGAACGGTTATGGCCTCTACACCATGACCGGCAATGTCTGGGAGTGGTGTAGTGACTGGTTCCATCCGAGCTATCACGTCGCGGCGACGCGAACGAATCCTGTAGGTCCTATTGAAGGCGCCGGCAGGGTGATGAAAGGCGGCTCGTACCTGTGTCACAAATCCTACTGCAACCGCTACCGTGTGGCGGCAAAAACCTCGAATACGCCCGACAGCGCGACCACGAACCTTGGATTCCGCTGCGTGCGCGACGTTGCCTGACCGTCTCGAAATTATGGCACTGCCTGTGTCTGGAGTTTGGACATTCTTAATGTGGGGCAGGATGGCATCCTGCGGCGGATTTCTTAAAATAGACCCTCTTACCAAAAAACTCGAAGCACGCGCTCGCGTCCATCAAACAATCCATCGGATGAAGGCCGAGGGCAAAGCCTTCAAACTGTCAGCCGGGGAAGAAGTCATGCTGCACTCTTTCGTGAGCTTTCGGCAAGGCTGCGTAGTGTGGCCGCTGTGCGGCCGTGCGCAATAGCCGACGGGAGCTAGTCCCAGTCTCGCTTTGTGATGGTCTCGCTCTGCCGGTTCCTGGAGTTGCCGGTTCGAACGGAAGGCAGGATACGGCGGCATGCTAAACTATCGCTCGTCGATCCCCGGAGGTAAGGCTTGAAAGCATCCATCCTTTATCGAATCGCTTCCGTCCTTCTTCTGCTTTTTGCTGCCGGGCATACGTTCGGATTTCGCCAGGTCGATCCGAAGTGGGGAGTGGACTCGCTGATTAGTTCGATGCGGTCGATTCACTTCGACATCACGGGATCAAGCCGGACTTATTGGGACTTCTTTGTCGGCTTCGGGCTTCTTTTTTCCGTTTTTCTTATATTCACGGCCGTATTGGCCTGGCAACTGGGCGGTCTTCCGGATCGGACCTTGACGCTCATGCGCGGAACCGCGTGGGCGCTCGTCATCTGCTTTGCCGCTGTAACGATCGTGTGTTTAAGCTACGCCTTTATCATCCCTATCGCCTTCTCAATCGCGATTTTGCTTTGTTTGACCGCGGCAGCGTCGCTTTCGCCGAAGCCAACCTGACGCTGACCGTCGCGTGGATTTTGGCCCCGGCCGCTCGCGAAGCTTAAACTGGAGCGGCTGTCGGCGGATCCTTTCCGGCCAGCCAGGCTGCATCGTATTACGCCGCTTTCCACTAGTGGTAACGCGAGCCTTTATGGGTTCACTTTAACGCTTCCGCCGTTGCGTCGGTAGTGTCTGAAAAACCGGAATTCGACAAGTTGATTCCTCAACAACTGCACATCCGTTCCGCTTCAACCCTCCCGCAGGCATCGCCGCGATCGACCTGCATTGTTCACCAGTAAGTTGCCGAAGCGGGTCACGGACCACGTCAGCCCAATCTTCCCCATTTCCAACACTATCCAGAAACCCACCCTCTCATCCCTCAACCGTCGGCCCTACCATTAGGTCAGCACAAGGAGTATAGATGTCCTCAAAACGCAAAATTGTGAACATGATCGCGCTGGAATTCATCGAGGAAGGCAAATCGCTCCCCGTGTTAAACGGATCGGATAACCTGACGACGCAAGCTCGGCAATTCTCCTTTTGACAGGAAGACAAATCTTTCATAGTTCTTCGCTTCTACCAGAACCAGCAGTAGATCCCAGGCCGCCTGAGATTAAGCGTTCTCCCACGCTGAACCGGTAAGATCGCGGAAACTTCTCAACCTTGGGCAGCAGCCACAACGCAAAATCGTAGCCTTGGATACGACAACTGCCGGATCTTTATTGGTGTCAGGCACAAAAAAACTTTCTAAGCCTCGCTTTCGCTCGGCTATAAAAGGAAAAAGGATCAAGGGATCAAACTTCCCAGGCGCAACGAAACCCGATAAAGTCGTCGCGGACGCCAGGACGTTGCCGAAACGACACGCGCCCCGCAGGTACCACGGGACGCCGCGCATCGCCCCGAACCACGCGCGATGTTCCCTTGGGTTGGCCCGTTGGATTCTTTTGCGGCGATTTGTTATAGGGAACAGACCAATCCTCAACCCATTCCCATATATTGCCCGCAATGTCACATATTCCTTCCGGTGTTGCGCCCAGTGGATAGAGGCCGACAGGTGTTGGATGCCCCGGACCTCGCTCACCATAATTGGCGCGCGTGGCATCCGGATCGTTCTTACCCCACGGGTACCTTCGGCCTTCCACGCCCCGCGACGCACGCTCCCATTCCGCCTCTGTCAGTAGGCGTCCACCAGTCCACTTGCAGTAGGCCGCGGCTTCATGCCAGCTCACTCCCACTACAGGCCGGTTGGGATGCAATTTCTGTTCTTCCCACTCCGTAGGGTCTTGCAACCCACCGAAGCTGTCGCTTTCCACAAAACGACGATACTCCTCCACCGTGACTGGATACTTCCCGATCTTGTAGGCGTTCCGAGACACCTCGTGCGAAGGCAATTCATCTTCATATGCCTCAGCGTCATCGTTCTTGTCCGCGCCCATGCGAAACTTGCACGCATCGATGGTGATCCGGTTGTCCTCGGCGAGCCGGCGGTCGCCGGCCTGCCCCAGTGCCTCGGCCGCCTCCAGCCGGTCGTTGAATTCGATGCCGGCGGATTTCTCGGCATCGAAGATCCCCTGCACCGCCTCCAGCGCCTTCGCATAGCCAGGGTCGCTCACCTCGTATTTGTAGGGCCGCAGATCGCGCTCGATG
>CATPCJ010000506.1 GCA_955652915.1 uncultured Bryobacteraceae bacterium
CACCATGCAATTGCCGCGCACCGATCCATATTCGTTCACGCGCGCCGGGCAGCCGTGGGTCGCCTGGGAGTGGGGAGCGGACTGTTTGATGGGCGGCGTAGTCCGCGCCGGCGGCTTGAGTGGACTGGTTTGGATCTTCGCGCTGGCGATCGCGTTCGTCACCTGGTTGTGGGTGCGGCTGAATTGGGCGGCCGGGGGAAATTTCTTTCTGGCGTGTGCGTTCGCTTCGCCGATGTTGTCGACGGCCAACCTGCACTGGCTTGCGAGACCGCACGTTTTCAGTTGGATCTTCATGCTTGGATTGGCATGGTATTTCGAGGACCGCGAGTCCGACTCTCATTTTCGAGTCACGCATGCCATGGTACTGATGCTGGGAACCGCGTTGTGGGCGAATGTGCATGCCAGTTTTCTTTTTGCGCCGCTGCTGGCCTTGATTTACACTCTTGGGCGCGCCCTACGGCCGTTGATCTGGAACCTGGACGTGCGCCGCGAGCTGAAAATGGCCCGTTGGTTTTCGATGGCGGCGCTGTTCACTTTGCTCGGCAGCTTGCTCAATCCTTATGGTTATGAACTGCACCGGCACCTGCTCGAATACATGACGAATGGGGATCTGCTGGCCCGAGTTGGCGAGTTTCAGAGCTTCAATTTTCACGTGGAAGGTTCGTTTCAGATTTTGCTGACGATCGGTATCGCGGCGCTGGGAGGAGTGCTGGCGCTGACGCAGAAGAAGCTGCCGCACGCGATGCTGTGCGCGATATTGATCGGCGCTGCGTTGCGCTCCGCGCGCGTTCTTCCGATGGCGGCCATTCTCCTGCTCCCCCTGGCCAACGGGGCGATAACGGATGCTTTGCGGAGGGCGCGAGACCTGCGCACCGATTTGCGCCGTGCATTGACCGGCTTTCTGCGCTACTCGGACCGGCTGAGGCTGCTGGATTCGGGGCTCAAGGGAGCGTGGGTTGCGCCCGTCGTCGCGCTGCTCGCTCTCTTCTGGCTGCGCGTTCCGATGGTTGCCGCGGAAACCGGTTTTCCGCGCGATCAGTTTCCGGTAATTACGGCCGGTGAATTGACCACGCTTCCAGCGGACATTCGACTGTTCGCTCCCGACCAGTACGGCGGCTACATCATATTTAGATACTCCGGCGCCCGGAAAGTTTTCTTCGACGGCAGAAGCGATTTTTATGGCGCCGGCTTTATGAAACAATACATCCGGTTGGTGGAAGCGCGGCCGGGCTGGCAGGATCAAGTGCGCGCATTCGGATTTACGCACGCTCTGCTGCCGAACGATTATTCGTTGGTTCCGGCGCTGCGGCAGTTGGGTTGGACTGTCGTTTTTCGCGACGATGTCGCGACGTTGTTGGCGTTGCCGCGGTAAGGAAGAAATTATGGACCGTCAGAGATTATTGATGATCTTCGGTGGGGCTTGGATAGCAGCGGCGCTGCTGGTTTGGTTTCTGTACGCTCAAACCCAGACGCCCAAGACTGAAAAGCAGTTGGCCTGCGTGGCGGTGACGCGCGACCTGCCCGCGGGCACCCGGCTGAAGAAGAGCGATATTCGCCTGGTTCGTCTGCCCGAAAAGTCGATGCCCCGCACCGCCATCCTGGATGAAGCTTCCGCGCTCGACCGCGTTCTGTTATTTCCCGTGAACGCGAACGAAACGCTGACCGCGGCCAGATTGACCAGCTCCAAGGGCGCTGAAGGCCTGGCCTCGACCATCGATCCGGGCATGCGGGCGATTTCCGTTCAGATCAACGACTCCAGCGGCGTCGCGGGATTGATCCAGCCGCGCTCCCACGTTGACGTGCTATTCACGCGGCCCGGCACCATGGCGGAAGCGGTGACTACGACAATTCTGGAAGACATCGTCGTTCTTTCGGTTGGACGAATCACGGAAGTATCGCAAAATGCGTCGATCGATCCCAAGACAAGCCGTCCCCAATCGCAGGCCGCCACGCTGCTGGTGACGCCGGAGCAGGCGCGAAAAATCGAGCTGGCCAAGAATCAGGGAAAGGTGAGTCTCTCGCTGCGCAATCCGCTGGATCACGCCGCGACGGAGGATCGGGAACCCACCACCGCGGAATCGTTGGATGTGGATGTTCGGCATACACGCCCGCGCGGCAATATTCCGAATGTGCGCGACCCGAAGGTTTGGGCCGACTTGACCGGCGAGCAACCAAAACCGAAAGTGGAAAAAAAGGAACCACCAAAGCCGCGTTTGGTGGTCGACGTTTTTCGGGGTGACAAGCACGTGCAGGAAGTCTTTCAATGATGCTTTCGCGCGCCCTGGTTTTGATGACCGTCTGCGTTGGCTTGTCCGCCCAGACGCTGCCTCCCAGAAACCTGACGCTGGTGGCCGGAAGGGGCCACCTGTTGCAGTTCAATAACGATGTTTCGCGCGTTGTGCTGGCGGAGCCGAAGATCGCGGATGCGGTTGTGGTGGGGCCGCGCGAAGTAATGGTGAATGCCAAGAGCGCCGGCCGGACCACGCTGGTGATCTGGGAAGCAGGCTCGCTGCCGGCCACTTACGACATCACCGTAACGGGCGACACCAGCGATCTGGATGCGCTGCGGCGTTTAATCCAGGCCAGCGTCCCCACGGCAAATCTTACCGGCAACACCGATACTCTGGTTTTGACCGGCGAAGCTTTGAACGCCGACGACAGCAAACGCGCCCAGGCCCTGGCTTCCACGCACGCCAAGACGGTGGTCAATTTGCTGAAGCTGCCGCCCGCGGCGGAGCCCCGGCAGATCCTGCTGCAAGTGAAATTCGCCAGCATCGATCGCCAGCATCTGTCCGATCTTGGATTCAACTTGTTCAGCCGCAACTCCACCACTCTGGGTGAAACCAGCACTCAGCAGTTTGCGCAGCCGCGTATCAGCCAGCTTCAGTTTCAGAACCAGGATTTCTCGAACACATCGTTCAATTTTTCCGATCTCTTGAACCTGTTCGTGTTCCGGCCGGATTTGAATATCGGCGCGACGATCCGGGCACTGCAAGGGCGAAATTTATTGCAGATTCTCGCCGAACCCAACTTAATTTGTTTGGAAGGCAAGGACGCCAGCTTCGTGGCGGGCGGCCAATTTCCGTTCCCCACCATTACGGCCACCACAACGGGTGGAGCCGTGGCGCCAGTGGTTACGGTGCAGTTCAAGCCGTTCGGCGTGCAGCTTGATTTCACGCCGACCGTTACCGCCAGCGGCGCCATAAATCTGAAGGTGCGGCCGGAGGTCAGTTCGCTGGACTTCACCAACGCCGTGCAGCTCCAAGGCTTCCTGATTCCGGCGCTGACCACGCGGCGCGCCGAAACGGAAGTAGTGTTGAAAGACGGCGAGAGTTTCGCAATCGCGGGTTTGATCGACAATCGCGTGATCCAGGCCATCAACAAAGTAAAATGGCTCGGCGACATTCCAGTCCTGGGACAATTGTTCCGTAGCCGATCGACTACCAAGACCAACGACGAGTTGCTGGTGGTGATAACCCCGCGGTTCGTCCGTCCGCTGTCGCCGGACGAGAAGGCTAAACTGCCGGACACGATCGAGCCATTTCTGCCGACCGTGGAGCAAGAGAAGGCGAAGAAAAAAGGGGCCAAGGCCCAGAAACAACCGGAATTTGTAGGACCTCGTGGGCATCAGGAACCAAAGCCGAATAATTAGGTGGCGCGGCCTTCAGGCTGCCGCATCGAGACTCATCTCCATGCCCGGCGGCGGAAAGAGCCTCGAAGCCCTGGAGTTTGGACATTCTTATGTGGTGCAGGATGGCATCCTGCCGCGGATTTGTAATCCGCCTGGTGTTGAATCCGGAATTACTTACGGCCGGTTGCCAATCGGCCGCAGGTTACCAACCTGCCTCACCATTGAACAAGATTACAAAAAGGCCGCGGCGCAACATGAAAAGTCTAGGATGTCCAAGCTCCACTACACGAGTGTCCGCGCCACGCGCGGGGCTACCACTGTGCAGTTGCTCGTTATTCTTGTGCCCGTTTTATTCGGACTCATCGGTTTCGCGATCGACCTGGGACAGCTTTATCTGGCGAAAGGCGAGCTGAAGGCCGCCGCGAATGCGATGGCGCTTGCCGCCGCGCAACGATTGATCGGCACGGACCAAGCCATCGCCGACGCGAACGATGCGTCGCGATTGACCCTCGATAATTCCACCGGCTTCGGCAACAAGTACCACTTCGGATCGATAGTGATTGGACAGGGCAGCGGTAATCTCGCGAGCGACGCTCCCGATCCCTCCTACTTCACGACGCTGCAAGACGCGCTCGGCGCGGATGCGGCCGGCGGAGGCGGCGGCGCAAACTCCCGCCACGCACTGGTCACGTTGAACGGCGAGGTGCCGCTGACATTCTGGAGTTTTCTGCCTCTCGCCACGGGCCGCAAAGTGACCGTGGCCGCGCGCGCCGTCGCCGGAATCAGCGCGCCATTATGCACGGCATGTTCAATAGAAGCGTTCACCGTGGCGGCGCTCGATCAGGCGGACACCGTGGATTTCGGTTTCGTCCGGGACAATAAATACACGTTCGTCTACAACTGCAATGGGAACCCGACGCCGGCGCTTCTCCCCGGAACGGCCGGCTTAATGCGGTATCTGATCCTGAATCGCCTGGACACCAACGCCGCTATCTTCACCAATGAAAACTCGCAGCTCTTTCGCATGGGCGCTCAAGGAATGCCGGGAAGCACCAACGGCGCGCTATCGTGCTTCTCCATCAATGCCACCGAACAGGTCTGGACCAACGCGGCGCCCCTCGCCTGCAGCGCGAATCCCGCCGTGCCGCAAGTGGTGCAAGCGGCCTTGTGCGGATTGACCACGCGATTGGAAGCCAGTGCGCCGGCCATTTGCGCCGGCGTTCCCGAGATCGACACGCTAACCTCCATCTACACGCCGGACACGGATACCAGCGACGTCGACGCCTACGCATCGTACGCGGGAAACGGACGCAGGATTGTCACCGTGTCGATCGTGGACGTGCTGAATCCGAATAGCATGACCGTGCTCGGGTTCCGGCAGTTCCTGGTGGACCCGAATCTAAACGCGATCGACTTAAGTCCCGCGGATGCTAACGGCCGGTTCCGGGCGCTGTATGCCGGCAATGTTGCGCCCCTAAAACAAGGACGTTTTGACGGCTGCCAGATCGGTTCCGGCCCGGGAAAGGTGGTCATCCATCAATGAGAATTCCGCGCCGTGGATCCGCCGCTCTGGAAACGGTGATGGTTTTGCCATTTTTGTTCGTCTTGCTGCTGGGCACGGTTGAGATCGCCAAGATCACGTACACTTATTACACGCTGCACAAGATACTGTATTCCTTGGCTCGTTATTTGGGGACCCAACAAGGAACAAATTTCTGCGATCCGAGCGACCCCGCCATCCTGGCCGCCAAGAATTTCGCGCTTACCGGCGCCGCCGATGCCGGCGGGACGGCTATCATTTCCAATTTGACGGCCGACATGATCGCCATTCGAGCGGAGCGGCTGGATGCGCAGGCTGGCACGCTTTCCGAATGCGACTGCTCGTCCAGCGGCTGCGATGCGTCCACCGGCGGATTGCCGCCCGATTTCATCGCGGTCTCGATTCCCAACGGCTATGAAGTAACGCCGCACATTCTTTTTCTCCCCGCCGATCCGATTCCGCTGAAGCCGAAAGTCCGGATTCCCTACGGAGGCACGTGATGAAATTCCGTGGCGCGGACACTCGTGTCTGCCGCCTCGAGACTCGTCTCGAGGCTCTTTGTTGCGCCGGGCATCGAGACGAGTCTCGATGCGGCAGCCTGAGAGGCCGCGCCACGTTTTCACAGCGCGGCCAGGCCACCGTGGAATACGCCCTCGTCTCCGCGGGCCTCCTGATCCCGATGACCTTCGGAATAATCTACGTCGCGCAGTTGCTTTGGATATGGCACAGCGTCGCCGACTTTACGCGGGAAGGCGCCCGCTACGCCACCACTCACTGCTGGCAATCCGACAGTGGAAACGTTCTGAACTTCATGAAGACCCACGTACCGCCCATGACCGATCAGCAGCAGTTCCAGAGTGGACCCGCCGAGATCAACGTGAGTTATTTCTCCCGGGATCCGGCCAGCGGCGCGCTGATTCCCTTTTCTTGCGACGCCGATTGCGGAACCTCCTGCATTCCCGATACGGTCACTGTTCAAGTTCGCAATTACGAATTTCGCGGTTTTGTCGGTTATCTCGGTCTGCGTCCCGTTCCCATCCCCGACTTTCAAATTTCCATGCCGGTCGAGAGCGCGGGTTGCGACCCGGATTCCGGAGTTTGCCTGCCCTAGGATTTTCTTATGTCCATTTCCTTGCTCATCGCTTCATCCGACGATCACTTCCGTGAAATGGTTCGCGAGAACCTGCTCAATGTACCGACGGCGAAGGTGATCGCCGAGTATCAGGAGGTCACCGCCAACCTCTATATCCGCATTCTGCAGGATCTGGAGCGCAATCCGGAAGCGGCCCTGATGATCGATCTGGGGGGCGATACGGAAGCGAGCCTGAAGGCGCTGGAGAGAGTGACGCAGGCCGCGCCGGACCTGTACGTGATGGCTTCCAGTTTCTCGGCCGAAAGCGAGATCGTGATCGCCGCTCTACGCGCTGGAGCCAACGATTTCCTGACACAGCCGATGCGTCGAACCGATTTCCGCGATTCCATGGCGCGGCTGGAAAAGGCGCCCCGCCGCGCCGCTGTCGCTTCCAGCAAATTAGGGAAGATCTACTCTTTCCTGGGCACCAAGGGCGGAGTAGGGACAACCACGCTGGCCGTGAATTTCGCCAGCGTGCTGGCGCAGCGCAAGCAACAAACCGTGCTGCTGGACCTGGATTGGACCGGCAACGACGTCGCCATGCAACTGAGCGCGGCTCCGCAATACACGCTGCAGGAAGTGGGCGAGAATCTGGACCGCATGGACCAGGCCCTGTTTGAAGGATTCGTCACGCGCGATCCCTTGGGCTTTTTCCTGGTGGGGCCGCCCGATTCGCTGGACGCCCGCGCGCATTTCACCGAGCCGATGTTCCGCGAATTCGCGACGTTCCTGGTTGAAAAATACGAATCGATCGTGGTTGACGCCGGACGTTCTCTTATCGATGAGGTAGTGCTCGGTTCACTACAGACATCCAGCACCGTCTTCCTGGTCGTCACGCAGGATTTCCCGGCGATTCGAAACGCCCAGCGCTACGTTGCCGCATTAATGCGCATGGGATTCAACCAGGATCAGCTCAAGGTCGTGGTGAACCACTACCAGAAGCGTCACGGGCCGAACACCGCCTCGCTGGAGCAGATTCAGCAGACGCTGAACCAGCCGGTGTTTTACGGAATACCGGATTCGCCCGCGGTGGTGGCCGCGATCAATCGTGGCCGGCCTTTCGTAGCCGATCGCCAGGCCGCCGGCGATCTCGACCGCATTTTCCGCGCCTTCGTGGACAAGGCCACCGGCGCCAAGATTGCGGAAGCCAAATCGGCATGACCAATACCCGCTCCATGACGCGGCCGGCCGCCGGCGCGGACCGGTGGTTCACCGTCAAATCGAAGATCCATGCCAAGCTGCTGAATTCACTTTCGCCCGATCAACTCAAATCCCTCAACAAAGACGGGGTCCGGGAGCAGGTCGGCAACGTTGTGGAGCGCTTGATCGCCGAGGAATCCATTCCGATGACGGTGACCGAGCGCGAGCGTCTGATCGAAGAAGTACTCGACGAAGTGTTCGGATTGGGTCCGCTCGAGCCGCTGCTGAAAGATCCGACCATCAGCGACATTCTGGTGAACGGCTTCGACAATGTCTACGTCGAGCGAAACGGGCAATTGAAGGAGACCAACGTCCGCTTCAAGGATCAGGCTCACGTGCGCATGATCATCGATCGAATCGTGTCCAATATCGGCCGGCGCATCGACGATTCGTCGCCGATCGTGGATGCCCGTCTGGACGACGGCTCGCGCGTCTGTGCCGTGATTCCTCCGCTGTCGCTGATCGGTCCCGTGCTTTCCATCCGCCGCTTCGGCAAGAAGTTGCTCTCCACCGAAGACCTGCTGAAGAATGAAACCCTGACCACCGGCATGCTCGACTATCTGAGCGGCTGCGTGGAAGCGCGTCTCAACGTCGTGATTTCGGGCGGTTCCGGCGCGGGCAAAACCACCATGCTGAACACGCTCTCGCGATTCATTCCCGAAGAGGAGCGCATCGTCACCATTGAGGACACCGCCGAGTTGCAGCTTCAGCAGGGGCACGTGGTGCGGCTTGAAACACGGCCGATGAACATCGAGGGTGCGGGCACCATCAACCAGCGCGATCTGGTAATCAATGCGTTGCGTATGCGGCCGGACCGCATTATTATCGGCGAGTGCCGCGGACCTGAGGCGCTGGACATGATGCAGGCCATGAACACCGGCCACGACGGCTCCATGACGACGACGCACGCCAATTCACCGCGCGACGCCTTTTCACGCCTGGAGACGATGGTGATGATGGCGAGCCAGCATATTCCCGATAAAGTGATCCGCCAGATGCTGACGTCCGCGATCCAAATCGTCGTGCACACCAGCCGAATGATCGACGGCACGCGCAAGGTGACCGGCATCAGCGAAGTCGGGGGCGTTGAGGGCGAGCAGGCGCTGATGCACGATGTTTTTACTTTCGAGCGAACCGGCCTAAGTCCGCGCGGCAAGGTTCTAGGAAAATTCGCGGCCACCGGATACAAGCCGCTCACGTTAGGACGCCTGAAGTCCTACGGCATTCATTTGGCGCAATCGATTTTCAGCGAGGAGTACGAGATCAAGGACAAGTAGCCGCGATTCTATGTTTCTCTTAGTCGCATTTTTGATTTTCACGGGGGCGCTGGCGGGCGCCGCGTACTATGCCGTGGTGGTTCCGCAGCGGCAATCGCAGCAAGTGCTGGCAGGGCGCTTGCGTGAGCTCCGAATACGTAGCGGAGCCCGTTCCAGGTCGGCTCCCGATTTGCTTCGCCGCCAGGAGCGAGGCGCGTTAGCCTTCCTCGGAGATTTTTTCGGGTGGGTGAAGTTGACTCGCGGGCTTCAAGATTGCATCGAGCAGGCGAATCTCAAATATCGCGCCGCCGAAGTTCTCGCGTTTTCGCTCTTGCTGGCGGTTGGCACGTACTTCGTCGCTGAATTCGTGGGCGTCAGCGTAATCGTATTGCGTCTGCTATTTGCCTTGATTTTAGGTTGGTTGCCCATCGCCTATATTCTGGTAAAGCGCCGGCGCCGCCTCCGGAAATTCGAAGAAAACCTGCCCGACGCCATCGATTTATTCAATCGCTCGATGAAGGCCGGGCACAACATCCATAGCGGGCTCGAAACTATTGCACAGGAAACATTCGATCCCATCCGAATGGAGTTCCGCAAGGTGGTGGAAGAACTGGCGCTGGGCTCAACGGTTGAAGATACGCTGCGCAGCCTGGGCCGGCGCATTCCCCTGATCGATCTCAGATTTTTCGTCACCGGCCTGATATTGCAGCGGCAGACCGGCGCCAACATGGTTCAAGTGCTCGAGAACATGACCCTGCTGATTCGAGAGCGCTTAAATCTGGCCGCCAAAATGAAAGCCGCGACGGCGCAGCAACGATTCTCCGCGGGACTGCTGTGCGCCTTGCCCATCGTCTTCGCCATCGGCCTTTGGTTTTTGAAGCCCGAGTATTTGCGCCTGCTCTACACCGACGAAGTTGGCAGCAAGTTCCTGACCTACGCCATCATCTCGGAGATCGTCGGAATTCTAATCATCCGAAAGATTGCGAGCCCGAGGTTCTGATTCTATGTGGATCCCCATACTCTCCTTCGTGCTCATCTTCGCGACGTTGGTGGTGCTGCTCTGGTCCGGATTCCTGCTCTTCCGCAACCAGGAAGATCCGCTGGGGGATCGCTTGGAAGAGCTGCAAAATCATGCCATGGTGAGTTCGGTGCGCGCGGCCAGGCGCAAGGGCGGCGGCGTTCTGAACAGCTTTCTATACTTCATCAGCCTGTTTCCCGGCGGTGAAGATTGGCTTCGGAGCACCGAGCGCGAGCTGGCGCAAGCGGGAATTCGACGCAAGCAGGCACTGGCCTGGTACATTTTCGGGCACCTGCTTTTCTTGCTTACAGCACTGGGCCTGATGCTTTATTTTCAGTGGGGCAATCCCGTGACCACGCAGCTCGGCGGCCTGCTTGCCGCGCTGATACTGGGTTGGCTGATTCCCCCGCAAGTCCTGCATCGCATGGTGAGACGATATCGCCGCAAGCTGCAGGAAGCTCTTCCGGACACGGTCGACCTGCTGGGCATCGTGCTGGGAACCGGCCTGGCGCTGGATCAGTCCATGCTGCGCGTGAGCGAGGAGATGGAATTTATTTACCCGGAACTTGCCGCCGAATTTTCCACCGTGGTCATGCAGGTGAAAGCGGGACAAGAGCGCGGCACGGCGTTCCAGCAACTGGTGCGGCGGACCGGCATCGAAGACATCAAGTCGCTCTCGGCCATGATCGTGCAAAGCGAGCGCTTCGGCACCAGTCTTTCGCAGGCCCTGAAAGTTTACGCCGATGCGCTGCGCATGCGCCGCCGCCTACGCGCCGAAGCGATGGTGGCCAAGGCCGGCGTCAAGATGCTATTCCCCATAGTGCTGTTCATTCTTCCGGTCCTGTTCGTGGTGACGCTAGTTCCCGGATTGCTCAGCGTCCTGCACGATTTGAAATCGGGTCTCGGTCCAAGGTGAGCATCACTGAGCGGTAATTGTAACCGCGATCAAGATCAGCGCGAACCGCGCCCGCTCCTGCCGGGCATCAATCGTAACCGAATCCCCAGTCGCAAGCTTGGAAATCGAAATTTCCTTCTTACCCCGCAACACCCGGGTTTTTCTGTTGACTTGGAAGTCCACCAGGTTCCCATCGGGATTTTCAACAGTAATCTGCTTGCTCGAAACCCCGTGCACGGTACCGCTGAAAGTAGCCAGCGGCATTGCTACCTGCTGGCCCGATAGCAGCCCCGCAATTATCAATAAGAAACCGAGTCGCCCAAACATTTCACTAAAGAGACGAACCACCCAAGGCTCCCGTTACCTGACATCCCCAGCCCCAAGCCCCAGCAGGTCCAGCCCCTGTCAGTTCGCTAAAAGCGGGTTGATTCACTTCCTTTACAGGGGAACGCTTCTTGGAGCGCTTGGATGGCGACGACGACGAAATCCTCATGCAGTTGCTGTGGGTTTCTTCGTGCGTATGTTGTGAAGATCGCTATGTATTGAGTGAGTGAACTTTTCTCAGGTGCGCAGATGTTAGGGAAGATGGATTGTTTGCGGGGCGGAGCATAAAGATGGGTCACGCCCTGCAATGTCATGAATACTCCCCAGCACTTGCCGCTGTCAAAATCCAGGGGAACTAGCACTCGGTGTTCGTCGACTTTGGCTTCTGCTAGCTGCTTACAAGCCGATACATTTCTTCCGTGGATTCCGCCAGCCCAAGGCACGTCATGAACAGTAGAGATAAGAACAACAACGCAAGTCGGCGCATTGGCTCCTCGCGCCAAGTATCGCACAGCAGGCCGATTAGTCCGCGCACCAAGTTTGTGCTGCTATAAATGGCCGCGATTTGTCGCCTTGAGGGTTGGGGCTTATGGGGAGCGGTTTGCATGGGCGCTCTTTCTGCGTCGACCGCGCTAGCGTACGCTTCGAAACGTATGGTGAAAATAATTTAATTATCGCTCCAAATCCTAGTTCCTGCCCAGTTTTTTTTCCGATTTTACTTGCATTGGAATGAAGGATGTTCTTGCCACCTCGGAGCGCATGGTCTAACCTGGAGGTCGGACGAAGAAAGGCGAGACTTATGCAGACAGAGCGTGTCTTTAAGTGCGATGAATGCGGTTCCACAATCACGGTCGAACTTGGACCAGAAACGAGTGCCGGTAAGAACACGGTTAGTAACGCACTCACCGCAAAATGTCCAACTTGCAAGCGTGTCTATTCTGAAGTCGAAATTGATGATAGATTGATTGCAACTTGGTCCACTTAGAAACCGATTCGACGGGCCGCCAACGAACTGGAGCCATCGAAGCTCTGCTCGAAGCCCGAAAGCGAACCTGGAGAAGTTCGAGAAAGGGGGGAAGGTTGTGGAGGAACTCCCATTAGGTACGATCATCAAGGAAATTGCCCGGTAATCCGTAGAAAGTAGCGACTCTCAACTCCCCGAGGCGTGATACCCTCAGGGAAATTTTTCTTGCAGGAAAAAGGAGAGTCGCTATGAAGAAACGATATCAGATCGACAAGCAGCGCGCCGTGCAGAAGTTCCGCCGGCTCGCCACCGAAGTGAATCCAACGATCCAGATGATGTTGCCCCTGGCGGGCGTCGTCGG